>DASYAD010000350.1:0-8724 GCA_036501515.1 Trebonia sp. | reverse complement strand
CCCGCTAAGTTCCGATTTGCCGGGTTGGCTACACCCCGGCCGCTTCCATCCCGCGCAGCTCGCGCTTGAGCTCCTTGATCTCGTCGCGGATGCGGGCGGCCGCCTCGAACTGCAGCTCCGCCGCGGCGGTGTGCATCTGCTCGGTGAGCTGGCCGATCAGCGACACCAGGTCGCCGCGAGGCTCGCCCGCGACTCCAGGCGATGCCTGTCCCGCGCCCTGAGCGGCCGCCCGGGCACGGGAGGACAGCCCGGGGACCGGGGATTTGCCGCGAGACTGCTGACGCCCGCCGCCGCCCAGCAGCTCCTCGGTGTCGGCGTCTTCCCGGATGATCGCGTCGAGGATGTCGGCGATCTTCTTGCGCAGCGGCTGCGGGTCGATGCCGCGCTCGGTGTTGTAGGCGACCTGCTTCTCGCGCCGCCGGTTGGTCTCGTCGATCGCGTGCTGCATGGCGTTCGTGACCTTGTCCGCGTACATGTGGACCTCGCCGTTGATGTTCCGCGCGGCCCGGCCGATCGTCTGGATGAGGCTCGTCGGCGAGCGCAGGAAGCCCTCCTTGTCCGCGTCGAGGATCGCCACCAGGGACACCTCGGGCAGGTCGAGGCCCTCGCGCAGCAGGTTGATGCCGACGAGCACGTCGAACTCACCCATCCGCAGCTCGCGCAGCAGCTCGATACGCCGCAGCGTGTCCACCTCGCTGTGCAGGTAGCGGGCCCGGACGCCGTTCTCGAGCAGGTAGTCGGTGAGGTCCTCGGACATCTTCTTGGTCAGCGTGGTGACCAGGACGCGCTCGTTCTTCCCGGTGCGCAGCCTGATCTCCTCGAGCAGGTCGTCGATCTGGCCCTTCGTGGGCTTGATGATGACCTGCGGGTCGATCAGCCCGGTCGGCCGGATCACCTGCTCCACCACGTCGCCGCCGACCTGCTGCAGCTCGTAGCGGCCGGGCGTGGCCGACAGGTAGATCGTCTGACCGATACGCTCGGTGAACTCGTCCCAGGTCAGCGGGCGGTTGTCGATCGCGCTCGGCAGCCGGAAGCCGTGGTCGACGAGGACGCGCTTGCGCGAGATGTCCCCCTCGTACATGGCGCCGATCTGCGGCACGGTCTGGTGCGACTCGTCAACGACGAGCACGAAGTCCTCGGGGAAGTAGTCGAGCAGCGTGTTAGGCGGGCTGCCCGCCTCGCGGCCGTCGATGTGCCGCGAGTAGTTCTCGATGCCGGAGCAGCTGCCGACCTGGCGCATCATCTCGATGTCGTAGGTGGTGCGCATCCGCAGCCGCTGTGCCTCGAGCAGCTTGCCCTGGCGCTCGAGCTCGGCCAGCCGCTCGGCCAGCTCGATCTCGATGCCGCTGATGGCGCGTTCCATCCGCTCGTCACCCGCCACGTAGTGGGTCGCGGGGAAGACGTACAGCTCCTCGTCCTCGCTGATCACCTCGCCGGTCAGCGGGTGCAGCGTGGACAGCCGCTCGATCTCGTCGCCGAACATCTCGATCCTGACGGCGAGCTCCTCGTACTGCGGGATGATCTCGATCGTGTCGCCGCGGACCCGGAACGTGCCACGGGTGAAGGCGATGTCGTTGCGGGTGTACTGCATGCCCACCAGCTTGCGCAGCAGCTGCTCGCGGTCCATGGTGTCGCCGAGCTTGACCCGCAGCATGCGGTCGACGTACTCCTGCGGGGTGCCGAGACCGTAGATGCAGGACACCGAGGCCACCACGACCGTGTCCCTGCGGGTCAGCAGGCTGTTGGTGGCCGAGTGCCGCAGCCGCTCCACCTCGTCGTTGATCGAGGAGTCCTTCTCGATGTAGGTGTCGCTCTGCGGGACGTACGCCTCGGGCTGGTAGTAGTCGTAGTAGGAGACGAAGTACTCCACCGCGTTGTGCGGCATCATCTCGCGCAGCTCGTTGGCGAACTGGGCGGCGAGGGTCTTGTTCGGCAGCATGACGAGCACGGGCCGCTGCAGCTGCTCCGCCACCCAGGCGACGGTGGCCGTCTTGCCGGTGCCGGTGGCACCGAGCAGCACGGTGTCCTTCTCGCCGTCGCGGATACGCTCGGCGATCGCGGCGATCGCGGCGGGCTGGTCCCCGGCAGGAACCATGTCGGTGACAACCTCGAACGGCGCCACCTTCCGCTGCAGGTCGGTTACCGGACGCATGGCGCCACCTCCTCGAATTGGCCGTCGTCCCCTGTTCCGGGACAGGGAGAATCCCGAAGACGGCTACCTGTTCAACTCTACGGCGGGGGTCCGACATTCCGCGGCGGCCCGACAGGCCCCGGGGCGGGCACAGCGGGCGATCAGCGCCCGGGGAGGCCGGGGTTCCCCAGGCAGCGCGGCCGCTCAGCCGCTGGTGGCCGCGGCCTGGTTCCGCTGCTCCCGCAGCCGGTCGACACAGACCGCGATGGCGATGACGAGCGCCGCGTCCTCGCCAGGCTCGACCTCCACGCCGTAGGTGTCGCGGACCTTGAACCACTGGCGGGAGATACGGCCGACCACCCGCTCGCCGTCGGTGAGCTCCCAGTTCATGTCGGAGAAGCGGCCCTCGGCCGTCAGCACGGTCCCGTCGGCCCTGGTGACCTCGTAGCGGTTCCTGAACGGCGAGAAGTTCGCCCGCCGTACCGTCGCAAGCACCGCCCCGTCCCGCTCGATGTCCATGGTGCCGCGCAGCCTGAACAGCTGCTGCCTGATCAGCGCGACCACGTCGCCCGAGCGGTCCTTCAGCTCGAAGGTCTTCCTGAGCTGAAAAGCCTGGCCGTCCACCTGGTAGACCTCGGTGCCGTCCTCGTCGGTGATCCAGAAGCTCGCCGCGAGCGACATGATCCGCTGCCGCACCAGATAGCGCATGCCTTCAGGGTAATGGTGGACCTAGGTTCCGGGTAGGCAGGTATCCAGCCTCCGGGTGAATTCGGGGTTTAGCCCTATCGCCTCCCCCTGCCACGCTCCGGCAGGCTCGGTCACATGGACTTCAGGGGCCTTAAAACGTTGGGCGGGGACCGCCGCGCCCTTTGGTATGCGGGATTCGCGCTCTACGCCGCCGGCGTGGCCCTGTTCAGCGGCCCTGGGCTTGATCACTGGTGGGGAGTGTGGGCGGCGGGCGGGTACGCCGTGGCGGCGCTGATCACGGTAGCCGCCCGGGCCCGGGCGTGGAGCCGGCCGCTCGCGGTCGCGGCCAGCCTCGCGGGGGCGCTGGCCGGGCCGGCCCTCTGGCTGATGCTCCGGTACCCGGCGCCGCCGGATGTCGCGGTCGTCGCCAGGTCCGGGGGGCTGCTGCTGCACCACGGCACCCCCTACCTGCCGGCCGCCGCGCTGCCTGCCGGGGGCTGGCTGGCCTACAACCCCTACCTCCCGGTGATGGCGCTTTTCGGCCTGCCGCACGCGCTCGGGGTGCCCGGTGATACCCGGCCGTGGCTGATCGCGGCGACGTTCCTCCTGCTGTACGCGACGTTCCTGGTCACCAGGCGGACCCGGGTCACCAGGGGGACCCGGGCCGAAGGGGGCTGGCGGGCGGCGGCCGGCCAGGCCGCGTTCTGGCTGGCCTGCCCGGTGATGGCTTTCCCGCTGACGATGGGCATCACCGACCCGCCCGTCATCGCCCTGACCTGCCTGGCCCTGGCGCTGCTGGCCGGGCGCGGCGCCACGCTGGGGAGGGTCGCCGGCAACCGGGTGACGTTGCTGGCCGCCGTCGTCCTCGGCGTCGCCTGCGCGATGAAGTACACGGCCTGGCCAGCGCTGGCGATCATCGCGATCATGGTCGCGGCGCGCGACGGGGTGCGTTCCGCCTCGAGGTTCACGGCTGTCGCGGGCGTCACCGCCGCCGGGCTGGTGGCGGCGCTCGCACCGGCCGCGCTGCGCCATCCGGCCTCCGTCGCGGCGAACACGGTGGCCTACCCGCTCGGACTCACGGCGGCGAAGTCGCCCGCGCAGAGCCCGCTGCCGGGTCACCTGCTGTCGACCCTCGGAAGCGGCGGCCACACGGCCGCGCTCGCGCTGCTCGCGGCGGCTGGGCTGGCTGTCGCCGTCTCGCTGGTCGTCGCTCCCCCGACGACGCCCGCGGCAGCCGCCCGGCGCCTGGCCATCGGACTGACAGCGCTGTTCCTGCTGTCGCCGGCCACCCGCTTCGGCTACTTCATCTACCCGATCGCCCTCTGCTGGTGGGCGGTGATCGCGGAACGGTCAGCTGGCCTCGTAGTCGAGCCACATGCGATGGGTGCCGTCGGGGTCGACGGCCAGCCCGCCCGTGCCGGAAATGCCGGCCAGCGCCCCGGTGCCGCTCGACGGGACGATGGCGAAGTACTCGGCCGTGCGGTCGCTGCCCGAGGTCGAGGCCGAGTGCACGAAGTTGAAGGTGCCCTGGCGGCTGCCGACCGAGCCTTCGAAGGACTCCATCGCCACGTAGGTGCCAACGCCGGCCGCCTGGTCGAACGCGGCGGTGAAAACCGTCGCCGTACGCCCGGCGATCTCCCCTTCGAAGTGCTTCTCCATAATCGCGACCCCAACCGGCAGGGCGGTGCTGATGACCGGCTCAACGGTGAGGCTGGCCGGGTCGAAGGCTTTCACGGTGAACGTTCCGTTAGCTCGCATGAGAAGACCCTACTGACGGCCAGCGACATCCGGCGGCTGACAAGTTAGCCGCGGCGCTCGCGGAACGCGGCCGACTTCACCCGGTTCTGGCAGGCGGTCGAGCAGAAGCGCTTGCTGCCGTTGCGCGAGACGTCCACGTACACCCGGTCGCAGCGGGGGGCGGTGCACACGCCGAGCCGGTCCCAGTGCTCGCCGCCGAGCACGATGGCCAGCCCTGTCGCGCAGCCCGCGGCCCACCCGGCCGCCGTCGACTGCTGGCCGGCGGCGTGGAAGTGCACGTGCCAGGGCTCGCCGTCGTGCCGCTCGAGGACCGGGTGCGCGCCGGTGACGCTCAACAGCTCGTTTACCCGTACCGCGGCGTCGTCGATGTCCGCGGAGGCGAGTGACTCGAAGACCGCCCGCAGCCGTCCGGCGACGCCGGCGAACTCCGCCGCCTCCGCCTCGGTGTAGCCGCCACGCCCGCCCGCCGCCTTAAGCAGCGCGGCCAGCCGGTTCAGGCGGTCCTGGCCAGCTGGCGGCTGGTAGGCCCGGCCCCGGCTCTCGCCCGGTGACAGCAGGTTGACTAGGCCGGCCGCGGTGGCGACAACCACGTCGGTGTGACTGTTGAATTTCACTTGACCAGTTACTCTTCTCGCTTTACGGTGAGTACATCACTGATGAATCTACTTTAGCCAGTAACGAGGAGCACGGTATGACGCAACGCACCGAACTTGACCCGGTCACCGCACGCGGCTGGATCGACCGCTGGGATCGCCAGCAGGAGGTGTACATGGCGACCAGGGAAGAGCGGTTCACCGCGCTCATCGACGCCGTGCAGGCGGGCGCCGGGCGGCCCGACCCGCTGATCCTCGATCTGGGCTGCGGTCCCGGGTCGCTCGCGGTCCGGCTACTCGCCCGGCTACCGGGAGCGACCGTGATCGCGGCCGACGCCGACCCGGTCACGCTGGCCCTCGGCCGCGCCGCCTACGGGTCCCTGCCTGGCCTGCGGTTCGCCGACGTCGACCTGCGGGAGCCCGGCTGGGAGACCCGGCTGGGGCTGCCGGACGGCCGGCCGCTCGACGCGGCCGTGTCCACCACCGCGCTGCACTGGCTGGCCGGCTCCGAGCTGCGTGCCTTGTACTCCGTCCTGGCCGGGCTGCTGCGGCCGGGCGGGCTGTTCCTCGACGGCGACCACCTGCGGCTCGACGACGGGGCGAGCCCCGCCCTTGACCGGATCGAGCGCGCGCTCGAAGACAGCGAGGCAGAGCGCCGCTTCCCCGCCGGGCACGCGGGCCGGGCCGAGGACTGGGGGCAGTGGTGGCAGGCGGCCGAGGACTCCGGCGCGCTCGCGGAAGCGGTCGCCGAACGGGCCGCGCGGCGGCTCGGAGCCTCCGATCACGCGTCGGCCGACGGCGTGCGGCTGGCCACCCACCTGAACGCGCTGCGCGCGGCCGGCTTCGCCGAGGCCGGCACCGTCTGGCAGCACGGCGCCAGCCGCCTGCTGTGCGCCGTCAGGTAGACCCTGCTGTGCGCCGTCAGGCAGACCCTGCTGTGCGCCGTCATGAGCGACGTTTAGCCGACCCGGGCGACGCCGACCAGCGCCTGGCCGCCGCGCGGCGGCAGCGCTTCCGCCGGCTCGTCCGGGTGCCAGAGCCTGGCATCGATGACACCCGGCTCGACTAGCTCAAGCCCGCCGAAGAAGCTGGTGAAGTCGGCGACGGAGTGGTTGTAGGCCTGCACGCCGCCCGAGGAGTAGGCACCGAAGCCCGCCGCGGTGTCGCCGTCGGCCCGCCCGACCGACAGCACCAGGTAGCTGCCGGGGGCCAGGGCGGCGACGTAGCCCGCCACCAGGCCGCGCCCCGCTTCAGCCGGGAAGAAGTGCAGCAGCGCGCCCATGAGCAGGCAGGCCGGCTGTTCCAGGTCGACGCCAGCGCGGACGGCGGCCAGGGTTGCCGCCGTCTCCCTGACGTCCTCGTCGATCACGGTCACGCCGGGGTTCCCGTGGGCCGCCAGCGCGCGCAGGTGGGCCAGCACCACCGCGTCGTTGTCCACGTACGCCACCCGCGGCTCGGGGATGACCAGCTGCGCGCTGCCGTGCGTGTTCGGCTGGGTGGGCATGCCGCAGCCGAGGTCGACGAACTGGGTGATGCCCGCGCCCGCCGCCCACCGGGTCGCCCGGGCGAGGAACTGGCGGTTCTCCCCCATCACCTCAGCCGAGGTCGGGGCTACGGCGAGCAGTTTCGCCGCCACTTCCCTGTCGACGGCGAAATGGTCCTTGCCGCCGAGCAGGTAGTCGTAGACCCGGGCAATCGACGGCGTACTGGGATCAAAGTCGGCCACGGCAAGATCGTAGCGCGCAACCGATTTCGGTGCCGCGCGCACGGCACCGATTTCGGTGCCGCGCGCACGGGGCGGCGCTGGCGCGGTGGGAAGATCTCCCTGGAAGCCAGTTCCCCCTCGGAAGGAAGTGCCATGCTGCGGGTAGGCCTGACGGGCGGTATCGGGTCGGGGAAAAGCGCTGTGTCCGAGCGTCTGGCCGCCCTCGGGGCGGTCGTGCTCGACGGGGACAAGGCCGCCAGGGCGGTCGTCGAGCCGGGCACGCCGGGACTGGCGCGGATCGCGGACGCCTTCGGGCCCGGGGTGCTGGCCGCCGACGGGTCGCTTGACCGGGCCAAGCTGGCGGGCATCGTGTTCACCGACGCCGAGGCGCGGGCCACCCTGAACGCGATCACGCACCCGCTCATCCATCAGCACATCAGCGCCGCCGAAGAGGCCGCCATCGCCGCGGGCGGCCCTGGCACGATCGTCGTGCACGACATCCCTCTGCTGGCCGAGGGACAACGGGCGAGTGGCTTCGACGTGGTCCTCGTGGTCGACGTGCCGCCCGAGCTGCAGGTCACGCGGCTGGCCGGGCGCGGGATGCCCGAGGACCAGGCCCGCGCGCGGATGGCCGCCCAGGCGACCAGGGAGCAGCGGCTGGCGATCGCCGGCATTGTCATCGACAACTCCGGTTCCCTGGCCGACCTGGACCGCCGCGTCGGTCAGGTCTGGGCACAGCTGCAAGAGCGCGCCACGGCGACCTGAGTGGTCCCAGTGCCCCCGGAATACGACTGCCCCGCCGCCCCACCGAGGTGGGACGACGGGGCAGGATGCCGCAACCGGGCCAGCAGGTGACCCGCTTCAGTACTTAGCTCTGACCACCGGAGAGCTTCTCGCGCAGCGCGGCCAGGGCCTCGTCAGAGGCCAGGGTGCCCTGCGGCGCCCCGCTGTCCGTGCTGGAGCTGGAGCCTGCGCTGCGGCTGCTGCCGCCGCGCGGGGCGCGCGGAGCAGACGCGGCCGCGTCCTCGCCGGTGCCAGGAACCTCCGGCAGCTCCTCTTCGGCCTTGGCCCGGGACTCCTCGATCTGCTTGCGGTGCGCCTCGAAGCGGGCGCGGGCCTCGGCGTACTGCCGCTCCCACTCCTCGCGCTGGGCGTCGAACCCTTCGAGCCAGTCGCCGGTCTCCGAGTCGAACCCTTCGGGGTACAGGTAGTTGCCCTGCTCGTCGTAGGTCGCGGGCATGCCGTAGAGGGTCGGGTCGAACTCGTCCCCGACGGCCTCGCCGACCGTGCCTTCGTTGGCCTGCTTGAGCGACAGGCTGATCCGGCGCCGTTCCAGGTCGATGTCGATGATCTTGACGAAGATCTCTTCGCCCACCTGGACGACCTGCTCCGGGATCTCCACGTGGCGGTCGGCCAGCTCGGAGATGTGCACCAGGCCCTCGATGCCCTCCTCGACGCGGACGAACGCGCCGAACGGCACCAGCTTGGTGACCCGGCCGGGAACGACCTGGCCGATCTGGTGCGTGCGGGCGAACTGCTGCCACGGGTCTTCCTGGGTGGACTTCAGCGACAGCGAGACGCGCTCGCGGTCCATGTCCACGTCAAGAACCTCGACCGTGACTTCCTGGCCGACTTCGACAACCTCACCCGGGTGGTCGATGTGCTTCCAGGACAGCTCGGACACGTGCACGAGGCCGTCCACGCCGCCGAGGTCGACGAACGCGCCGAAGTTGACGATCGACGAGACGACGCCCTTGCGGATCTGGCCCTTGCGCAGGGTGTTGAGGAACGTGTGACGGACCTCGGACTGGGTCTGCTCAAGCCAGGCACGGCGGGAAAGCACCACGTTG
>DASYAD010000349.1:0-64808 GCA_036501515.1 Trebonia sp. | reverse complement strand
AGTAGGACATCGGCACGGCCTTGTCGCCCTCGGGCGCGGTCTGCTCGGTCGCGGTCACGAACCCGTTCAGTTTCCCGTCGGCCCACTGAGCGTGGCTGGCGCTCCAGCTCTGGCACGGCGCACCCTCGTTCTGCGTCGTCGCACCGGCGTGAAAGACCCTGATCATGCTGCCGTTGGAGTCAGGGTTCTCGGCGTCAGGCTGGCCGTCATCGCCAACCGGGAACCCCTCGCCCCGGCCGAGCGTGCCGAGGTAGTTGTCGAATGAATGGTTCTCCATCATCAGCACGACGATGTGCTTGATCTGCGGCAGCAGGTCGGCGCCGACCGGACGGGACGGATCGGGCCGCTCGCCCGGCCGGTGACGAGCTGAGGGCTCGGCAGCCGGCGTGTTCTTCGACCTCGACGGCACTTTGGTGGCCGGTTACACCGCAGCCGCCCAGACACGCGATCGGTTGCGCCGCCTTGACCTCCGGGTCCTTGAGTTCCTGACGATCGTTGAACTCGCGGTGCAGTTCCGCCTCGGCAGACGTGCGTTCGAGACCCTGATCGAAGGCAGTGCCCGCACTCGGTTACGTCCGGCTGGCCGAGCCGGTGCGCTTTCGCCGGTCCTGGGAACAAGCCACCAGCCTGCGACTGCGCGACGCCGACACCAGCGTGCTGGCTGAGTACGACCATCACGCCCGGATCACCGGGGGAGACCCTGAGCGTGTCACGGGCGCCACCGCGATCACCGGTCGGCGTCTGAACCTTGAACTAGGTTCGGCGGTCTCAAGGGCGAGGTGGCGTATACGGACGATGCGTTCGACGTAGACCCCGACATCCAGGAGATGTTCTACGGCGATGCTGCTTCTTGACAGCCAGGCCCTGCTGTGGCTGCTGGACGACAGCCCTCGGCTGGGGCCGCAGGCACGGCAGGCCATAGTCTCCGCGCAGGGCGTGCATGTCTCGGCGGCAACGGTATGGGAACTGACGATCAAGAGCATGCTCGGCAAGCTGACCGTGCCGGACGACCTCAGTAAGAGGCTTCCGGGCCAAGGCCTGGAACTGCTCAGGGTCACCGCTGAGCACGCCGAGGCGATGCGCGAGTTTCCCGAACTGACCCGGCACGACCCGTTCGACCGCCTCATCGTCGCGCAGGCATCCCGCGCCGGGCTCAAGCTGCTAACGGCCGACCATGTGCTGCTAGGTCTGCACCGCGATTTCATCATCGACGCGTCGTGCTAGCCCGGCTGACGAAGCGGCGCAGCTGGCTATGCGCCGGCCCTCCGTGGACGTGCGGCCCTGGCCCTGGCACCTGGTCGGCGGCACAGCAAGTGCTTGGTATTCACGTGGCCGGGCTGTGGCCGGCCGCAACCAGTTCTCGGCCCACGTCGGAGCCAGCATCCGTGAACTAGCGAAAACTCCGCTGGGCAAGGGAAAGCGACCGGGCACGCAACGGGCACGCGGCCAGAGCAAGCACCCATGAGACCCCAAGGCGGAGCACAGAAACCGGCTGTACGCCGCGGTGAAGATGAGTGCGCCAGGCAGGATTCGAACCCGCGACCCGCTGCGCGCGAGGCTGGGATCTTCGCCCCGCACGCGCCGGCGGACTACGGCGGGGCCGGCTTGAACATGACCAGGCGAGCTCCGGTCTTCGAGGAGGCGGGATACTCCCTGTTCGGGCCGCTGGCACTGAACATCGCCGCTCCCGATGAGGGGAACGTCCACCTGCTGGACCAGGTCGCGTCAGCCTCGCAGCGGGGGCGGTACCTCGCACCGCTGGCACGGGGCCTGGTGCGCTCGGCGTTCGCGATGACCGAGCCCGCGCCCGGCACCGGGTCTGACCCGTCGGCGCTGCGGACGACGGCGGCCCAGCTGTGCGGCGGCATGGGGGTGACCCGGGACCTCCCGGTGGCCAGGATAGCCCGGGAGATCCGCCCGTTCCGGATCTACGACGGCCCGAGTGACCGGAGTCCCGGTGGCCCGGCCTGTCGCCCTGGAGGAAGACGAGAGCCTGATCGGCGGCCCGTTCGCGATCGCCGAATTCGTCGCCGGGCGCACCTTCCAGTCACGCGCACAGCTCGACGAACTCGACCAGACTGCCGTCAGCACGGTGGCCGAAGAGCTTGTCACGGTGCTGGCCAGGCTGCACCAGGTCGATCCTGCGGCGGTCGGGCTCGAGCGGTTCGGCCGCTCTGGCGCCTACGCGGAGCGGCAGCTGAAACGCTGGACCGGGCAGTGGGAGCTGGTCGCGCCGCCCGGTGCCGCCGGGCACGGAAGCCGGGTCGCCGCACGACTGGCCGAGCGGATACCCGGGCAGCTCGCCGCCAGCGTCGTGCACGGCGACTACCGGATCGACAACACCCTGCTCGCCGCTGACGCGGCCGGGGCGCTGCGAGTGGCCGCCGTCGTGGACTGGGAGCTGTCCACGATCGGCGACCCGCCGCGATCGCCGCCGGCATCGACTACCGTCTGCGCGCGGGCGCAGTGTCGGGAGACGGATTCGCCACCGCTGGACGGAGCGTCCCGCTGTACCTGGAACTCGCCGGCCGTGCTCTGAGGTAACCGGGCGCAGGCGGCTTCAGCCGAGAGCGCCGGTCTCGCGCAGGGCGCCGATCTCACCGGGGCTCAGGCCAAGCAGCCCCGACAGGATGCGGTCGGCGTCCTGGCCGGGCTTGGGGTAGATGTGCAGCGGCCCCTCGGCCACCTTGGAGAGCTTGATCGGGTTACCCGGCAGCACGACCGGCCGGTCCGTACCGACGGGGGTCTCGATCAGCATGTTGTGCGCCCGGATGTGCTCATCGTCGCTCAGGTCGTCCATGGTGAAGCACGGGCCCGCCGCGATACCGGCCTTCGCCATCTCGGTCGCGGCCTCAAGCCGCGTGCGCTGGCTGGCCCATGCCTCGATCACCGGGCGGAAGATGTCCTCGATGCGGTTGGACCACTCCGCCCGGTCGGCGAGCCGAGGATCGGTTACCCACTGCGGCTGGTCCAGGAGCGCGGCGAGACGGGCGAGCTGATGCTCCCGGATGACCGAAATCAGGAAGTCGCCGTCGGCGGAGCGGAAGGTGGCGAGGATGCCTGTCCCCCGGCCGGTGCCCACGCTCGCGGGCAGCCCGAGCGACCACAGCTGCGGGTACATGTCGTTGGTTGCGATCATGGAGTCAAGCATCGACACGTCCACGTGCTGGCCGATCCCGGTCTGGTCGCGGTGCCGGAGCGCGGCGAGGATGCCGATGGTCGCGTACAGCGCGGCGGCGTTGTCACCCAGCGCCCCGGCTATCCCCGGGCGCAGGGCCTCGCCGGGGCGGCGCCCGAGTTCGTACAGGCCCGCCATCGCCTCGGCGACCGGGGCATAGGCCGGCCAGTTCTGGTACGGCGAGGGCGTGCGGCTGCCAAAGCCCGACACCGACACGTAGACGATCAGCGGGGCCACGGCGGCGACGTCGTCGTAGCCCACGCCGAGGCGGTCCATCACGCCCGGCCGCATGTTCTCGGCTACCACGTCCACCTTCCCGGCTAGCCGCAGAAAGGTGGCGCGGCCCTCGGGGTTCTTCAGGTTCAGCACGATGCTGGACTTGTTGAGGTTGTTCCTGGCGAAGGTGCCGCCGACCGTCGAGCCGTCGGGCTGCGGCACGATCGGCCGGGCCGCCCGCCCGGCCTCACCGCCCGGGGGCTCGACCTTGATCACCTCGGCGCCCAGCATCGCCAGGAGCTGGGTGCCGAACGGAAGTGCCTGCATGTGCTCCGCGGCCAGGACACGCAGCCCGGCCAGCGGCTTGCCCCATTGCTCCCGCTCCTCGTTGTACGTCGTGCCTAGCTGCATGGCGGCCTCCGTTTCTGGGTCAGTCGGTGATGATTTCTGCTTGGCGCAGGCCGGCGATCTCGCTGGCGCCGATGCCCAGCTGCTGCAGCAGTACGTCCACGTCGTCGGCCGGCGTCTGGCCGGCCGGCTGCTTGTCCAGTCCGGGCTGGTCTTCGACGGCCAGGCGCGGTGCCATCTGCCGCAGCGGCCGTCCTTCGACGGTCACGTCGAGGGTGAGCTGCCGGTGACGCAGGTGCGGGTCGCGCAGCACCTCGGCCGGCGAGTTGACCGGGGCGACGCAGGCCGTCGGCCCGAGGGCGCGCAGCCACTCCTCGGCCTCGCGGGTGGCCAGGACGCGGCTCAGTTCCTGGCGCAGGACATCCTGCAGGGCGGGGTCGTGCTGGTCGCCGATGCGGTGGGTCAGGCCGAGTTCCCGGCAAAGTGCGGCCCAGAAGTGCGGCTCGATCGCAGCGACGGACAACCAGCGTCCGTCGGCTGCCTGGTACAGGTCATAACAGGCGCGGCCGCCGGTAAGCATCGCGGCGGGGGTGCCAGCCTCAGCGTCCCCGGCCAGGTGCCCGTCAATGACGTACTGCATCACGCGCAGCACGCCGTCGATGACCGACACGTCGAGGTACGCGCCCTCGCCGGTGGCACCCTTGCGGACCAGGGCGGAGAGGATGGCGACGGCGGCGGAGTAGCCTCCGGTCGCGTCCGCGACGACCGCGCCGGGAAGCGACGGGGCGCCGCTGGCGCGGCGCGACCCGGGATACAGGAACCCGCCGAGCGCCAGCCAGTTCAGGTCGTGGGCGGGCCACTGGGAGTAGGGGCCGGTTTGCCCGTAGCCGCTCACCGAGGCGTACACGATGCCCTCCCGGCCGATCCTGACCTCGTCGTAGCCGAGTCCGAGGCGGGCGGCGACGCCGGGCCGGAAGCTTTCGACGAGCACGTCGGCCTGCTGCAGGATCCGGTGCACGAGGCGGCGCCCGCCGTCCTGCTTGAGGTCGACGTGCAGCTGCGGGATTCCCCGGTTCGCGCTGTAGCCGTACCAGGGGGCGTCCATCATGCGGGTGCCGCCCGCCGGCGGGCGTATCTTGATCACCCGCATCCCGTAATCCGCCAGCAGGCGGGTGCAGCGCGGGCCAGGGCCCATTGACGAGAAATCAACCAGGGTGCAGGAGTCCAGCATTGTGACCTCGTCCCTCCCGGCAGCCGGGGAATTTCGCCGGGAATCGCCGATCCGCGGGCATTGGTAAGCCTCACGTCAGTTTTCTGGGCCGCGCGTTATCGGGGACGTTAATAACCGGGGATAACACGTGCGATAACACGCCGTCTTTGCCGTTTCTGTCATGACGCGTCTGGCTGGCCCGCCGGAATTCGGTGTGATGGTGATCTTGACCAGAGCGGGCGCCAGGGGACTCGCGGCCGCGCCGGCGGCCGGGCGGTCATGAGCCGGCTCCGTTACCTGCACCTAGACGTGTTCGCCGACGGCCCGGTCAGCGGGCACCCGCTCATCGTCTGCCTGGACGAAGCCCCGGAGTCCGCGATGCCCGGCCTGTCCCATGAGTTCAGCCTGGTCATGGCGTTCCCGTCGCGGACCGGCCGCGGACGGTACTCGCTGCGGATCTTCGAGCACGGGCACGAACTCCCTTTCGGCGGTCAGCCCACCCTCGGGGCGGCGTGGTCGCTCGGGCCCGGGACGTGGCGGCAGGACAGTCGCGGTGCCAGCGTCACGGTGCGGGCGCCATGAGTCTCGCCGGCAGCGTCCGGAAGTTTGCCGAGGGCATCTGCGAGCTCCCCTGACGCTGTGCCTGGATGCCCGCCCTTGGCCCGTGGCTTGCCCAGGCTCAGTGCCGCCCCGGCGGCAGCTTGCGGTGATCCCAGCTGGTGACGCGCACCACGTCGACGGTGACGACGCAGCGCTTGTCCGCCTGCCGCCGGAAGTCGGCCAGGTCACCTGGGGTGACCGGACCGGTGTACTTCTCCGCCAGCAGCCGCGCGGTCCGTTCGATGTCCCCAGGGTCGACGGACAGGCGGGCGTGGCCGGCCAGCAGCACGCCGCGCAGCTCCCGGTAGTCCGCGCCGTCCTCCACCAGGCAGCTCACCCTCGGATCGCGCTCGATGTTCACGATCTTCTGGGACCGGCGGTAGCTCCAGAACACCGGGTTACTGCCGTCCATGACGTAAAACATCGCCGCCTGGTGCGGGAACCCGGCCGCCCCGGGCGTAGCGAGGACCATGGTCAGCGGGCTGTCCAGGAAGCCGGCCACCTCGGCGGGGGACATCTGGACATGCGCCCGCCGCCGCGCGCCGGAACTGCCGGGGCACATTCAGGGCTTCCGGCTTTCCGCCGCGCCGGGTGCGGGCCGGCCAGCCGCCGTTGCGACGGAGATGCCGACGGCGCTCGCGTGCACATTCGCCACGGTGTGCCGGACCTGCAGGTCGGTGAGTGCCGCCATGCCCCACTGGCCCATCTCCGAACCTAGGCCGCTCCAGCCGGTGCCGGCGGTGGGCTGGACGGGCCAGAGTGAGGCGCGGTGACAGTTCACCCAGGTGGTGCCGCTGTGCAGCCGGTCCGCGACGGCCTGGGCTCGCTCCACGTCCGGCGACCAGACTGAGCCGCCGAGGCCGTACATCGACTTGTTCAGGTTCCGGATCACCTCGTCCAGGCTGGTGTACTCGACGACCGGCAGTGCGGGACCGAACTGCTCCTCAGCGACGAGACGGGTCGAGTCCGTGACACGGTCGACGACCGCGGGTCGGTAGAAGTAGCCGGGCCCGTCGATCTCGTAGCCGCCGGCGGTGATGCGCGCGCCGTGCGCCTTCGCGTCCTCGACCAGATCTGAGACGATCGACCGCTGCGCCGGAGTGGTGAGCGGGCCGATCTTCGTCGCGGGATCCATGCCGTCACCGACTTGGGCGGCCTCGGCCAGCGCGGTGAACGCATCGACGACCTCGGCATGCAGGATCTTCGGGACGTAGACGCGCTTGACGGCGACGCAGGTCTGGCCGCCGTTGCCGAAGGCGGCCCAGAAGATCGCCTGCGCGATCTCGTCGGCGGAGGCGTCGTCGAGGATCACGGCCGGGTCGTTGCCGCCGAGTTCCAGGATCGTGCGCTTGAGGTCGCGGCCGGCTGACTGTGCGACTAGCTTGCCCGTGTGCGCCGAGCCGGTGAACGTGATCAGGCGCGGGACCGGGTGCGACGTCATGAGCGCGCCGAGTTCGTTGCCGCCGTTGACGACATTCATCACACCGTGCGGCAGCACGTCGTTCAGGGCCTCGGCCATGCGCAGGGTCGACAGAGGCGTGAAGGGCGAGGGCTTGAGCACGACGGTGTTGCCGACCGCCCATGCGGTGCTCAGCTTCATTCCGGCGACGAGGACCGGAGAGTTCCACGGCGTGATCGCGGCGACGACGCCGACCGGGCGGTGCCGGACGACGACTTCTGGGCCGGCCGGCGACAGAACCACCGGTTCGAGGCGCTGGCCGGCGAAGTGCCGCAGTGCAGCCGCCATACCGAGTGGCTCCATCTTCGCCTCGGCGAGCGGCTTGCCCTGCTCCAGCGTAATCAGCTCGGCGATTTCGCCGGCGATGGCGGTGATGACGTCCGCCGCGGCGAGCATCGCCTTCTCGCGGGCCGGGCTGTCAGCCGCCCAGCCCGGCTGGGCGTCCGCCGCGGCCGCGAAGGCCTGGTCGAGCTCTGCCGGGGTTGCCGCCGGAGCGCGCGCGATCACCTGGCCGGTGGCGGGGTTGTCGACCGGCACCGTCGCACTGCCCTTGACGAGCTTGCCGTCGATCAGGTTCGCGAAATCACGCATGGCACTCCTCCCTTGAGATCCTGCACCGGCGCCGCCGTGCGTTTCGCGTTCAGCGTTTGTCGAAGAGCAGTTCCAGCGACATCGGCTCGCGCGCGATACCGGGCTTCCAGAGGATGTCGGTGACGCCCGCTGGGAAGCGGATGTTCTGTACCCGCGGCATCAGCTCGGTGAAGGCGGTGCTGATCTGCAGGCGCGCGAAGTTGGAGCCGATGCAGCGGTGCGCCCCTGTCGCGAAGGCGACATGCGGGTTGCGCTCGCGGCCGAAGTCGAGCTGGTGCGGGTGGTCGAACTTCGCCGGATCGTGGTTGGCGCCGTAGTAGTGCAGTATGACGCGGTCCCCCGCGTGCAGGTGCACGCCGCCGAGTTCGGTGTCGCTGGTCACCGTCCGGGCCAGGCCGGTGACGACCGAGTCCAGGCGCAGGAACTCATCCAGGTCACTGCGCGTCCAGCTGGGGTCGCGGAGGCGGTCTTCCAGCCCGCGTGTCCGCGCACAGTGTCGCAGGATGTTGCCGATCATCGACTTCGTCGTGTCGAGGCCGCCAAGGAAGAGCACCAGGACGACGCCAAGTTTCTCCTCGGCGGTGACGTCGCGCCCGAGAACCTGGCCGGTGGCGATCGCGTCGAAGACGGTGTCCCGGCCGGTCGGCTTGTAGCTGGTGACGAGGTCGCTGATGAACCCGGTGACGTTCGCCCATGCCTCGGCGGAGTTCGTCTCCCCGATTTGGTTGACGAGCTTTACCGCCTGCTTTTCCTGCCCGGGGTCGTCGAGTTCGAGGATCACCCGGCACAGCGCTCCCGCGACGATCGGCTCGGCGAACTCGTGGACGAACTCAGCCTTGCCGCCTTCGATGAAGGAGTCGACCGCGTTCTTCGCCAGCTGCCGTACGGCCGGCTCGTGCTTGGCGAGGCCGGCCTTGGAGAAGAACCGGTTCAGGAGCTTGCGGAAGGCGTGGTGCTCCGGGTCGTCGGAGTCGATCGGCGGCATGTCGACGGTCTGGACCACAGGCAGTGACTTGCCGCCCTTCGACGAGAAGACCTCGGGCGTCGCCAGCGCGGCCGCGACTTCGTCGTAGCCGGTAACCAGGTAGTAGCCGCCCTGCTGGTCGGTGTGCAGGACAGGGCACTTGCCCCGGGCGCGGTCGGTGACCTCATCGAGAACGTAGGGCAGCTCGGGGTCGTAGATGTTGAAGTGATCGCCAAGGCGGTCGACGGCGAGGGAATACGGCACCACGGCGGTGGTGGACGGGTCAGATTCCGAGTTACGGGACATGTCTGCTCATCCCCCCAGGGTGATGACGTGCTCGGGGCAGTTGCCCGCTGCCTGGCGGGCGGCGGCGCCCAGTTCAGGCGGGACGTTCTCGGCGAGGAGCGAGACGTAACCCTCCTCGTCGAGGTCGAAGAGCTCCGGGCAGTAGTTGGCGCAGCGCCCGTGTCCCTGGCATTTCGAGCTGTCGACGGTGACCTTCATGTGACCTCAGCTCTCGTGCGCGATGACGCCGCGGATGTTCTTGCCGGCGAGGAGGTCCGCGTAGCCCTGGTTGACCTCGTCGAGCGCGTACCGGGCGGTGATCATCGTGTCGAGGTCCAGATGGCCGAGCTGGTTGAGCCGGAGCAGCTTCGGAATGTCGGACTGCGGGTTGCAGCCGCCGAAGGTGTTGCCGCGCAGCTGCTTCTGCCAGAGCGTGAACTGCTGCAGTGGCAGCGTCACGGTGGTCTCCGACAAGGGCGTGACGGCGGTGATGACGCCGCGGCCGCCCTTCTTCACGAACGACATCAGCGGTTCTATCATCGTGCCGTGGGCCACGCCGACCGTGAGGATAGCAACGTCGGCCAGGCGGCCGCGGGTGCGGTCGACGACTAGCGGCAGAGCCTCTTCCATCGACTGTGCGATGTCGGTGGCACCGAGCTTCAGCGCCGTCTCGCGCTTGACGGCCACCGGGTCCACCGCGACGATCTGCTCCGCGCCGGCGAAACGCGCTCCCTGGATCGCCGACATGCCGAGGCCGCCGCAGCCGACGACTACGACGACCTCGCCGGCCCGGACCTCGCCGACGTAGACCGCCGAGCCCCACCCTGTCGCGACGCCGCAGCTGACGATGGCGGCGTATTCGAGCGGGATCTCCTGGTCGATCTTCACCAGGGAGTTGTGGTGCACCGTCGAGTACGTGGAGAACGTGCCGACGAGCGCCATCATGCCGACGTCCTGGCCCCGCGCGCTGACCCGGTAGGTGTCGTCTACCATCGCCCGGCCGGTCATGACGGCATAGCCGTTGTCGCAGAGGTTCTGGTGCCCGCTCGCGCACGAGGGGCACTTGCCGCAGGCGGGGATGTACGAGGCGGCGACATGGTCGCCGGGCTTGAGGCGGGTAACGTCGGGGCCCACCTCTTCGACGATGCCCGCGCCCTCGTGGCCGCCGACGACTGGGAGCGTGGTCTGCATGTCGCCGGTGCGGGCGTGATCGTCCGAGTGGCACATGCCGGAGGCGACCCAGCGGACCATGACCTCCTCCGAACGCGGCATTTCGAGGTCGATCTCCTCGACGCTCCACGGAACGTTGCGGTCCCACTGGATGGCTGCGCGCGCCTTCATACTGTTCCTCTCCCCGTATTTACGGACTCCGCTATGCCCGTGCCTGCCGTGTACCCCAGGGTGATTCCGGGGCCTAGCGTCGATCCGCTGGCTGGCGCCGCCTCGCCGAAGAACGTCGCGGTGGCGTTGCCGGCCGCGTAGAGCCCGGGAACCGGGGTGGCGTCCGGGCGCAGCACGCGGGCGCGGCCGTCTATCTTCGGTCCGCCCGTCGCTCCTGACGCCCCCGAGTAGACGCGGGTCGCGTAGTACGGCGCCGTCGCGATCGGGGCCAGCGTGGTGAAACCGCCCTCTTTCGCCGTGTCGCCCCACCCCCGGTCGATCGCGCCCTCGCCGCGGCCGAAGTCAGGGTCCTTGCCTTCCGCGGCGCCGTCGTTGAACCGCGCCACCGTCGCCTCGAGCGCGTCAGCGGGAACGCCGGTACTCGCCGCGAGTCCGGCGAGGCTCTCCGCCTTGTGCCAGTGCTTGCTGCTCGTGTCGAGGTTCGGGCCGAATGCGCGCTCGCCGTAGCTGTCCACGTACTGCTGGTCGATGACCAGCCATGCCGGCAGGTTCTTCGGGTCGCGGCTCGACAGGGCGCGGCCGACCTCCTGGAAGACCGTCGCCTCGTTGACGAAGCGCTGGCCGGCGGCGTTGACGAAGATGGAACCGGGCAGGTTCCGCGCCCCGCAGTCGTCGAAGAGCGGCGCGCCGTCGTAGGTGCCGTCGGTGAGCTTCAGGTGCGGGTACCACTGCCCCTCGCCAAGGCCGTCGAGTGCTGCGCCGGCCTGCCGGGCGAGCCTGATGGCGACTCCCGTGTTCCCCGGGTTGGCCCACGAGCCTTCCAGGATTCCGTCGAGGTACTCTCCGACGAGTTCGGGAGCGAACTCGTAGCCGCCGGAGGCGATGACGACCCCGCGGCCGGCGAACTCGGCGTCGCCGGCTGGAGTCTTCGCGCGGACGCCGGCGACCGCGCCGTCGGCCGCCATCACAAGGTCGGTCACCGCGGTCCCGGTGCGGAACTCAACGCCGGCCTTCAGCCCCGCCGCGACAAGGCTGCCCGCGACGCTCGTGCCGCTGACCCACGGGTTTTCGTCCTGGTCGCGGTACGGCGAGCGGCGGATCTTCGCCGCCCACTCACCGAGGCCCTTGGGATCGAAGGGCTGGGTGCCCAGGACGTGGCCTCCGCTGGCGGCCCCTGGCTTCTCGGCGTAGTAGTCGGGAATGCCGGTGAGGCGGAACTGGACGCCGCCAGCGGCAAGCGCGTCCACCGCGGCGGGGGCGGTGTCGAGGAACGCGGTGAGGAGCTCCTGCTTGACGGGCTTGCGCGCGACGGCGCCCAGGTAGGTCAGCACCTGCTGGCGCGGAATGTCGATCCCGGCATCGAGGGCCAGCCGTGAATGCGGCGCGTAGATGAGGCCCCCCGACAGCGCGGTAGTGCCGCCGAGCTTGTCGGTGCTCTCCAGGACGACAGTGCGCAGGCCGGCCCGAGCCGTGACGAACGCTGCCGTGAGCGCCGCACCCCCGGAGCCGACGACGATGGCGTCGAAACTCTCAGAAGATCCCATGATGCTCAATCTGGCGAGGCCGGAGTTATGGCAGGCATTACGCGCCGCGACGGTGTCATGTGGCCGCATCCTTCGACAGGACGGTCATGGCGCCGTCGAGGAAGTTCCCCTCGGTGACGACGGCGACGGTCGAGACGTTCGCGATCCGGCGGACCGCCGGCACTTCGCCGCGGAGTTGCCGTACTGCTTCGGCGAGATGGTTCATGCCGGAGACATGGCCTTCGGACATCGCACCGCCGTTGGTGTTAAGCGGCAGCCGGCCGCCGAGCTTGATGTTGCCGTCTTCGACGTACGGACCGCCTTCACCGACCTTGCAGACGCCGATCGCCTCGAGGGTGCCGATGACGAACCAGCTGAAGCCTTCGTGAATGTAGAGGCCGTCAAGGTCATCGGCAGTGATGCCGGCCATGTCGTACGCGCGCTTGGCGGCGCTCTGCAGGGCGGGGATGAATGCCATGTCAGGCTTCTGCGTGATCGACGTTGGCGGGTAACCGTGCGACTCTCCGACACCCGAGATGTAGACCGGCGGCTTCCGAAGGTCGCGGGCCCGCTCGGCACTGACGATGACGGCCGCCGCGGCGCCGTCGGATTCGAGGGAGCAGTCGAGCAGCCGGAACGGTGTCGTGATCATGCGGGAAGCCTGGTGATCGGCGAGCGTGATGGGCTTGCCGTACATCAGCGCGTTCGGGTTCAGCTGCGCGTGCTCGCGCATCGTGACGGAGACGTGCCCCATCTGCTCGCTGGTGGTGCCGTAGAGGTACATATGCCGCTGGGCGCACTGCGCGAACCACGTGGCTGCGGTCGGACTGCCGTACGGCACCTCGAACTCGAAAACGTCGTCGAAAACATGCTCGCGGACGAAGTTGCCGGTGGAAACGCGCTCACTTGAGTACCCGAGGCGTCCGCCGGAGACGAGGACGCAACTCGCCTCCCCGCTGCCGACCGCCATGACCGCATCGTGGATCGATGCGATCATGCTGCCGCCGCCCATGTGCTTCGTGGAGCTGAACCGAAGGTCGCGGATCCCGAGGTTGCGGGTGAAATCCTCTACGGTGCGTCCTGCGCTCGCCGCCGGCATGACGCCGTCGACGTCGGCCGGGGTCAGTCCTGCGTCCTCGAGCGCCTTGAAGGATGCCTCAAGGTGCAGTTCGGCGGCCGACTTGTCAGTGCCCCGGGTGTATGCGGTGTTCCCCACCCCGGCAACCGCGGTGGCGTTGCGTAGTGACATCGGTCAGTCTCCTGTTACGCCCGGATAGATGCGAGGTGTGCGTCCGAGCCTGGGATGACGGGAAGAAATGCTCCGCTCCACAGCGGCGCTGAGTTCGTCAGCGACCCCACGGCCGCGGCGATGGTCGCCGTCCAGCTCGGCTGGGTCGTCGGCGTCCCGGTGACGAGCGCCAGGACGAGGCGCACCGGCTCCGGGCCAGTCTGCGGGTACTGCATTCCGCGCTGCCCGGTGCTCAGCCCTAGTGACGAGGGGTCGAATGATCCGTGCTTCGGCCGGAACGACAGCGCGAGCGTGCCCGCCGGCATCGTGGCAGCCGAGCCGGTGAAGGGCCTCGCGGGGTCGAGGTAGGTCACGACGAGACCGGCGAAAGGGTGGTCGCCGGCCACGTGGGGCGGCACCGTGGAGGCTCCGTCGAACGACAGCGGATCCTCCAGTCGATAGCTGTCGGTGTTGATGTGAGTGCGTTCGGCGAACATCCGTCCGGCTTGGCGCAGGATTTTCAGCCGCGGGTTCATGTACTCGTTGAAAGAGTCGAGGCCGCCGGCCGTAACGAAAGCCCTCGTGGACATTGACCATCGTAAAGTTGACGCCCTCGAGTGCGACGCCGTAGACCTTCACCTCGGCCACGCTGAGCGGCTCCGTGCTAGGCGCTGTCATGGACGTTTCCCTTCTTGCGGTGGTGTACCGGAGACAAGCGAGTCCGCAGGGCCCGGTACCGGCGAGTTCAATCACCCTTGACCCGTAAGGATCCGCTGGGCCGGTCAGGCACTGAGACGCCCGGCGAGCAGGTCGCGGTGGTAGTTCCCGTCGCCCAGGTATATCTCCGAGCTCTTCGCCCGGCGGAAGTACAGGTGCGCCGGGTGCTCCCAGGTGAAGCCGATCCCGCCGTGCAGCTGGATGCAGGCGGCAGTGGTGCGGAAGCAGGCCTCAGAGCAGTAGCTCTTGGCCAGCGACGCGGCGACCTGGAGGTCGTCGTCGCCGGCCGCTGCCCGGCTGGCGGCGTAATAAGCGACGGACCGCGCCGACTCCACGTCCAGGAGCATCTCCGCTGCCCTGTGCTTGACGGCCTGGAAGGCGCCGACGGGCTTGCCGAACTGCACCCGCTCCCTGGCGTAGCGGACGGTCAGGTCCAGGGCGGCCTGTGCCCCGCCAACCTGCTCCGCCGCGAGACCGATGGCAGCGAGCTGCAGGACCCGCTCCAGGACGGGCCACTGATCCCCGGCCGGCCCGAGCGGCACCGCGGGGACGGCGGTGAGGCTGACTGCGGCGAGCCTGCGGGTGAGGTCCATCGCGTCCTGGGCGGTCCGCTCCAGCCCGGGGGCGTCTGCCTCCACGGCGAACAGGCGGATACCGTCCCCGGTCCGGGCCGCGACGATGATGAGGCCGGCCGCCAGCCCGTCGACGACGAATCGCTTCACCCCGCTGAGCAGCCACTGGTCACCGTCCCTGGTGGCGGTGACGGCGATGGCTGCCGGGTCCCAGCGGCCCGAGTCGTCAGTGTGCGCCACGGTGGCGATCAGCTTGCCGGAGGCGATCTCCGGCAGCCAGCGTTCCTGCGCGGCCTTGTCGCCGGACAGCAGCAGCGCGCTGGCCGCCAGGACCACCGTGGCGAAGTACGGGGCGGGCAGCAAGACCCGGCCGGCTTCCTCCAGCACGACCACGATCTCGGTGAAGGTCGCGCCGGCGCCGCCGAATTCCTCAGGGATCGCGAGTCCCAGCAGGCCGAGGGCCGCCATCTGGTCCCAGACACTCTCGTCGTAGCCGGAGTCACTGAGCAGCAGCCGCCGGACCTCGTCCTGCGGCGACTTGCGCTCGAAGAACGCCCGGGCCGCTGCGCGCAGCGCGTCCTGCTCCTCGGTGAAGGAGAACCTCATCGTCCGCTCCCGTCCTTGACCTTGATCACGCCCTCGTCGGCGAGCCGGGCGATGGCGTCGTCGGCGAATCCGATTTCCCGCAGCAGCCGGGCCGTGTCGTGGCCGGTCGGCACCAGCCGCGTCCGGCGGTCGGGCAGGCCCTTCACCCAGACCGGGGACGACACCACGCGGGCCGGCCGGGTGAGGCCCTCGGTTGTCCCGAGCATGTCGCGTGCCGCCACGTGCGGGTCGGACAAGATCTGCGACTCGGTGAGCAGCGGGGCGGCGGCCACGCCGATGCCGCCGAGGGCCTGGGAGGCTTCCAGGGTGGTGAGTTTCCCGGCCCAGCGTTCCACGGCGGGCCGGATCTCGTCGTCGAGGTGGAGCGACCACTCGTCGCGCCTGGCGAAGCGGGGGTCGCTGAGCCACCGCTCCGCCCCGATGAGCCGGGCGAGCCGGGCGAGGTGCTCGGGGCGGAAGATCGCGATGAGAAACGAGCCGTCGGACGCGGCGAACAGGCTGACGACTCCGTTCTTGTCCGAGCGGCCCATGTCGGGGGACATGCCGACTGACGCCAGGCTGACCCTGTGCTCGTTGAGCTGCAGCGCCGTATCGAACAGGGAGACGTCGACCCGGTAGCCGCGCTTGTTCCGGGGCCGGCCGTACAGCGCGGCGATGATGCCGATCGCCGCGTTGAGCCCGCCGACCTGGTCGATGATCGCGCCGAAGGTGCTGGTGCGCGGGTCGTCGGCACTGCCAGCCAGGTAGGGGAGCCCGGCCATCGCCTCGGTCGCGGGCGCGAACGCGGGCCAGTCGCTGTAGGGGGAGCCGCCTTCGTTGCCGTACCCGGAGACTGAGGCGTAGATCAGGGCGGGGTTGACCGCCGCCAGGTCGGCGGGGCCGAGGCCGAGCGCCGTCGCCTTGCCGGCCCGCAGGTTCTCCGCGAACACGTCGACGTGCTGCACGAGCCGCTTGACCAGGTCAATGCCCTCTGGTCGCTTGAGGTCCACGGCGAGGCTTGACTTCCCGCGGCTGTAGCGGACGAACGCCGAGCCGTAGCCCTCGCCGTCCTGGCCCTCGATCACCGGCAGCGACCGGCGGCCCTGCTCGCCTTCCAGCGGCTCAAGCTTGATGACCTCGGCGCCCAGCGCGGACAGGGCATTGGTGCCGGTGGGCAGCGCGACAAAGTGCTCAAGCGCCAGCACGCGGACCCCTTCAAGGGGAAGCACGGGCGCTGTGTCGTTCGTTGTCGCGCTCATCGAGGCAGCTCCAGAATCTTCTCCGCGATCGCGTTCTTCTGTATCTCGCTCGTCCCCCCGCCGATCGAGTCGGCGGGGCTGCGGAGGAACGCCGACACCACGTGTTCGTCGGCGTCCAAGGTGAGCGCCGCTGTCCCCCTGGCGTGCAGGGCGAGCTCAGCCAGCGCTTGCGCGTTGGTCGCGTTCTGCAACTTGGCCAGGGATGCGGGCGCGAAGCTGCCATCGGGCCTGCTCAGGTTGGCCGCGCCGCGCAGCGCGTTGAGCCGCTGCGCGGCGACCCTGGCCCACATCTCCACCCAGCGCCGTCGCAGGTGCGCGTCGCCGCTGCGGGCGACTTCCGCGCGCAGCTGCTCGACCTTCTGCACCAGGCTGGCGTAACCCGCCAGGCCGAGTCCGGTCCGCTCAGCTGACAGGAGCAGGAACAGCGACGCGGCACCCTGGTGCAGCTCGCCGACCACATCGGCGCGCCGGGCCGGCACGTCCTCGAGGAACACCTCGTTGAACTCCGCGGCGCCGTTCATCTGCCGGATCGGGCGGATCGTGATTCCGGGCGCGGTCATGTCGACGATCACGAGCGACAGCCCGCGCGACCGCTTCCCTTCGGCGTCGGTGCGGACCAGGGCCATCGAGTAGTCGGCGACGTGCCCGAACGATGTCCAGATCTTCTGCCCGCTCAGCCGGATGGTGTCGCCGTCGGTGACTCCCTTGGTTCGCAGCGAGAACAGGTCCGAGCCCGCACCGGGCTCCGACAGCAGCAGCGCCCAGCGCTCGCGCCCCATGAGGATCTCTGGCAGGTGCTCCTTCTGCTCCGGCGTGCCGATCGACATCAGCACCGGCGCGATGAGGTACAGGCCCGCCATCAGGACTTTCGCGTCCGTCCCGGTCTTCGCGAGCTCCTCGATCTGGGCGAGCTGGTGCCCGATCGGGCGCCCGGCGCCGCCGTACTCCGGCGGCCAGTGGAGGGCGCCGTAGCCTGCCTCAGCCAGCGACTGCTGCCAGGCGCTGTAGGTGTCCATCCAGGTCCGGTCCACGGTGCGGGGCCTGGATGGTGCGGGGTGGCGGGCAAGCCACTCCCGGAACTCCAGGCGGAAGGCGTTCTCGTCATCGTCGAACAGCTCATCGCCAGGGAATGCCGGCACGGTCATCGGGCGTCGCCTCCTGGTGGTTCCACGGCCATGACCGCACCGTCCGGCAGGGCTAGTTACCCGCTGCGTTACCGGCGGGCGGTGAACGCGCAACCGGGTGACGGTCCGCGTAACGAGGTCACAGCGACGATCACCGTGTCAGCTGGCTGCCACCGGGTGGAAAGGGAACAGGACATGGTTGAAGGCGCAGGGCGCTGGCCGGTTCGGCGCATCGTGCTCGTCCACGGCGCGGGACACGGCGCCTGGTGCTGGGAGCACCTCACGCCGGAACTCGCGGTACTCGGCTACCAGGTCCAGGCACCCGATCTCCCGGGCCTGGGGGAGGACCAGACACCGCCGGGCGCGGTGACATTTGACAGCTACGTGACCCGGGTCACCGGGATGCTGCGGTCCTCGCCCGAGCCCGTTGTGCTGGTCGGCCACTCGCTGGGCGGCACGACCATCTCGCAGGTGGCCGAGGAGGCGCCCGAGCTGGTCGCGAAGCTCGTGTACCTGGCCGCGTTCCTGCCGTGCGACGGGGAGTCTGCCGGGGATGCTGTCTCCGCCACCGCATCCGCCACGGCGGGGGGCAAGGCCGGGCCGCGGTCAGGTGCCCTGTCCATCAGCCGTAACGCGGGCGAGCACGCGCACGAATTCGACGCCGCGCTGGCGCCTGACTTCTTCTACAATCGCTGCGACCCCGACACCGCCCGGTGGGCTGCGTGCCGTCTGCGCCCGCAAGCCAACGCACCCGTTGCCGCGCGGGTTCGCCTGTCCGCGTCCCGCTGGGGTGCCGTTCCGAAGGTGTACGTGCAGTGCACGCAGGACCGCGCGCTTCCGCCTGATGTGCAGCGGTCGTTCTGCGACCGGCAGCCGGGCGTGCGCCGCCGCGTCATGGACAGCGACCACTCGCCGTTCCTGTCCAACGTGCCCGCGCTGGCAGCCCTGCTGCACGAAGAGGCCCAAGCGCTGTGAAAGGGCGCGGGAACGGCGCGACTAACCGCGCGGCGACGACCTGAGGGCGCGGGCGGCAACGTGACGGCCGGGTCACCAGCCCAGGTCCGCGCGCAGCCGGTTCAGGAATTCCGTGCCCCGCTGGTCACCGGACAGCCACTCGGCCGCGTGCGGGCCGACCGGGATCCGCAGCGGCAGCGGCCCGGCCTGGTCCGCGCCGACAAGGCTGACGACGGCCGCGGCGACCTCGGCGGGGTCGCCGGACTCCGAGAGCCGCCGCGCGGTCCGCTCCCGCAGCGCGGTCAGCAGGTCCGCGTATGCCGCCGACCGGGGCGGGTCGGTGAGGGCCCGGCTGCCGATGCCGGTGCGGTAGGGCCCGAGTTCGAGCGTCGATACCCGGATGCCGAAGCGCTCGGCTTCGAAGGCGAGCGCGTCGTGCAGCGCCGCTGCGGCCTGCTTGCTCGCCGCGTATAGGGCGGCTCCCGGTGCGGGGACGCGGCCGTGCAGGGACCCGATCAGCACGATCGTCCCGCGGCGGCGTTCCCGCATGTCCGGGAGAACTGCCTGGATGAGCCGCAGCGGCCCGAAGAAGTTAGTCTCGAGGACCTGCCGCGCGTGCTCTTCCGTGATCGACTCGACGACGCCCGAGGCGACGACGCCCGCGTTGTTCACCACGACGTCGACCGGCCCAAGCCGCTCCCGGATGTCACCGATGGCCTGCTCGACGCTGTCGCGGCTGGTCACGTCCAGTGGCACGGTCTGCAGCGGCAGCGACTCCGCCGCCGCTGCCTGCCGCAGCGCAGCCGCGCCCTCGGCCGACCGGGCTCCCGCGGCGACCTCGTTCCCCGCGCGGGCGAAGGCCAGGGCGGTGAGCATACCGACGCCGCTGGTGGCGCCGCTGACCAGGACGACGCTCATCTCAGCGGTCCCGGGTGAGCGCCAGGACTTCGGCCAGGACCTGCTGCGCCGACGGCAGCCAGGCCTGTTCCAGCGGCGGGCTGTAGGGGACCGGGGTAGGGGCCCCTGCCATCCGGCGCACCGGGCCGTCCAGCGACCAGAAGCCTTCGTTGGCCGCCCGGGCAGCGACCTCGGCGCCGACACCGAAGTCGGCGGCGCCCTCGGTGAGGATCAGCAGCCGTCCGGTGCGGTTAAGGGAGGCCAGGACGGTTTCCATGTCCAGCGGTGCGATGGTGCGCAGGTCGACGACCTCGCACGAGATGCCCTCGGCGGCCGCGGCCTGGGCCGCGTCAAGCGCGGTATACAGGGCGCGGGACACGGTGACGATCGTGATGTCGGTGCCGGGGCGGACCACGTTCGCCCGCCCGATCGGGGTCCGGTGCCCTGCCGGGGGTACGTCTCCCTTGCGTTCGTACAGCATCCGGTTCTCGATGAGGACCACCGGGGCGGGCAGGTCGATCGCCGACCGGAGCAGGCCGTACATGTCCGCGACGGTGGCGGGCATAACGACGACCAGGCCCGGTACCTGGGCCAGCAGCCCCTCCAGGCTCTGCGAGTGCTGGCTGCCTGAGGACCGTCCGACACCGAACTGGGTGCGGATCACCAGCGGGACCTCGGTGCCGCCGCCTGTCATGAACCGCATTTTGGCCGCCTGGTTCATGATCTGGTCGAGGCACACGCCGATGAAGTCCAGGTACATGAGCTCGACAACGGGCCGCAGCCCGGCCATGGCGGCGCCGACGCCCAGGCCCATCAGCGCGGTCTCCGAGATGGGGGTGTCGAAGAGCCGTCCCGGGTACTTGTCCGCCAGGCCTTTGGTGATGGCGAAGACACCGCCGCCGGCGCCGACGTCGATGCCGGCGAGGAAGACCCGGTTATCGTCGGCCAGGGCGTCGTCGAGGGCGCGGCGGACTGCGTGGCTGCCGCGGACCCGTTCAGGCGGCGACACGGGCGCGGGCGCGGCGGGCATCCGCGCGGCCGCCACGATATGCCTGACGTCGCCGAGTTCGGCTGTCTGGGCGGGGTCAGGCCAGGGAGCCGCGCGGGCGGCCTCGACCGCCTGGTCGGCCTCCGCGGCCGCGGCCGCGTCCACCTGGTCGACGGCGCAGGCGGGAACGCCAGCCTCGAGCAGTGCGGCGCGGGCGTGTTCCAGCGGGTCGGCGGCCTGCTCTTCCGCGCCCCGGTACTTCTGCGGATCGCCCTCGTAGTGGCCCCGTCCCCGTGACGTGACCGCCTCGAGCAGGATGGGGCCGGCTCCCTGGCGCAGTTCGGCGACGAGCCGGGCGGCGGCCCGGGCCGTAGCGGCCACGTCGTTGCCGTCGACGGTTTCCGACGCGATGCCGTAGCCCGCGGCCCGCTGCTTCAGTGGCACCGGCTGCTGGTCCTCGGTGCGGCTGAACTCGGCGTACCCGTTGTTCTCGCAGACGAACAGCACGGGCAGGTGCCAGAGCGACGCGAGGTTCACCGCCTCGTGGAACGCGCCGGTGGCGACGGCGCCGTCACCGAAGAACGCGGCGACCACCTGGTCGCCGCCGCGCAGCCGGGCGGCGAACGCCGCGCCGACGGCGATCGGCAGGCCCGCCCCCACGATGCCGTTGGCACCGAAGACGCCGCGGGCCGGGTCGGCGATGTGCATCGACCCGCCGAAGCCGCCGCAGATGCCGGTTGCCCGTCCCATCAGTTCCGCGAACATGCCGGTCATGTCGAGGCCCTTGGCAAGCACGTGCCCGTGCCCCCGGTGGGTCGAGGTGATGATGTCGTCGGGGCGCAGCGCCGAGCACACGCCCACCGCGATCGCCTCCTGGCCCACCGACAGGTGCACGAAGCCCGGCACGACGCCGTCCCGGTACAAGGCGGCCGACCGGAACTCGAATTCGCGGATGCGCCGCATCTGCCGGTACATGTCCACGGCCCCGCCGTCTGTCGCGCTGGCGTCGGGTGAATCGCTCACAGCGGTCCCTTCACTACGACGGCGAGGCGGGTGAACTGCTCGATCAGCGTTTTCGCTGACGGTTCGGCGGTGATCGGCTGCAGGACCACGTGGTCGGCGCCCGCGCTCAGGTGGCCGGCGACGCGGGCGGCGCAGTCCGCCTCGTCTCCCCAGGCGACGAGCGCGTCAACGGCGGCGTCGCTTCCTCCGCCGTCCAGGCTGGCGGCGGGCATCCCCACGGAGACCAGGTTCGCCCGGTAGTTCTCCCGGGCGAGGTAGTGCCCGGTATGGGTCCGGGCCAGGGCGCGGGCGGCGGCGGGGTCGCGTTCAAGCACGACAGCCTGCTCCGGGACCAGCAGCGGGCCGGGCCCGAGCACTGTGCGGGCGCGACGGGTGTGCTCCACGGGAACGAAGTAACTGTGCACGCCCTCGGCCCGCTGTGCGGCGAGCTGAAGCATCCGGGGCCGGAGCGCGGCCAGGACCCGGGCCGGCGGCGGGTCGGGAGCGGGGCTGGCCAGCGCTGCGCTGTCCATGGCGTCAAGGTACTCGCGCATTTTCGCGATCGGGCGGTCAGCGTACTCGTGCCCGCGGCGGCTGACCGCGCCGACGTGGCTGACGCCCAGGCCGAGGATGAACCGGCCGGGGAACGCGTCCGCTAGTGCCCGGGCTCCGGAGGCCGTCGCGGCGGGATCGCGGGCCCAGATGCTCGCGATCCCGGTGGCGATCACCAGCCGTGAGGTCGCGCCCAGGAGGATGGCGGCGTGCGAGAGCGCCTCGCGGCTCGCGGTGCCCTCGGCGATCCACAGTGAGCCGAATCCCAGCTCCTCCACGGCCCGGGCGACGCCGATGGCGTCGGCGACGGGCAGCCGGTCGAGGCTGAAACTCCACGCACCAACCCGGCCGAGGCGGGCGGCGGCGCGGCGGGCGGGCAGCCTGTTGTCATCCGCAGTCATCTGGGAAACGTACAGACGGGCCGGTTACCAGCCTCGTTACGTGCTGCGCCGGTTAACGAGGCCATTAACGCCCGGTGCGCCATCGTGAGCCCGGAGGGGGCTTCTCCCTCCGCATCACTTCGCAGGACCTCATCGACGCAAGGAGACGGCCACGGTGGACTCGTTCGGCCTCATCATTCCCCAGCGGGCGGCGCTGTTCGGCGTCGCCGAGCTGCCCGAGCTGCTCCGGCTGGCGCCGGCCGCTGAGCAGTCTGGCTTCTTCGACGCCGTCTGGGTCGGAGACAGTCTGACGTCCAAGGCGCGCGCCGACTCGATCGCCTGCCTGAGCGCGCTGGCCGGCATGACGAGCCGCCTGCGGCTGGCCGTGGGCTGCATGGCGAGTTTCCCGGTACGGGACCCGGCGCAGTTCGCCTACCAGTGGGCGTCGCTGGACGAGATCTCGGGCGGGCGGGCACTGCTCGCCGTGTGCAACGGCCTGCAGAAGCGCGGGCAGGCGTCGGAGATTGAGGGGCGTCACTTCGGCGGGGTGCCGGACAGGGAACGCGTCGCGCGGCTCGAGGAGTACCTGGACCTGGTCCGCCAGCTGTGGACAGGGCAGCCGGTGACTTTTCACGGCCGGTTCGCCCGCTACGACGACATCACCGTCTTGCCCAGGCCGGTGCAGCGGCCGCTGCCCGTGTGGATCAGCGCGAACCCGCCGGCCGGGCCGGCCGCCGAGCGGGTCCTGCGGCGCGTGGCCGCCAAGTCAGACGGCCTGCTGACCGTCCGCGCGCGCCCGGGGTACATCGCCGACACCCGCGCCGAGCTCAGCGGTCACCTCACGGCCGCCGGCAAGGACCCGGCCGCCTTCCCGGTCGCCGCGTACCACAGCATCAACATCGGCCCCGACCCCGAGGCGTGCCTGGACGAGGCGCTGCGGTTCTTCGACAACTACTACGGCGAGGGCTTCTTCGACCGGGACGGCGCCGCCGCCATGACGGCGGTGGGATCCCCGGAACAGTGCGTGCAGCAGCTGCGGGACGTCATCGACGAGGGGGTCACGCACCTGGCGCTGCGGCTCGCTTCCTGGAACCAGCGCGAGCAGCTCGACCTGCTCATCGACAAGGTGCTGCCGGCCCTAGCCGGCTGAGCGGGCCGCCCGGGCGGGCATATCCGCGGGCGGGCGGCATCCGCAGACAGCCGAGCCGGCCCGGTGCGGGTTTCCCGCACCGGGCCGGCTCCTTTCTGCTGGCTGGCCGCCCGCGGCGTCAGCCGCTGAAGTACTGGGCCGTAATCCGGCCGCTGACGTAGGACGAGGACGATCCCTGCTGCTTGACGATGTAGGTGCCCGCATTCGCCAGGTGGGGGAAACCCGTGGGGGCGTCGGCCAGGTTCAGCGGGCTGGGCAGCAGCGGCACGTTGGTCAGGGACCCCTTCTGGAGCAGGTTGTTGAGCGCGGAGCGGCTGACGTTGGCCGCGCCGAGCTTCGTCAGCGCGGCCTTGAGGACTAGCCCGGTCATCCACGACGCCACCGACGCGTTGCCGACCTGCGAGTCGTACCCGTCCGCCTTCATCTGCGACAAGTAGGGCGCGATGTCCGGGTTCTTGTCGTCGAGGATCTGAGCCGACTGCGTGTAGTAGAAGGGGCCAGGGTACTGCTGCGCGGCCTCGGTCACCGCCTCAGTGACGGCCGACCCGACGGTGGCCATCGGAACCGTCACGCCCACCTGGGTGGCCGCCTGGAAGAAGCGCGCCGTCGAGGCTGGGTCGATGCCGATCAGGTACGCCCCGGCGTGGTCCGCCTGCGCCTGGGTGACCGCCGCCGTGTAGTCCGACTCGGCTGGCTGGACCACGACGTCCTCGACGGTCGCGCCCTCCTTCTTGGCGATGGCGGACCAGAAGGCGGTAGTTTGCAGGCCCACCGTGGTCCCGATGTTCACGGACACGATGTTCTTGATGTGCAGCGTGCCGACGAGGTAATCGACCAGTGCGGCGTACTCGGCGGACGGCCCGCCGGTGACGCAGTACGCGGAACTGGCCTGGAACTCCACCGGGGCCAGCGGGTTACCGCACACGTAAGGCAGTCCGGCCGCCGCGAACAGCGGCTCGCCGGAGGAGGAGATCACTCCGCTCTCGCTCCCAGCGACCGCCAGGACCTGCTGGTTGCCGATGAGCTGACGGGCACACGTCGTGTCGCCGTCCGGCGTGTTCTCGTCGTTGCACCGGATGACTTTCACGGGGTGACCGTTGATCCCGCCGTGCGCGTTCGTGTAGTCCGCCCAGGCCATGAAGCCGTCGGCCGCGCCGACTAGGCTCAGTGACTGCGAGCTGTCAGTCGAGTCGGTGCCGAAAACGTACGGTGTCCCGCTAAGGGAACTGGCGGAATTCGAGCTGCCGCTGCCGCTGCCGGTGACGGCCTGGGGCGAGCTTGAACTGCACCCGGCGAGCACAATGGCACCGGCGGTGGCCGCGGCGACAGCGATGCCGACCGCGCCCCTGCTGCGTGGCAGAAAGCCGGATCTTCTGGTTGCCTGCATTTCGTCCCTTTCGGTTGACGCGCTTTCAATCGGCCCTCGTGGCCCATAACTAACGTTTGCGGAATTGGTTACCCGCACCGTTATCGGTGCGCCCGGTCTGTGGAATCCGGTCGGCCCTGGGCGATTACGCGAGGGCGTTCTCGCCCAGGTAGCTGGACTCGATGAGGTGCTTGTTCTCGCGCAGGGTGCGGGCGTCTTCGCTCAGGACGACCCGGCCGTGCACGAGGACGAGCGCGCGGTCAGCGACCGTCAGTGCCTCCTGGACCTGCTGCTCCACGAGGAGGACGGCGGTGCCGGCGTTGTCCGCTTCCTGCCGCAGGACGGCCAGCAGGCGCTCGACCACCACCGGGGCGAGGCCGAGCGACAGTTCGTCGATCATCACCAGCGGCGGCCGAGGCGACAGCGCGCGCGCGATCGCAACCATCTGCTGCTCGCCACCGGACAGCTGGCCGCACCTGCGGTCCATGAGCTGCTCGAGCTGGGGGAACAGCTCGGCGGGCCGGATCACGGGGTTGTTCACCAGCCGGAGTGTCTCCCGGACGGTAAGGCTCGCTAGGAGTGCCCGGTCGTCGGGGATGAAGGCGAGCCCGGCGCGGGCGAGGTGCTCAGGCCGGGTCTTCGCGGTGCTTTTCCCGCGGAGGCTGACGGTGCCGGCCAGCGGCGGGAGGAACCCGGCGAGAGTGAGCAGGGTGGTGGTCTTGCCCGCGCCGTTCGGGCCGAGCAGGGCGACGATCTCGCCCGGCCGGACCGCCAGGTCGAGATCCCAGCCGACGGCGGCCTTGCCGTACCCGACCGTGAGGCCGCGGGCCGCCAGCAGTTCGGTCATGACGTGGCTCCTCCCAGGTACGCCGCGATCACGGCCTTGTTGGTCCGGACCTCCGCGGGCGTGCCCTCGGTCAGCTTGGCCCCGGAGACCAGCACCGCGAGCCGGTCGCAGACCGACAGGACAAGGTTCATGTCGTGGTCGATCAGCAAGATGCCGAGCCCCTCGTCGACCAGGCGGCGCAGGACGGTGCCGAACTCGGCGGACTCGTGGCTGTCGAGGCCGGCCGCCGGCTCGTCGGCCAGCAGCAGGGCCGGTGCCGCCGCCAGCGCCCGGGCCAGGCCGACGAGCCGGCGGCGGCCCGCGGGTACCTGCGTGACCAGGTGGTCGCGGATGTCGCCGAGCTTGCACAGATCGAGCGCGCGCACTGCGGTGGCGGCCGAGCCCCGGCGGCTTGAGCGGGCCGCGATGGCGATGTTCTCCCAGACAGTCAGGTCATCGAAGAGCTCCAGGTGCTGGAAGGTGCGCACCAGCCCTGCGTGGGCGAGGCGGGCCGGAGACCACCGGGTCGCTGTCCGGCCGCCGAAGGTCACCTGCCCGCTCGTGGGCCGCACGTAGCCGGTCACCGCGTCCACGAAGGTGCTCTTGCCCGCTCCGTTCGGCCCGATGAGGCCGACCAGCTCACCTGCGGCGATGGACAGGTCAACGCCGCTCAGTGCGTGCACGCCGCCGAACGAGACTGACAGGCCGGTGATGACAAGTTCAGTCGCCGGCCGCCGCTCGGCGACTGGAGCGGCTGGCGTGGCCGCGTGACTAGGCATGGTGGGTCCCTCCGGTCGTGTTCGCTTCCTGCGGCTCTGCGGCGACCGCGGCCGGTGCCGGGTTCTCGGGGTCCCCGGCGGTCTCCGTTGCGGCCGGCGCGGGACGCCTGGCCCACCGCGGCAGTGTCCGGGCCGCCAGCCGCAGCAGCGCCGCGTTTGCGCCGACGAGTCCTTCCGGCTGGGTGACCACGATCTGCATGGTGCCGAGTCCCGCAAGAACCGGGATCCACGTGGTGCTGAAGGTCCCGGTCCCGAACAGGTTGCTGACGACACCGCCGCTGACCACGAGAATGCCCGCGGTGAGGGCGCCGCCGACCGAGGTGATCCCGCCCAGGTACGCAAGGGACAGGTACGTGATGGACGCCAGCGTGGTGAAGTCGGTGAACGAGACGTTCAGGTCGCGGTACGCCATGAGGCCCCCGGCGAGCCCGGCGATCGCTCCCGCGATGGCGAAAGCCGCCAGCTTCGTGCCGGTGATGGAGATGCCCGCCGCCGCTGCCCCGCGCTCGTTGGCCCGGATGGCCAGGAACCGCATGCCCAGCGACGAGCGCCGCACAAGCATGACGGCGACGGCCGCGAGCAGGAAGACCGCCAGGACGAAGAAGCCGAAGGCGCGTGGGCTGGTCACCGAGTTCAGGCTGATTCCGAACAGGGTCGGTGCGGCGACCACGAGACCGGTGTCGCGGCCGGTGAGAGACGGGTCGTTGAAGAGCATCTGCTCGAGGGTGAACGCCGCGCCCAGGGTGATGACGGCTAGGTTGATGCCCCGCACCCGCAGCGCGGGTATCCCGATGAGCAGGCCGAGCGGCACCGCCGCCGCCGCACCGACCACCAGCGGGAGGGGAAACGGGAACCCCGAGACCGAGGCCACCTGGGCCGCGGTCAGCGCCCCGACCCCGGCGAAGCCCATTTGCACCAGGGAGATCTGGCCGACGTAGCCGACGATAACGACGAAGGACAGGAAGACGATGGCGCCGATCAGCGAGGCCGTCATCGGGTCAGCCCACTCACCCGGCACCAGCGCGTAGTAGGCAATGCCGGCGACGGCGATGACGGCGAGGGTCTTGGGTGACTGCCGCTTAGGAACCTTCGGCAGGGGCCGGTTCAGCAGGAACGCCCGCTCGGGGATGCTGCGGCCGCGCAGGCTCAGCACCACGGCGATGATGACGAAGGGGAGTGCCTGCGGCCAGCCGGGCACCCCGGTCGCGTTCTGCCAGGATACGGAGTACAGGCCGAGTGCCGCCTGCCCGCAGCCGATCACGAGGCCGGCGATCGCGGCCAGGCTGAATGACTGGAACCCGCCGACGAGCGCGGCGGCCACAACCGGGATCATCAGCTCGGTGTAGTAGCCCGGGGTGAGCTGAACCAGGCTGGCGAGCAAGATTCCGGCGAAGCCGGCGAGTGCCGATCCCAGCGCCCAGTTGATCACCGCGAGCCGCTGTGGCGACTGGCCAAGCAAGATCGCCGCTCGCTCGTTCTCCGTGGCGGCCCGGGTGGCCACCCCGAACCGGGTGAACCGGTACAGGGCCCACAGCCCGATGGCGGCCACCACCGCCACGAGGGCGATGATCAGCCGGTCCTCGCCCAGACTGAACGGCGGGCTGCCGAACGGGAGCTGGATGCGCCGGGCCGGCAGGAACTGCAGGGGCGGCGGCAGGCCGTTGCCGAAGATCGGCGAGACGAGGTTCACCAGCGTCACCAGCAGGCCCAGGGTGGCGACGATCTTGGTCAGCACCGGGGCGTCCGCGATGGGACGGATGACCAGGTACTGGAACACCACGCCGATTACCGTCGCCACCAGGACACCGAGGATGATCCCGACCGCCAGCGGCAGGTCCCAGTTGTAGTAGAAGCGGATGAAGACGTAGGCGGCCATCGTGGCGATCCCGCCGTGGGCGAAGTTCAGCACTCCGGATCCCCGGTAGATCACCACCAGGCCGAGGGTCATGAGAGCAATGGCCCCACCGGATCCTAGGCCGGCGATGGCAAGGGAAATTGTGGTGTGCATCGGCCCTCCAAGCTGACGTGAGCCGAACCTCGCATCGGCGTTGTTATGCTGGCCGTTACCTGTGCGCCACGTGGCGGCCGGGATAGTCCGCCCGCGAGGCGGCGCCCGGCCTGCCGAAAGCACGCGGGCGTCACCGGAGCGGACAGCCCCCGCGGATGTGCTCAGCCACCTGGTCCCCGAACGCGGACAGCAGCGACAGCGTGATCCGGGCGGCACCGTCGGGCAGCCGGCACACGCCGCGCCCGGACAGCGTGGACATGAAGCCGTGCAGTTCTGCGACCGCTTCCGCGCCCGCCGTGCCCGCCTCCAGGCCGGCCAGAAGGGCCGCCATGTCCGGCAGGCCGCGCGAGCACGGCGGGCACTGCCCCGCGCTTTCCGCTCCGAAGTAGCCGACAACCTCGGCCGCCACGCGCACGGGGCAGTGACGGTCGTCGATCACCTGTACCGACTTCGTGCCGAGCGCCGCCCCCGCGGCGGCGAGCGGTGCCGGCGCCAGCGGGGTGCCGAAGGCATCCGGCTGCAAGAGCCCGCCCGCGTACCCGCCGACCAGGACCGCGCGGGCGCCGTCCAGGAGACCTGAGTCGGCGAGCAGCGCGCGCAGAGGATAGCCCAGGGGCCGTTCCGTGAGTACGGCCGGGCCGCCGAACGGGCTGACGGAGAACAACCCGGTGCCCGGCGCGTCCGGCAGGCCGTTCGTGCGGAATTCCGCGGCGCCCATCGCGACGGCCAGCGCGACCTGGGCGAGCGTCTCCACATTGTGCACCAGCGTCGGTCTTCCGCCGATCCCGGAGTCGCTCGGGTACGGAGGCCTGATCCGGGGGATCGCGGAGCCGCCGTTGAGCAGGCTGATGACGGAGGTCTCCTCGCCCGCGACGTACCGGGCGGGGACTTTGTGTACCCGGATCTCGCCCCGCAGCAGGCCCAGGCGCGCGGCGTCGGCGATCGCCGCCGTCAGCGCGTCGTGCTCGGCGGTGGCGTCCTCGTCGACGGCGATCACGGCCTCGGAAGCGCCGACCGCGGCCATCGCCAGCCGAATGCCGTCCAGGACCAGTCCCGGCCGGCTTCCGGTCAGGTACCGGTCCTTGACCGTCCCCGGTTCCCGCTCGGCCGCGTTCGCCAGGACCACCGGGCGCTCGGCGCCGGCGACCCGCCGCCACTTGGCGGCGGCCGGGAACGCGGCGCCGCCGTGGCCGAGAATCCCCGCCCGCTCGACTAGGTCGATCAGGGCAGCGCTGTCGTGACTGGCCCAGCCACCGTGCTCCCGCCAGCCGACGACCGTTTCTGGCTTATCCAGCAGCAGACGCGCAGGGTGCTCAGCGACGGTGACCGCGGGCTCCGCTGCCATGTCCGCTGTCTCCTGGCCGGCCCCGGCCGCTGGAGCGGACCTGCCCGGCGGGGCCGGGTCCTCGCGGATGGCATTGCGCGGGCAGAGCGCGTCTGCCTCCAGCCCCCGGCCGCGCACGTCCGGGTCGGCTTCGGCGAGCTCCTGCGACCCGGGGATCACGTACGCCAGCCCGTAGCGGTCCAGGCCGAAGAGTTCCGGTGCGATGAGCGCGCACACGCCCTGGCCGTCGCATCGGGTGGCGTCGATGCGGAACCGCAGGCGTTCCGCGTTCTGGGTCAGGCGGCGATCCACGGTGCTTGTCCTCTCGTCAGAACGAGGTAGGAGCGGTTTAGAGGATGATGCTCAGCGTCCCGTGCTCGTCGAGGGTCTCCTGGTCGAGCTCGGCCCGCCGGTACGCGATCAGGAATCCCTCCCCGGCGGGCACCAGCCGGTACTGGTAACGGCCCGCGTAGCAGTGGGTCTGCCCGTTCCTGGTCCGGTAGACGGCGAAGTTCGCGGTCACCTCGAGCTCCCCGGACCCGGTGACGGCGAGCACGCGGACGTTGCCGACGATGCGCCGGGTGCGCGACCAGGGGAACTCGCGGTAGGCCTTGCGGCTGTTCAACCGCTTGACGCGGGCGCTGATCATGGACCGGGTGTCGGAGACCAGCATGAGGGTGGTGTCCGGGTGGCCGCCGGGCCGGTCGGTGCTCGGCACCTCGTAGCGGGCGCCGTCCGTGAGCAGGCCGAGCCAGTCGTCAAGGCGCCACTCATCCAGCAGTGCGGCCTCGGCGTACAGGAAGTCCTCGACCCGGCTGCGGAGCCCGCTGTCCTGGGCGGCGGTCACGGCGGTCACGACCGGGCCGCCCGCTGGGAAACCTGGGGAGCCTCGACATCCACGACCTGCTCAGGGAACCCGGCGCCGTCCAGCTGGCTGGCCCACATCCGCCAGAACGTGCGGATCTGCAGTTCGTCGTTGGGCAGCGGAACCCGGGCCATGCCACGGGAGATGTCACTCCACTCCACGGCTGGCTGGGCGGCGAACCCCTGCTGGCAGGACTCCAGCGCCTCCACGTCGTCCGGGCTGGCGAACCCGCCCGGGCCGAGAAAGGTGAGGAAGCTGTCCAGGCGGCGCTGCAGCGCGGGGCTTCCGGCTGCTTCCTCGACCGGGGCCAGCGCCCAGGCCTCGACGGAGACCCGGTCCGGTGCGGCCGGCTCGACCCGCCGGACGGTAATGGCGGCCACGTCGTTGATGATCAGGTTGGGGAAGATGAGCAGGTTGCGGAAGTTCCCGGCGATGCGCTCGCCGCGCTCGGCGCCGTGCCGGCTGATGAGGCGGGCCCGCTTGGCCTCGATCTCGGGGCGGGCCTCGTCGCCGAAGAACGGCTCCCAGTACGTCGGCTTGGCCCAGGCGGCCAGGCTCTCGATGACCGCGTGGCCATGGCCGAGGTCGAGGCCGCCGCCGGTGCCGAGCGCGGCCGGGTTCTGGCCGCCGCCGCTGTCCTTGACGAAGTCGATGTAGGTGGCGTGCACCGTGGGCGCGTGGTAGCCGTCGATGCTGTTTTCCACCATGAGCTTCCAGTTCGCCCTGGCGCTGTAGCGGTGCGCGCCGTCGACGATCCGCATCCCCTCGTCGCCCTGGTCGAGGATGAGGTCGAGGTACTCGGTCGCCCCGGCCAGGTAGGTGTGCAGGTCCACCGCGTCCGGGTCGTGGTTGATGAAGTACAGCCCGCGGTACTCGGCCACCCGCGCCGGGCTGCGCAGGGCGTAGTCGGCCTTGTCGAACCCGGCCGCGTAGGCGTCCGCGCCGGGGGTCACGACGAGTTTGCCGGTCGTGTCGAAGGTCCACGCGTGGTAGAAGCACTGGAAGACCCGGGTGTTGCCGGATTCCTCCCGGCACAGGGTCGCGCCCCGGTGCGTGCACGTGTTGTAGTGGATCCGCACGGTGCCCGCGCTGTCGCGCAGGAAGATCACCGGCTGGCCGCCCACCCGGCGGCGGACATAGTCGCCGGGCCTGGCGACCTCGGACGCGTGGCCGACGTACAGCCAGCAGCGGCTGAAAATACGAGACCGCTCGTCGGCGAAGATCTGCTCGGACGTCATCGCCGAACGGTGCACGCGGAATATCCCGCGCGACCGGTCGTCGATGACGACTTCGTCGCGGTAGGCCATGACAGGCGCCCTCCAGTGTCTTCCGTGAGCGGGACGGGAGCACTGTGCCAGCCCGGTCATTACGGGCCGCATTATCGGCGGCAGGGGCGCCGCACGGGCGCCGCAGGGGGCCCGGCCGGCATAACGAGGCCGATAACGCGGCGGCCGGACGCTGCTGGGAGAACACCGGCAGACAGGAGCCTTTCGACATGACCGTGCACGAGGTTGCGTTCACCAGCGGCGGCGAGACGGTTCGCGGCGACCTCTACCTCCCCGAGGGCGAGGGACCGTTCCCCGCGATCGTCATGGCCGGGGGGTGGTGCTACGTCAAGGAGCTGCGCCAGCCGCAGTACGCCAGGGAATTCGTCGACCGCGGCTTCGCCGCGCTGATCTTCGATTACCGCCGGCTCGGCGCCAGCGACGGGGAGCCGCGCCAGCACCTGGACCCGTGGGACCAGATCGAGGACTACCAGAACGCCGTCACCTACCTCGAAGGCCGCCCGGACGTCGCGGCCGACCGCATCGGCGCCTGGGGAATCTCCTACAGCGGCGGCCACGTGATCATCCTCGGCGCGATCGACCCGCGGGTGAAGGCCGTGGTCAGCAACGTGCCGGTGATCGACGGCTACGACAACATGTGGCGGGTGCACGGCTCGGAGCGGTTCCGCAAGCTCCAGGACGCGATCGTCGAGGACCGGCGCAAGCGCTTCGCCAGCGGCCAGCACAGCTACATCCCGATGTCCGGTACGCCGAAGGGACCCGATGACGGCCTCGTCACCTGGCCGTTCGACGAGGTCAAAGTGGTCTTCGACGAGCTGAAGGCGACTCAGGCGCCTTCGCACGAGCACCGCAACACGATCGCGTCGGTGGAGCACCTGCTCGCCTACAACGCCGCGCCGTACGCACGGCGGCTGGTCAACAAGCCGGTGATGATGATCATCGCGAACAAGGACGACATCACGCTGTGGGACGTGGAGACGGCCGTCTACGACTCGATCCCGTCCTCGGAGAAGAAGCTCGTCGTCCTCCCCGACACCAGCCACATGACCCTCTACAGCAACCTGACCGCGCTGGACCTCGCGGCCCGCGCGGCAGGCAGCTGGTTCTCCGCCCACCTGGCCGAACTGCCCACGGTCGCCAGCCGGATCAAGGAGTTCTCCTAGGATGACCCGCATCGCCGTGCCCGCCGGCGGGGGTGACCGCACCCGGCTGGCGGGCTACTGGCGCGACGTCCTCATCGACGCCCACGTGGCCGCCGCGGCGCGGGAGTTCCCCGAAGCCGTCGCCGTGATCGAAGGGCCGGCCCGGATCACCTACCGGGACCTGGAGGAGTCGGTCCGGGCGGTAGCAGCCGGGCTCGCGGGGCTCGGGGTCGGGCCGGGCGAGGCCGTCTCCTGGCAGCTGCCCAACTGGCACGAAGCCCTGATCTTGCACCACGCGGTGCTGCGGCTGGGCGCGGTCAGCAACCCGATCATCCCGATCTACCGGCAGCGGGAGGTCGGCTACATCCTGCGCCAGGCGCGCAGCCGGGTCATCGTGGTGCCGGAAACGTTCCGGCGCTTCGACTACGCGGGCATGCTCGCCGGGCTGCGTTCCGCGCTGCCCGACCTGCGGCACGTGGTGGTCGCCCGGTCCGCGAGCCGGCCGGGGACAGCACCGGGAACTCAGACAGCACCGGGAACGGGCACAGGGGCCGGCCGCCCGCTGCTGTTCGAGGAACTGCTGCGGTGCGACGGCGAGGCGGCCCCGGCGGTGGCACGTGACCCCGACGACCCGATGCTGCTCATGTTCACCTCAGGGACAACGGCGGACCCGAAGGGCGTGCTGCACACCCACAACACCCTGGACTACGAGTGCCGCAGCATCATCGACGTGTACGGCCTGCGTCCGGATGACGTGGTGTGGATGCCGTCGCCGGTCACGCACATCACCGGCCTGCTGTACGGACTCCAGCTGCCCGCGATGCTCGGCACCCGCGTCGTGCTGCAAGACACCTGGGACCCGGCCGCCGCCCTGCGGCTGATCGAGGCGGAGCGGTGCACGTTCACCGTCGCCGCGACGCCGTTCCTGCACGGTCTGGTCCACCATCCGGAACTGGCATCGTATGACGTGTCGTCCTTGCGCGTCTTCGCGTGCGGCGGAGCCGACGTGCCACCGGGGCTGATCCGGCAGGCCGGGCAGCGGCTGGCCGTGACGGCGACCCGGGTGTACGGGTCGACGGAGTTCCCGACGCTGTCCACCTCGCGGCCGGACGCGCCGGAGGACAAGCGGGCGGGCACCGACGGGCAGTCCATCGGCGGCGCCGAGTACCGCATCGTCGGCGATTCCGGCGCGGACCTGCCCGCGGGGGAGACCGGCGAACTCCTGGTCCGCGGCCCCGAGATGTTCCCCGGCTACCTGGCCGCGGCCGACAACGAAGGTGCGTTCACCGTCGGCGGCTGGTTCCGCACCGGCGACCTGGCGTCGGCTGACGACGACGGTTACGTGTCGATCCGGGGCCGCAAGAAGGACATTATCGTCCGCGGCGGCGAGAACATCAGCGCGACCGAGGTGGAGAACATCCTCTTCGAGCATCCCGCCGTCCGCGAAGTGGCGGTCGTCGCCATGCCCGACCCGGTGCTGACCGAGCGCGCCTGCGTGTTCATCGTCCCGGTGCCGGGGGCCACGCCGACGCTCGCGGACCTGAACGAGTACCTGGCCGGCCAGCAGCTGGCCCGGCAGAAACTGCCAGAACGGATGGAGATCGTCACCGAGCTGCCGAAGACGCAGTCCGGGAAGGTGCAGAAATTCCGGCTGCGCGAGCTCATCAGGGACAAGCTCGCCGCGGCCGGCTCCCAGTGACCGTGACCTGACGGCGCTCGCCTCAGGGCTCGTTGGCATACGACAGAAGGATGGTGGGCGATGGCCCGGTTCGGGCGGCTGGAGGCGCGGGAGTGGGCGCGCGCTGAGATGCGGGGGGTGTGCAACGTGATCATTCCGTCGTACACCGGCGACCTGCGCGGGCTCAACGAGGCCGCGATCCGGCACGACGTGCGCCGGGAGATCGAGCTCGGCTTCAAGGGCGCGCTGGTGGTGGCGGAGACCGCGCTGACCCCCGATGAGTACGTGCAGATGGTGGGGTGGGCGGCCGACGAGGCCGGCGGCCGGCTTGAGCTGGTCTTCCACGCGAGCTTCAACACCCTCGAGGAGAACATCGAGGTGGCCAAGCGGTCCCAGGAGGCGGGGACGAGCCTGGCCCTGCTGTCCTACCCGCCGTCCTTCTACCCCCGGTCGCTGCGCGACGTCTACGACTACACCGCCGCGTTCTGCGCGGAGACGAGCATGGCGGTGATCTTGTTCCCGGTGCCGCTGTGGGGCTTCGAGCGGCTGCACCCGGCGTCGATCCCCGTGGAGATGCTCACCGAGATGGTCGACGAGATCCCCAATGTCGCGGTGGTCAAGGCCGAGGGCGGCATGCCCGCCATCGCCGGGTTCACCGAGACCTGGAACGCGCTCAGCGACCGGGTGATCGTCACCATGCCGCTGGAAATGCAGGCCATCCCGCTGGCCACGATCTTGCCGCTGCAGCTGATCGCCACGTCCAACACCGAGTGCCTCGGCGGCGCTGTGCCGGCGATGCTGTCGCTGTGCCACCAGGGCAAGTACGCCGAGGCGATGGAGCTGTACTGGAAGGTCGACCCGGCGCGGCGGGCGAACGAGCGGATCGGTGTCGCGGGCGCGAACAGCGTGCACCGCATGGCCTGGAAGTACCAGGCGTGGCTGGCCGGCTTCAACGGCGGCCCGTTGCGGATGCCTACCCAGCGGCTGGTGGCACCGCAGATGAACGCCTACCGGGCCGGTGCCGCGGCGGCCGGGTTCCTGGACGCGCCGGACGATGACGAGCAATTCTTCATCGGCCGCAACCCGGCCTGAGCAGCGATGGAACTGTTCGTCCACGAGACGGTCTCCTGCACGTCTACTTCGACCAGTTCGACGAGGTCCGCTCGGGCGGCGAGGACTTCCTGATGGCCAGCGTGCCCTGGTCGCCGCCGGTGAGCCAGCTCGCGGCCGACGGGGTCAAGGGCACCCTTTTCGTGCACGAGGTCACTACCGTCCGCCCGGGTGCCGGCCAGGACTACCTGGCCGCCATGAACGAGCAGTGGCGGCCGGCGGCGCTCGACCACGGGCACCGGCTAGTGGGGATGTACCAGGCGGTCATGACCGACACCACGGTGGTGACCCTGTGGGCCACCGACGTGGTCAGCTACATCAGCCTCGCGACCTCTCGCGATCCCCGGATCGAACAGTGGCGCGAGGCGGCCAGGGCCTACTGCACCGCGTGGCACGAGGAGCTGCTGTCGCCGGCTCCGGGGACGCTGCTGTCGGAGGCCTAGGTCAGGCGGTCCCGGCCGCAGAGGCCCCGCGTTAACCGCTGCGGGTGCATCTCGATGACCCCGCTGCCCCGGTACCGGCCGAGGCTGAATTCCGTGAACCCCGGCCCGTCGACGGCCGCCGCGGTCACCGTTCCCAGGATGCGGAAGTCACGCCGGTCCGCTGTAGCGATCATCAGGTCGATGCCCTGGGGGCGGCCGAGCAGGTCCGTCTCCACTCCGAAACGGGCTTTTTCCACTCCGTGGAACTCTCCGTCGTCGGCCAGGTAGCCGGCCGCCACGGTGCCCGCCGGGGTGAGGTACTCCGAGACCGTGAAGAACAGGCCGCCGCCGAACGTGCCGTGGACTGACCGCACGAGCCGCGCGCTGGGGTCCGGCATGCCCCACGAGTGGCGGTAGTGGCCCAGCCCCGCTATCTCTGTCAGACGGCCGCCGTCGTCGCGGACCGTGCCCGCCACGGTGCCGAACGACTCGTAGTGCTCGCCGGGCTCGGCCCGCTGCCCGCTCATGGAGAACCGGATAGTGTCGGTGCCGGACGTGTAGGTGAGCTCGGTTCCCGCTCCGGCGGCGACCGAGTACGAGCGCAGCGGTACAAGCACCCGCAGGCCGAGCCCGCCCGCCTGAGCACCGCGGGAGTCCGGCTGAGCGCCAGGCCGGGCGGTCTCGACGCGGGCGCTGATCCCGCCGTCGGCGAGTATCCAGGACCGGGCCTGCGTTCCTCGCCCGGCCGGGGCGGTCTGGACCCGGTAGACGGCGGCCACCCCAGCCGCCCGGTCATGCCAGTCCAGTGCCCAGGACTCCCTCCAGTCAGGAGTGTTGTCCCCGGTGGAGAGGTGCGGGCCGTCGTCGAAGGCGCGAAGTGCCGGCATGAGCGCCTGCTTTCTCTTATGGCCTCTCGTGCCGCACGGAGAGCCGCTGCACCGACTGTGCCGCAGGCCGGATACCGGCGCAAGGGCGCGTAACGCCAGCGTTAACAGCGTCAGCCGGGCGTCGTTCAGTCGCAGGGTTAACGACGGCGATAACCGTCCGTTCTCGATAGTTGTCGCGAGGGTGCATCGGACGCCTTCGCCGGATACCTATCGAGAGGTTGACGTGGCCGACTCTTCCCTCAGCATCGGCATTATCGGGGGCACTGGCGAGCACGGGAGCGGCCTCGGGCTGCGCCTGGCGGCCGGCGGGCACCGGGTGATCATCGGCTCCCGGTCTTCCGGCCGGGCGGCACAGTGCGCTGAGCTGCTCTCCGGGCGGCTTCCGGCCGGGGCTGCGCGGCTGGAGGCGATGACGAACGACGCCGCCGCGGCGGCGGCCGATGTTGTCCTCCTCACCCTGCCCTGGGACCCCGACGGGTCGCTGATCGCCGGCCTCGGCCCGGCGGTCAGCGGCAAGGTGGTCGTGTCCTGCGCCAACCCGATCGGGTTCGACGCACGCGGCCCGCACCAGGTCGACACCGGGCACGGCAGCGCCGCCGAGCACGTGGCCGCGCTGCTTCCCGGCAGCCGGGTGGTCGGCGCGTTCCATCACCTGTCCGCGCGCTCGCTGCTGGACCTTCGGGAGGACCTGTCGGCGGCCGACGTGCTGGTCTGCGGGAACGACGACGCGGCGAAGGAGACCGTACGGTGCCTGTGCCGGGCGGTCACCGGCCGCACCGGCATCGACGCGGGGCCGCTGCGGCTGGCCGGGCAGATCGAGTCCTTCACCGCGGTGCTCATCTCGGTTAACCGCCGCTACCGTACTCGTGCCTCGGTCGGCCTGCGGCCCATAGCCGGCCTGGAGCCGGCGGCCGCTCGCGAGTCACCGCGGGAGGCCGACGCGGCCTAGCCGGGGTCTCGGTCGCCGGCCCGTCCTGCCGTCCGGGTGACCGCACCACGGCGGCGTCCTACTGCCCGAAGGCGCCGCTCGCGCGCAGTTCCTTGAGCTCGCGGTCATCGACCCCGATCTCAGCGAGGATTTCCTCGGTGTGGGCGCCCACGGCCGGCGCGGGGCGCGGCTCGGCCAGCGGCGCCTGGGCGAACGAGCACGGCGAGCTGACCGTGGAGTACGCGCCGGACGCGTGCGCGACCTGCCGGATGGCGCCGCTGCCGAGCACGAGCGGGTCACGAACGGACTCCGGCAGTTCGCGCACCTCGGCGGCGGTCAGCCCGGCGGCTGACAGCCGCTGGAACCACTCGGCGGCGGTCCGGTGCCGGAAGATCTCGTCCAGAGTCTCAATCAGCGCGATCCGGTCCTGCGGGGTCAGCCGCCCGTTCCCGCCCGCGAACCGCGGGTCCTCGTCGAGCCAGCGGGCGTCCAGGGCGTCAAGCAGTGCCTCCCACTCGCGCTCGGGCAGCATCGACTGCAGCCACAGCCAGCGCCCGTCCGCGCACCGGAAGCAGTTGACCGTGGGGATCGCGGCGGACCGGCGGTCGGAGTCCCGGCGCTGGCCGGGGTCGCGCAGCGCGTCGGCGACGTCCGACGCCATCAGCCACATGGCGGTGCCGAGCAGCGACACCGACACGTGATCCCCCTGGCCGGTGCCCTGGCGGGCGAACAGCGCCGCGCACACGGCGCCTGCGAGGGCCGAGCCGGTGGCCCGGTCGCCCAGGCCGCCCGCCGGCTGCGGCGGCACGCCGTCGCCGTCCGCGAACAGTGCCGCAAGTCCCGAGTACGACCAGAACGCGCCGTGGTCGTAGCTTCGCCGGCTGTCGCCGTCCGCCTCCCCGTAGCCGGTGACCTGTGCGTAGACGAGTGCCGGGAGCAGTCCCCGCAGCGTGGCGGCATCCATTTGGAGCCGCCGCAGGGCGGGCTCTCGCAGGTTGGTGACGAAGACGTCGGCGGTGGCGACCAGCCGGTGCGCGACGGCCCGCCCGCTCGCCGCGGTGAGGTCGAGCGCGACACTACGGCGCGTCCTGTTGTGCACGTCGAACCGCGGGTTGACCCGCTGGCCCGCTTCAGGGCCGAGAGAGCCCGGGCCCCGGGCGGGATCGCCGCCCGGGGGCTCCAGCTTGATGACCTCGGCGCCCCAGTCGGCGAGGACGGTGGCGCATGAGGGGGCGGAGGCGAAGCGCCCCGCTTCGATAACCCGGATTCCCCGAAGTGGTCCCTGATTCACACCCGCACGATCAGCGGGCAGCCATTACCGGCCGCGTTAACCGGGAACTCAACCGCTGACCAGCTTCGGCCGCGGACTGCGGGCCGGCTGGGCTGGTGCGGCAGGACGGCGCGACGCGGCTGGCCGCGCCTCCAGGAGCCGGCGGGTATCGCCCGGCTCGAGCCCGAGTTCCTCGAGGGCGACGACCGCGCGCCGGTAGGCCGCGAGGGTGGAGCTCTCGCTGCCCGCCATGCGCTCGATCTGGACCAGCAGCCGGTACCCCGGGTCGCTGTAGCGGTTGATCGCCAGCAGTTTCTCGCACTCCTGGCGGGCGACCTGGGGCTGGCCGAGCTCGACGAGCAGTCGCACGAGTTCCAGCCGAGCCTCCTCCTGGACGACCTCCAGGTGATTGCGCCGCTCCTCGGCCCAGTCCAGGTTGCTGCCGCCGAGGTAGGGGCCGTGCACGAGGTCGAGGGCCGCGCGCAGCCGCAGGACGCGCTCGCTGTCGGTGACCCAGCTCGCGGTCCGCAGGAGCTCCTCGAATCGCACGTCGGCCGCGTCGACGATGGTGTCGGCAGGCAGGCCCACCACGTTCCCGTCGCGGCGATCCAGCGACAGGCCGGTGATCTGGCGAAACTTGAACGCTATCTGGCGGAAGTGGTTTCCGCCGTTGCGCAGGTTCGCCTCAGGGAACAGCGCGGAGTGCAGCCTGCCGCGGTCGATGCCGTCCGGGTGCAGGACCAGCAGGGCCATCAGCTCGATGATCTTTATGCGGCCGATCTTCTGCGCTACGCCGTTGACCCAGATGTCCCGGTCGGGACCGAACGGCTGGAGCCCCAGCTGAAAGCCGCCCACCGCGGCCACCCGCCGCGGAGGCCTGGCCGACGGGGCGATGACGAGCCGCCGCCAGCGCATCTTGCCCGGGTCCCTGGCGTCCTCCCGCTTGGCGATCCCCGGGAAGGACCGCAGCGCGGGCAGCAGCGCCGAGAACGTCCCCATGAGAGCCGCCGTGTGGTACGCGAGGTCAGCCGCCGCGTGCGCGGCCTCGACGTCACCGCACCGGGCCTCGGCCTCGGACAGGCAGGCAGCCGCGAACGGCAGGAACAGCCTGCGGTGCGCCTTGTTCATCGAGTGGACGCACTCGTTCAGCAGCGGGCGGGCCGCATCAGGCTCGCCTCCGTCGAGCAGAGCCAGCCCGAGGAACGCCTGGCCCCATTCGAGGAGCGCGGACTGCCCCGACCGGGCGGTGCGCTCGACGCCGTCCTGCAGCGCCGCGACCGCGTCCTCGCGGCGGTTGAGCGACAGCAGGATGTACCCCGAGACCACCTCGTAGGCGGGGAACAGGAAGAACGTGGTCTTGCGGCTGTCGGTGAGCGCCACCTGGATCGCCGCCAGTGCGAGTTCCGGCTCGCCTTCGCTCAGCAGCAGCATGGCCTCGACGAAATGGGACTGCGGACGGTCCCTGATCTCTTGCGGGACGCGCTCCCACAGCTCCCGGGCCTCGTCCATGTTGCCGCCGAAGACGGCGGCCAGGATTACGTTCGGGTTGATGACCGCCGTGCGGGGCTCCTTGGGGATAAAAGCCCGCAGCTCGGAGGTCCTGCCCTGGAGCAGCAGGCCCCAGCTCATGATCCGCTCGACATCGCCCCAGTCCGAGCCGAGCGGCGGTGAGGCGGGGACCAGGTCGGTACAGGCGCGGAACATGAACCGGACGACATCGGCCCGGTAGTCTCCCTGGTAACGGTCCAGGAGCCGGCGCGCCTCCGCGGGGTCGGCCTGCAGTGCCCAGGCGGCGGTCGCCAGCAGGGCAGGGTCGGCCTGCATCGCGGACCGCAGCAGGCCGCGCTGGTCGAGCTTGCGGATCATCGCGGCGGTCTCCTCGAAGCGCCGCTGTCCGAACAGCGACCTGATCAGCGCGCTGAGCAGCACCGGGCTGCCGAGCAGCCGGTCATGGCCGAACGTGTCCGCCCACCTGATGAAGGTGTCCCAGTCCGAGCGGTCGCATACTCCGCTCACCGCGGCCTCGGCGGCGGCCTTGGCCTGGTCGAGCTCGCCGATGGACAGGTAGAGCTCGGTGGCCTCCTCCACGTTGTGCTGCGCCGTCAGGTACCGGCCGTAGCGGCACATGAGGCTCAGGTACCGCTCCGGGTCGCGCGCCCGCAGTTCCCGCTTCAGGAACGACCGGAACAGCGAATGGTAGGTGATGCTGGATTCCGTCATCGTGGTGGACGGCAGGTGCCGGAACCGGATCGCGTCCCACAGCCCGTGCGCGGTGGGCCCGCACAGCGCGACGGCCGCCTGCCTGGTCACCACGTCCAGGACGCAGCTGTCCAGCAGGAACTGCTGCTCGGCGGGGGAGAGCGCGGACAGCACGTCAGCCATGATCACCGACGGGAGGTCGTTCGACACCCGCTGCTCGCGCAGCCCGTACCGGAAGCTGAAGGCGGCGCCGGCGATCCACCCGCCGGTCGCCTGGAAGACCGGGTCCAGCTGCTCAGGGGTTCCGCCGAGCAGCCCGGCGAGCTGCTCGTTCTCGGCCGCCGTGAGCCGCAGCTGGTCGTCGTCCACCAGACCGATCCGGCCGTCGAGCATCCGCCCCAGCAGGGGCCCGGCCAGGTCGGTGCGGCTGAGCAGCAGGACCTTGAGGGAGTCGGGCCGGTACTCAAGGAACGTCTCCAGGGCGAGCTGCGCCTCCGTCGACGGCACCAGCTGCTCGCACTCGTCGATGACGAGCAGGGCAGGCTCGGTCCGGACCGCGTCGGCGATGATGGCGGCCATCTCCTCCGTGGTCGCCTCGAGGTGCAGCACTGGTCCCGTCGGCATCCGGGCGTCGGAGCGCCAGCGGGGGCGCAGTGCCTCCCCGAGGGCGGACAGCAGAGCACGGGGCGAGGCGTGCACTGCGCCGAGGGTGAGCCACACCACGGGCAGGCCTCGCGCTTCCCCGTAAAGCTGAGCCTGTACGGTCTTGCCTGACCCGGCCGCCGCCGACACCACCAGTGCCCCGCAGGCGGCCAGCATTTCGTCGAAGAGACGGTCGACGCGTTCCCGGCGCAGCACGCCGCGCGGCATCCCGGGCTGCCGCAGGCGGTGCGGCAGCAGGGCGGCCGGAAGCCCCGCCGCGGGCGGCGGCGGCGAAGGGGGCGCGCTCACGCTCTCACGACGGGCCTCATCAGACGGCATGGCATGCTCCTCCCTGAGCCAGCCAATGGCACGTGCAGCCACACGGGTGTACCCAGTGCGTGGCCCACCCTCGCGTGTATCGCGGGTATATCCTCAGAGTGTCCGTCAAATTTCTTCGCACCGCAACCATTGCGCGGCGGATAACTTCCGCTGGACGTACGGTTAAAAGAACGCTACTCTTCGTAATACTTGTAAGTGCTAGTGCCGATGAATTAGGATGCGCGGCCGCTGGCCCGCTAGCGGCTATTGCGGTGCCGCTGGACTTTCCTTATGCCGGCCCGGCCTGGGCAGCCGGATAACCCTGGCCCCGGCCGCCCGGCGCGATCCGCGGCCGGGTCCCCTCCCGTCGGCGCCCCGGCGACGCGCATCGTCATGCCTGTTCGGCCCCGCGTTCACGGCTCCCGCAGGCGGGTTAACGGATGGAATAACGAGCGCACTGCGACCATGTGGCGATATCTCTCACTTACGTTAGGGGGGTCGGTGACGCTAATTCTGAGCGATAAGGACGTGCGCGGTATAGCGGACATGCCTGCGCTCGTTAATTCGCTCGACCAAGGCCTGCGCGCCGAGACGACCGGGCCCGGTGCGATCATTCCCGAGCGCCTGAACCTGGGCCTGGGAAACACTATGTTCCGGGTAATGCCGGCGATCTTGCCTGCGGCCGGCGTGCTCGGTCTCAAGCTTTTTTACGGCAGTATTGAGGAAGGCGTCCGGTACGCTGTGATCGTCTCCGCGATCGACGGCGGAGAGGTAATGGCCGTGATTGACGCCGCCTATCTGACCGCCCTGCGGACCGGTGCCACCAGTGGTGTCGCGACCCGCTATCTCGCCCGCCCCGACGCGCGCACGGCCGGGGTCATCGGGTCCGGCCTGGAGGCCGAGACCAACCTCGCCGCGGTGTGTGCGGTGCGTGAGATCGAGACCGCCCGCGTCTACAGCCGCAACCCGGACCGACGGTCGGAATTCGCGCTGCGGATGGCGAAGCGGCTGGGGATAGAGATCGAGCCCGCTGACAGCCCGCAGCAAGCCGTAGCCGGGGCCGACGTGGTGGTCGTGGCGACCAATACCGGGCGCGGCGGTGAAGCGGCCTACCGCGGGTCGACCCTGGAAGCGGGGCAGCACGTGGTGTCCATCGGGTCTACGGCCCCGTTCCTGCGGGAGATCGACACCGACGCGCTGCTGCGCCCGGACGTCGTGATCTTCGATACCTCTGCGGCCCAGGTCGGCAGCGAGTCCGGTGACGTCATGGCCCTGCTCGCGCAGCGGCCGCAGTGGACTCCGCACGGCACCCTCGACGACCTCCTGGCGGGCCGGGTCAAGCGGACCAGCAGCGATCAGTCCACGCTGTTCAAGTCGGTCGGGACGGCAGCGCAGGACCTGATCGCGGGACTGGCCGTCTACCAGGCCGCCACCGCGCGCGGCATCGGCCTGAGCGTGCCCGACGTGACCGAGCCGAAGGAATTCTTATGAACACGCCAGCGGCAACTGAGGGGCCTCTCGCCGGCCACACGGCGGTGATGGTCGGCACAAGCCCGAATATCGGCGCGGGAATTGCGATTGAGCTCGCCCGGGCGGGCGCGCGAGTGGGTTGTATTGACAAAGATCTACATCTCGCGGCGCTGACCGCAAAGGATATCCGCGAAGAAGGCGGAACCGCCTGCGCGGTGGATTGCGATGCCAGCGACCCGGCCGAAGTCAGCCGCGCCGTCTCGGCGGTTATCGAAGCGCTCGGGCCCGTTGACCTGCTTGTCAACGGCGCGGTCGTCTACGCCGTTAACGGGCTCCTCGACATGGAGTTCCCGCAATGGCGGCGGCAGCTCGCCGTCATGCTCGACGGTGCCTTCCTCTTCTCTTCGATCATCGCGCGGAAGCTGGCCGCCGACGGCCGGGCCGGGGCGATCGTGAACCTCATCTCCACCGCCGGCCACCAGGGCGAGCCGGGGAACATCGGGTACACCACCGCCAAGGGCGGGCTGCTGAACATGACCCGCTCGGCCGCGACGGAACTGGCGCCCTACGGCATCCGCGTCAACAGCCTGACTCCGACCGCGACCGACCCGGCGGAGGCACTGGAGCGGGCCGCCCGGTGGGGCGTGCGCGGCCCGGATGCCGCGACCCAGGCGTCGCTGAGCGTAGCGGCGGGCCAGGTGCCACTGGGCAGGCTCCCGTCGCCATCGGACTACGGACGCGCCGCCGTTTTCCTGTTCTCTGACGCGGCCCGCATGATCACCGGGATCGACCTCCCCGTAGACGCAGGCTCTCTGGCCAGGTACTGGCGGGTTAAGCCGCCGGGCGGCCCGTGACCGCGGTAACGCGGGCGGTAACCCCCGCCTGGCCACGATGACGGACGACGCTCAGGGAGGAGCCGGAAGATGACTCTGATACAGGAGATGGGCTACGTGGCCTACGGGGTGCGGGATCTCGACCGTGCCACCGAGTTCTACCGCAACGTATGCCAACTGGAGGTAACGGAGCGAGCTAACGGGGTCGTGTTCCTGAGCGGCGACACCCGCCACCACTGGGTCCGCCTTGAGCAGTGTGACGAGCCGGGCCTGATCCGGCTGGGTTACCGGGCGGTGAACGCCGCCGCGATCGATGAGGTGGAACGGCGCCTGCACCGGCTGGGGGTGGGCACGACCCGCGGCGACAACTTCGCCCGCGACCGGGTCGCCGGGGCGCTGCGGTTCCGTGCGCCCGACGGCATCGAGTGGGAGATCTACGAGCAGATGCTCAGCCTCCCGTCCTCGCCGGCGCCTGAGCGGGGCATCGAGTGCCTGCTGCACGCGGTGGTCTTCGTCGCGGACGTCGCGGAGGCGCGGGCGTTCTACACCGACGCGCTCGGCTTCCTGGTGTCCGACCGCATCGAGGAGGTCATCACCTTCCTGCGCTGCGGTAACCAGTATCATCACGCGCTCGCGATCGGCCAGGGAGAGCCGGCGAAGCTGGACCACATCGCGATGCTGGTCGGGGAGATCGAGGATGTCCTCGCGTTCCGGGCACACGCTATCAACAAGGACGCGCTCGGCGGGGACGTGGTGAAGCACGTGGCGTCGACCTCCGTCTCCGTCTACCTGCGGGAGCCGGCCGAGCAGATCGGCGTCGAGTTCTGCAACGGGCACGCCAGGATCCCCGACGAGAGCTATGCCGGTCGGCTGCTGAAGGCGGGGCCGACCACGGTAAACGGGTGGTCGGCGGGGTTCCCCGACCGCTCGCCGGGTGACCGGGCCGCCGCCGCCCGGACCGGGCTGGTCACCGGCACCGCCGCCGCGGTCCTCGCCGCCGCCACGGACCCTGACCCCGTGCCGGCGGCGGCAGCCGCGGGAGCGTAGGTCCCGGCGCAGCCGGACACCCAGCCGGGGAACCCGGGCGGTAACAGCCGCCGGGCTTCCCGGCTGTTTTCATTGAGCCGTGGCTCATGGCGATCGTAAGGGATGTGCAAGAGCAGACCGCAAAAAGCAGGCTGCCCGGGCGGGTGACCCGGGCAGCCTGCTGTGCGCTACGGCGTCTAGCGGTCGCGGTCCTTGTCCAGGTGCAGCGCCCGGATCGCGTTGCCCCGCGACACCTTGTAGACCTCCTCGCTGCTCAGGTCGGCGAACATCTCCTTCGCCAGGACTTCCGTGTGCGGCCACGTGGAGTCCGTGTGGGGGTAGTCGACCTCGAAGATGGCGTTGTCCACACCGACCTCGTGCAGGTTCTTGATGCCGTGGAAGTCGCGGAAGAAGCAGCCGAAGACCTGCCGGTAGTAGTAGAAGGACGGCGGCTCCGGCATCGCCGCGGCCATGATGCCGTTCCAGGCCCGGTGCTCGACGTAGACCGTGTCCGCCCGCTCGAGCTGATAAGGCATCCAGCCGACCTGGCTTTCCGCGTAGGCCAGGTGCAGCTCTGGCCACCGGGCGAGGACCCCGGAGAACAGGTACTCCATCAGCGAGGAGATCGCGTTGCTTGACGACAGGCTGATGCTCACCGCCGGCGGCGCGTCCGGGGAGACCGTCTCCATCTTCGACGACGAGCCGATGTGCATGGCGACCGTCGTCTTGGTCTCAGCACAGGCCTCGAAGAACGGGTCCCAGTGCCCTGAGTGGATGCTCGGGTAACCGAGAACCCAGGGATTCTCGCTGAAGGTGACAGCGTGGAACCCGCGGGCGGCGTTGCGGCGGACCTCCGCGGCGGCGAGCTCGCCGTCCCACAGCGGGACGACCTGGAGCGGTATGAGCCGGTCCGGGTTCGTCGCGCACCACTCCTCGATCATCCAGTCGTTGTACGCCTTGATGCACGCCAGGCCCAGCTCGCGGTCCTTGGTCTCGCTGAACTCCTGCCCGCAGAAACGGATCATCTGCGGGAAGCACAGCGAAGCCTCGACATGGTTGATGTCCATGTCCTCGAGCCGGGCGACGGGGTCGAAGCAGCCCCGGCGCATCTCCTCGAAGCTGATCGGGTTGAGGTCCATCTCCTCGCGCTCCAGCCCGGCGGAGGCGATATTGCGCCGGATGGGTTTGACCACCTGGTCGAAGACCCACACTTCGGTCGGTGGCCCGTTGTCGTCCTTTTCGGTGACGAAGGTGCCGCCCACGTACCGGGTCCTCCCGACCTGGCGCCGCTCGTAGTGCGGCGCCTTGTCCTTGAACTTCGCCGGCAGTCGGCTCGTCCAGACGCCGGGCGGCTCGATGACGTGGTCATCGACGCTGATGAACCAGGGCAGCTCGCCGTCGGTCCTCGTGCTGGCTTCGCGGTCGCTCATGCCAGACCTCCTTCCGGTGCGCTATTCGGGCACCATGACTCGAAGCCAGCCTGCGGCCCGCGCCATTACCAGCCGCGTTATCCGCGCGGGCGGTGATGGCGGGCGTAATGCGCCTGCCCGTGGGATCGGGGCAGACCCAGCCGGAGGACAGTAGGAGGAAAGGCCATGCGCAGACTTGACGTCGAGTTCGCCAGCGAGGGGACCACGGTCCGCGGCTGGCTGTACCAGCCGGACGGCGACGGCCCGTTCCCGGCGGTGGCACTCGCTGGCGGGTGGTGCTACGTGCGCGAGCTCGTCATGCCCTACTACGCCAAGGCGTTCACGGAGGCCGGCCTGGCCGCGCTCGTCTTCGACTACCGCAACCTCGGCGTGTCAGACGGCGAGCCCCGCCAGCACCTTGACCCGTGGGCGCAGATTCGCGACTACCGCGCCGCCCTGAGCTTCCTGGAGCGGCGTGACGACATCGACGCCGACCGGCTCGGCGTATGGGGCATCTCCTACTCAGGCGGGCACGCGCTCATCCTGGGTGCCACTGACCCGCGGGTGAAGTGCCTCGTGAGCCAGATCCCGGTCGTCGACGGTTCCGAGAACATGCGGCGCGCCCACGGGTCCGTCGCGTACCGGAGGCTGTGGCAGACGATCCTGGACGACCGCGCGCTGCGCTACGACGAGCCGGGAAAGCGCCTCTACATCCCGCACGCCACCGCCCAGCCCGCCCAGGACCTGGGCACCTGGCCGTTCCCCGAGACCTACCACACGTTCAAGGCCCTGCAAGAGACCGAGGCGCCGCTGTACCAGAACCGCAGCACCGTCGAAAGCGTGGACCTCCTGCTCGAATACGACGCTGTCCCGTTCGCCCGGCGTATCTACAACACGCCGTCGCTGGTGATCGTGGCGGAGGGAGACGACATCACGCTGTGGGACCTGGAGATCGGCGCCTACCATGCGATCCCGGCGACCGATAAGAAGCTGGTCACCCTCGCCCACACCACCCACATGACCCTCTACAGCGACCAGGACAAGCTGAACGCGGCCGCCGCGCACGCGACGGACTGGTTCGCGAGGCACCTTCTGGCGTGACCGCCGACTGACGGTGACCGCCGCGCCGTCCCGCGCTCCTTCCGGGAGCCGGGGCGGCCAGCGGGTCAGCCGGTCCGGCCGCCGTCCACGACCAGGCTGGCGCCGGTGGTGAACGACGACAGGTCCGAGCACAGCCAGACGGCGGCCTCAGCCAGTTCCTCCGCCGCGCCGATCCGGCCCAGCGCGATCCGCTCCGCGATGCTGGCCGTCAGGGGCCTGGTTCCGAGCGACTCGCGGAGCATCGGGGTGTCGGTCAGGCCGGGGCACAGCGCGTTGACACGGACGCCGTGGGGGCCGGCTTCCTTCGCTGCGACCTTCGACAGGGCGAGGACTGCCGCCTTCGACGTCACGTAGGCGCCGAGGCCAGGGTGGACGCCGAAGACGGAAGCCGACGCGATGTTCACGATCGAGCCGGACCCCTGCCGGTACATCTGGCGCAGCTGGGCCCGCATGCACTGGAACAGGCCGCGGACGTTGACGTCCATGACGGCATCGAATTCATCGTCCGTGCAGGCGTCCAGCGGATGCTCGCCGCCTTCGACCCCCGCGGCGTTGACGGCGCAGTCGAGCCGCCCGAACCGGCCGACGGCAGCGGCGGTGACCTCGTCCGGCGCGCCCTGGGTCGTCACGTCGGCCGTCAGTGCCGCTGCCGGGCAGCCGAGTGCCCCGATCGCTCGCGCGGCGGCGGCGGCCGCCCCGGCGTCGCGGTCGGCGAGGAGGATGCCGGCCGCGCCGGACCGCGCGGCGAGCAGGGCGGTGGCGAGCCCGATCCCGGAGGCACCACCGGTAACGGCGAGGATCTTCCCGTTCATGGCCACTATGCTCACCTGGCCTCATTACCACCGTCGTTATGCGGCCGCCGCCCAGGTGACGGGACAGGTAACGGCGGCCGGGCGACAGTAGCCGGCATGAGTGAAGAACCGGACTACGACGTCGTCGTCATCGGGGCGGGCGGCGCCGGCCTGGCCGCCGCGCTCACCGCCGCCGAGGACGGGGCCAGCGTGCTGGCGATCGAGGCCGCCGACAAGCCGGGCGGCTCCACCGCGCTGGCCGGCGGCAGCTTCATGGCGGCCGGCACCGACGTCCAGGCCGCGCTCGGCTATCCGGGGGACACCGCTGACGCGTTCTTCGACTACTACCTGACGTTCAACCGCTGGGATGTCGAGCCGGCCGTCGTCCGGGGGTTCTGCGACGCGGCGCTGCCCACCTTCCAGTGGCTGCAGAGCCTGGGTGTCCGCTACCTTCCCGAGGGACTCTACCGGGCCGGACGCGAGGCCGCCCCGCGCTCGCACCGGCCGGTCGGCGGCGGCCAGGCGTACGTCGACGCCCTGTACCGCCGGGCCCGCTCGCTCGGCGTGGACTTCGCGTTCGGCCAGCGAGCGGATCGGCTCGACCTCGGCCGCGAGGGCGGCGCCCACCGGATCCGCGCCGGCCGCGAAGAGGTGACCGGCGGCGCGGTGATCCTGGCCACGGGCGGATTCGGGGCCAGTCCAAGCCTCCTGCGGCAGTACTTCCCCGACGCCGACCCGGAGCGGACCTGGTCCCCGGCCGCCGCGACCGCCCGCGGCGACGGCCTGGCCCTGGCGCTGAGCGCGGGCGCCGACGCCGCCGGGGTGAATCACGGCGACCTCCTGTTCACCTCCGGTCTCGTCCGGGAGATCGAGCCGTACCCGCCGGCCTGGCTGGTGATCATCGGCCGGGACGGCCGCCGGTTCGTGGACGAGAGCGGACCCTACGGCGTGATCACCCCGCTCGCCCTCAAGCACTCCCCGGCCCATGTCATACTCGACGACCAGCTGGTGCGGTCGGCGAAAGCGGACCCGCACAGCGCCTGGGGGAGCGGTGCCTGGACCGCCGGCACGCTGCTCCCCGCGGCCGCGGACGGCCGGGTGCCAACGGCCGGCACCATCGAGGAGCTGGCCGCCGCCATCGGCGTGCCGGGCAGGGTCCTGCAGGGCACGGTACGCCGCTACAACGAGTCTTGCGCCGCTGGGCACGATACCGAGTTCGGGAAGGTTAGCGGGCTCGTCCCGCTGACGGCGCCGCCGTATTACGCGGTCAGGCTCTGGCCGGCCGTCGTCGCCCTCACCGGTTACGGTCCGCGCATCGACGCCCGGGCCCGGGTGCTCAGCGCCGGCGACGGCGACCCGATCCCGGGCCTGTACGCGGCGGGCGAGGTCACCGGCAACGTGATCGGCCCCCAGTACGCGGGCGGCGGCAACGCGATCGGCAGCGCGCTGATTTTCGGCCGGATCGCCGGGCGCTCGGCCGCCTCGTCCCGGCCGGCCGTCGCAACGGAGGCGGCCCGGTGAGCCGGGCCAGGAAGTGCGCCATCGCGGGTATCGGCAACACCGCCTACACCCGCGGGACCAGCAAGTCGACACTGGAACTGCACCTGGAGGCGTCGCTCGCCGCACTGGCCGACGCGGGGCTGGCACCTGCCGACGTGGACGGCGTACTGCCGAGCGCGCCGGCCGGCCGCAGTGCCGACGAGTTCATACTCAACCTCGGCCTGAAGAACGTGTCTTTCGCGCCGAGCGCGCACATGGGCGGCGCCAGCCTGCTGTCGTCCATCCAGAGCGCCTGCCTGGCCGTCGAGGCAGGCGTGGCGTCCTGCGTCCTCGTCCCGGCCGGTCGGCGCGGCTACTCAGGGGAGCGGATCTCGACCGGGCGCGGTGTCGTGGAGCACGTCCAGGCGACCGTGGCGGAATTCGAGCAGCCCTACGGCAACATGGGGGCCGCTCAGTGGTTCGCCCAGGCCGCCATGCGGCACATGCACCAGTACGGCACCACCGGCGAGCAGCTCGGGCACGTCGCCGTCTCCTGCCGCGCCAACGCCAACCTCAACCCGCAGGCCCTGATGCACGGCAAGCCGATGACCCTGGCCGACCACCAGGCGTCCCGGATGATCACGAGCCCGTTCCGGCTGCTGGACTGCTCCCTGGAGTCCGACGGCGCAGGCGCCCTGGTAGTCACCAGCGCCGACCGGGCCCGGTCCCTCGGCAAGGGCCAGGCGCTGATCGCCGGCATCGGCGAGTCGCACGCCAACGTCCCCACCTCGGTCACCCAGAAACCGGACATGACGATCGTGGAGAGCCTGCAAGTGGCCGCGGCGCGGGCGTTCGCGATGTCCGGCACCACCGTCGCGGACGCGGACACCGTCCTCATCCACGAGGGTTTCACCTGGTACGTCATCGCCGCACTCGAGGCCATCGGCGTCGTCAAGCCCGGCGAGGGCGGGCCGTTTGTCGGCGACGGCAACATTCGACTCGGCGGCCCGCTTCCCGTCAACCCGCACGGCGGTGCGCTGTCCGAGGGGCACGTCTCCGGCGTCAACCACGTGATCGAGGGTGTCCGCCAGCTGCGGCGCACCGTCGAGCCCGCCCGCCAGATCCCCGGCTGCGCCAACGTCGTGGCGGTCAACGAGGGCAACTTCTTCGAGGGCACCGTCCTCGTACTGGAGAAAGGGGAGTAATGACCGAGCGCCCGATGCCGCCGCCCAACCCGCTCACCGCCGGGTTCTGGGACGCGGCCCGACGCCGCGAGCTGGTGATCCAGCGCTGCGAATGCGGCCGGTACCGGCACTACCCGCAGCTGCGCTGCCCCGAGTGCCTTAGCGCGACCTGGAGCTGGACTCAGGTCAGCGGCCGGGGAACGATCTACACGTTCACGGTCACCCACCGCCCGTTCCACCCCTTCTGGGGTGATAAGGCCCCCTACGCCGTGGCGACGGTGGAACTGGAGGAGGGCGTCCGCATGGTCACCGACCTGCCCCCCGAGGACACCGGGGACGTGCGCATCGGGCTGCCCGTCGAGGTGTTCTTCGACGACGAGGGAACGGTCACGCTGCCGCGGTTCCGCCTCCTCCGGTGACGCCCTTCCGTGTCGACGTTCCCGGTGACGTCCTGCTCGACTTGCGACGGCGGCTTTCGCAGACCAGGCTCCCGCCACCGTCGCCAGCCGCGCCCTGGGCGGACGGCGCCGGCGACGCCTTCCTGCACGACCTGCTGGCGTACTGGCGCGACGGCTTCGACTGGCGCAAACAGGAAACCCTGATCAACGCGCTGCCCCAGTTCACGGTCACGGCCGGCGGCCGCGAGCTGCACGTCGTGCACGCACGGTCGGCCGAGCCGGACGCCATGCCTCTCCTGCTCATCCACGGATGGCCGGGGTCGTTCTGGGAATTTCACCGGATTCTCCCGATGCTGACCGACCCCGCCGCATACGGGGGAGACCGGCGGGACGCCTTCCACGTCGTCATCCCCTCATTGCCCGGTTACGGCTGGTCGGCGGTACCCAGGGCACCCGGCTGCGGCCCCGCGGCCGTCGCCGCGGCGTTCGCCGCCCTGATGGCCGACCTCGGGTACGAGCGGTACGGCGCCCAGGGTGGCGACTGGGGCTCGCGCATCGCGGCGCAGGTCGCCGTGACCGCGCCCGGTCAGGTGGCCGGCATCCATCTCAACTTTCCTGCCTTCATCTCGCCGCCGCCGGACTTCGACGCCGCCGCCCTCGGCCCGCGCGAACGCGAGGCGCTGGCAGCCGGGCGGGCATTCGCCGCGGACGGCCTCGCCTACTTGCACCTGCAGTCCACCCGGCCGCAAACGCCGGCGTTCGGCCTGTCAGACTCGCCGGCGGGGCTGGCCGCCTGGATCAGCGAGAAGTACCGGGAGTGGAGCGACTGCGGCGGCGATCTGTACCAGGCTGTCGACCGGGACGACCTGCTGACGATCATCACGATCTACTGGGTGACCAATACGATCGGCCCGTCGATGCGGCTGTACCGCGAGCACGGCCGCAGGCCCTGGACGCAGCGGGTGCCGGTGCCCGCGGGCTGCGCGCTGTTCCCGGCCGAGACGTCGCCGCCGGTCCGGGCGTACGTGGAGCGGTTCCTCGACGTGCGCCGGTGGACCGACATGGACCGCGGCGGCCACTTCGCCGCCCTCGAGCAGCCCGAACTCCTCGCCGAGGACGTGCGTGCGTTTTTCCGGCCGCTGCGCCCGCAGCCCGGCCGGCAGTGATCAGGAGGGCACCATGAAGCGGGATGTCGTGCGGGAGTATTACGAGGCCGTCCACGGCCACGACTGGGCGAAGCTGGAATCGACCCTGTCCCTGGACGTGGTGCGCATGGGCATCCGCTCGGACTTCGACGACGACACCGTACGCGGCCGGGATCGGTACGTGCGGTTCGTCGCGGAGGTCATCGGCACCTTCGAAGACCACTCGATGGAGATCGTCGGCATCTTCTACTCCCCTGACGGCCGGTTCGCCTGCGCGCAGACCGTGGAGACGCTGCGGCAGCCGGGCAGGGAGCGGGTACGGCTGCACTGCCTCAAGTGGCACGAGCTGGACGGTGACGGGCTCATCGTCAAGATCGACCAGTACCGGAAGGGCTCCCCGGAGCCGACGCCGGCCTCGCTCACGGTGGGCGCGGTCCGGTCCGCCCGGGACGCGTGACCGCCCGCGCCTGGCCCCGGTCACTGGATCAGGCAGCCGCCGTCGACAACGAGGACGTGACCGTTCACGTACGCGGCGGCAGGCGAGCACAGGTACACGATCGCTGCCGCCACCTCCGGCTCGGTACCCCACCGGCGGGCTGGAATGCTGGCCCGGATCCGCGGCTCGCGCACCGGGTCGTCGCGTAGCGGCCCGGTGCTGCGAGTGTCGATATAGCCCGGGCACACCGCGTTGACGGTCACTCCCCGGTCGGCCCATTCGCTGGCCATCGCCCGGGTGAGACCGGCCAGCCCGCTCTTGGCAGCGGCGTAGGCGGCTAGCCGGCTGCCACCTTGGTAGGCGAGCAGCGACACCACGTTCACGATGCGCCCGTGGCCGCGCTGGAGCATCGGCCTGCCGAACTCCTGGCCGAGCACGAACGCGGCGTCGAGGTCGGTGGCGAGGACCTGTCGCCAGTCAGCGAACGCGAGCTCGGCGGCGGGTCCGCGCCTGTTCACCGCCGCGTTGTTGACGAGCAGGTCAACCTGGTAGTCGGCGGCGACGACGGCGGCCACCCGGCGCGCCTCGCCCGGGTCAGCCAGGTCCGCGGTGACGACGGCAGCGGATCTTCCCCTTTCGCGGACTTGCCGGGCCACCTCGTCCAGTCCGCGCGCGGTGCGACCCCAGAGCACCACGTCCGCGCCCGCGTCGGCCAGCGCCAGCGCCGTAGCGCCGCCGATGCCCCGGCGGGCACCGGTGACCACGGCGGTGAGCCCCGCCAGCCCGAAGGTCCGGGCGAGAAAGCCGCCGGGGAGTCCGGAGTCATCCTGAACGCTCACGTGGTGCCTCCCGCTCGGCGCTGACGCGCGGCCGACTGCCCGCCGATACCGAATCTGCGCACCGCCCGATTACCGCCGCCGTTACCGGACGCCGGGTAACGGCGGCGGTCACGATGCGGGCACCAGGCTGAGCGGGTGCATGACATCCGCGACGCTGTAGTCATCGGGGGCGGCCCCGGCGGCCTGTATGCCGCCATCCAGCTCCGACTGGCACTGCCGTCGGTCACCCTGCGGGTCCTCGAGCGGTATCCGGCCGGGCAGGAGACCTTCGGCTTCGGTGTCGCGTTTCACGAGGCGACGCTGCGCAAGCTGGCCGAGGCCGATCCCGTGTCGCGGGCCGGACTTGAGGAACTGCTAAGGCCCTGGGATGACGTGGCCTTTCATGTGCGGGGGCAGGAGTTCCGGTTCTCCGGCCATGCTTTCGCGGGCTGCTCGCGCCATCGCCTGATCCAGCTGCTGCGCCGCCGCGCGAGCGGGCTCGGCGTCCAGATCGATTACGGCAGGCCGGCCGGCGCCGCCGAGTACGCGGGCGCGGACCTGCTGGTGATCGCCGACGGCAGCGGCAGCCGCAACCGCGGGCTGGTAGCGCCCGGAGCCACGGTGAGCGCGCGGCCGAACCGGTTCGCGTGGCTGGGCACGACCAGGCCGATGGGAGAGGCCGAGACGATCCTCGTCAGCGGCCGCGCCGACCTCGTGCAGGTCCAGACCCCGTAAGGCACCAGGCAGCCAGGAAACCAGCAACCGAGGAGAAGTGATGGCACCGGTCACCGAGCCGCCGCCCGCAGCACGGCAGGCACAAGGACTCCAGGCGCAGGCGCGCGACACGCTGCAGCGGCTAGCGGACATCGAGCGGAGACTGGCCGCGGCCGAAGACCAGCTCGCCATCTACCAGCTGCTGATGGCCTACGGCCCGGCGGCCGACAGCGGCAGTGACGACGTAGTGCTGGCCCTGCACCACCAGGACGCCGAGTACGACAGCCAGCTTGAAATGTTCCGGGGCGGGCCGGCGGTGGCCGAGATGATCGCCTCGCTTCCCTTGCACCGTGACATCATGCGCGGCGGCTCGTCGCACCTCGCGACGATGCCGGTCGTCCGTATCGACGGCGACAAGGCCTACGCCGTGTGCCACGGACAGCTGCTGCGCTACGACAAGGACGCCGACTCGTTCCGTGTCTGGCGGGCGACAGCGGTCGTCCTGGAGTTCTCGCGCACTCCCGACGGATGGAAAATCTACCGGCGGGCCAACCGGCTCCTAGACGGCAGCGAGGCCTCGCACCAGCACATGCGCGCGGGACTGGCCGCCGTGGGCGCAGTACCGGCCGCCGGAAACGCGGCCCCGTGATGCGCTTCGGGATCGCGGGCCTCCAGGTGGGGGCGGGATGCGAGCCGGACGGGCTCGCGCGGGTCGCGCGGCTGGCCGAGGACGCCGGATTCGAGTCGCTGTGGCCGCCTGAGCACGTCGTGGTGCCGGCGCACGTCACGTCCCGTTACCCGTTCAATGCTGAGGGCAGGCTCCGCAACAACCCGACGATACCGCGGCCAGACCCGCTGATGTGGCTCGCGTTCGCGGCCGCCGCAACGAGCCGGATCAAACTGGGCACCGGAGTCCTGCTGCTCCCGCTGCGCAACCCGGTGCTGCTGGCCAAGGAGACCGCGACGCTGGCCCGGCTCAGCGGCGGCCGGCTCATCCTGGGCATCGGACTCGGCTGGATGCGCGAGGAATACGACGTCCTCGCCAGCAACTGGTCTGACCGGGGCCGGCGCACCGAAGAGTACATCGCGGTCCTTCGCGAGCTGTGGCAGCCGGGCCCGCGCAGCTTCGCCGGCCCGACGGTCTGCTTTGAGAACGTGCACTGCAGCCCCGCACCCGGCGCAGACGGCATCCCGGTCGTCATCTCGGGCACCTCTGAGGCAGCCGCCCGCCGGGCCGGGCGGCTGGCAGACGGCTACTTCCCCATGGCCGTGACACCCGCACGGCTGCGCGAGCTCATCGCCGTGGCCAAGGGCGAGGCCGAGCTCGCGGGGCGCCCGCCGGGCTGTCTGGAGATCACCTACCAGGGCCCGCCGGACCCAGCCGAGATCGAAGCGGCCCGCGACGCGGGCGTCGACCGCTATGTCGTCCTGGACCAGTCAGCCGACTTCGCCGGGGACCCGCGGCGGCTCACCGGGCTCGCGCAGTCCCTGAGCCTGTAAAGGCGAGGTCCCGGCCCTCTGCCGCAAGCGGGCCGGGACCCGGGGACCCTGGGAAGCAGCGGTGTCAGGCCAGCCGGATGAGCGCGTCCAGGCCGACTACACCGTCCGGGCGGACAAGCAGCGGGTTGATGTCGAGTTCGGCGACCTCGCCGTCGGCAGCCAGCGCCCCGAGCTTCAGGATCGTCTCGACCAGCGTGACCTGGTCGACCGGAGGCTGTCCCCGCCACCCGCCGAGTAGCGGTGCGATCCGCAGGGACGACAGCATCCGGTTGACCGTCGCCTCGGTGAGCGGCAGGACCGCACGGGACACGTCACGGACGGCCTCGGCGGTGACGCCGCCGGCGCCGACCACGATGACCGGGCCGAACACGTCATCGGTGCTCAGACCGAGGAGCATCTCGATCCCGCCTGACTCGTGCCTGGCCACGAGCAGCCCCGCGGCGCCCTTGCCCAGGATCTCCGACGCGGCGGCGCGGACCTCCTCGTCGGTCCGCAGACCGGTCTTGACCAGGCCGCCCTCGCTCTTGTGGGCGACGTCGGCCCCCTTGACGACCACGGGGTAGCCGATGTCACGGGCCGCCGTGACCGCCGCGTCGGCCGAGTCGGCCGGCTGGTGCCGGGCGAAACGGAACCCGCGCTGCTCCAGCCAGTCCGTCGCTTCCTGCTCGCGAAGCAGACGGCCTGTCTCCTTCAAGGGACGCGGAAGGGCGGGCCGCAGCGCGCCGGCGCGCACGAGCTTTGCCACTTCTCGCAGCTCAGGATTGCGCGCCGGGTGGTTGATCAGGGCACGCGCGGCGTTCAGCGCATTGCGGATGTTGCGGAAGACGGGCAGGCCTGCCTGCCAGAGCCGGTCGTAGCCCGCACCGTATTCGTAGGGGCCGAGCCAGATCGGGAGGATGGGCTTGGTGGCGGTAGGCGCGACCGCGACCAGGGTGTCGATCACGGCGTCGGTCAGTTTCGCGCTCGACGCCGGCACCGGGCAGAGCATGAGTCCCACCGCCGGGTCCTCCAGGCACAGCTGCCAGATCTTCGGCCCGGCACCGGTGAACATGGCAGGGCCCCCGTTGTCGACGGGGTTGTCGACGCGGTAATCGCTTGGCACGATATCGCGCAGGGCCGCCTGCGTCTCCTCCGACAGCCGGGGGAGGTGCAGGCCTGCCATTGTCGCCAGGTCGGCGACGTGGGCGGCGGCACCGCCCGAGGCGCTGCAGACGACGACGCCGTCCGCAGTCGGCACCACGGAGCGGGCCAGAGCCGCGCCGACCTCCGCCAGTTCGTCCATCTCGGTGACCCGGCTGATACCGAACTGCGTGAAGAAGGCGTCCCAGACCTCATCTGATCCGGTCAGATGGCCTGTGTGGGACTGTGCCATGGACGAGCCCGCCGCGCTGCGTCCGACCTTGACCACGGCGATCGGGGTGCCGGCCTCGATCGCGGTCGCCGCCATGTTGCGCAGGCTGTCACCAGACCGGGCGCCTTCGAGATAGGCCAGGACGGCGGCGGTTTCCTCGTCGCGGGCGAACAGCTCGGCGAAGTCAGTGAACTCCAGGTCTGCCTCGTTGCCCGTCGGGGCCCAGTAGCTGATTCCCACGCCCACCTTCACCAGCTCGACCACCGAACGGCCCTGGTTGCCGCTGTGGGTGATCACGGCGACTTTCTGGCCGGGCTGCTCGGCCAGCGGCGCCCACGCGTTCATGTTCGTGTTCGGCCCGATGAGCCGGGCGCCGATTCCGTGGACCGCCTTCACAAGCAGGGCCTCGCGCTCGTAGCCGTCCGGTGTTTGCAGTTCGGAGAAGCCGCTGGCGAACACCATCACGAACTTGGCCCGCACGCCGGCCTCCGCGGCGTCCCGCAGGACTTCGATCGGCTTGCCGGTGAAAATGCACATGACGTCCACCGGCTCGGGCAGCGCCGCCACGTTCGGCAGTGTGTCGACGCCGTAGACCTGAGGCAGCTTCGGGTTAATGGGGTAGAAGCGGGCCCCGACCCGGCGGGCCAGCCGCAGGGCCTGATCGGTAAAGCCGGCGAGGCCGTCGCGCGCATCGTGCGCGCCGACGATAGCCATACTCTTCGGCCGGTAAAACAGCGACAGGTCTGCGACCTCGGGAATCTCTGGCATCTCTCCCACTTCCACGCCGGTGCTTCGGTCCGGGCTGGCAACCAGGGAAGTGTCCCGCAAGCGTCGTTATGACCGCCGTTACGGTCGTGACGGTAACGACGCCGGTAACTGCCGGGACCGCATAGTCGGGGGCAGTGACGGCCGGCACCGCTTCGGTAAGAGGCGGAAGGGGGATGGCGAAGGCGAACATGGATCACTACTCTTTCCTGCGCTGGAAGGTCGACGACCGCATCGCGACCGTCTGGCTGACCCGGCCGCCGGTCAACGCCGTGAACCAGCAGATGTACCGGGAAATCACGGGGCTGTTCAGCGACCCCGGGCCGTTCGCCGAGGCGAAGGCCGTCGTCCTGACCGGTGCGGGAAAGCACTTCTGCGCGGGCAACGACGTCGGGGAATTCGCCTCGCTACGGCCGGACAACGCCGATGAGCGGATGGCCGAGGTGCGGGCCGCGTTCTTCGCCATCCAGGACTTCCCGGTTCCGGTCGTGGCGGCGGTGCGCGGCGCGGCGCTCGGCACAGGCCTGGCGATCGCGGCGTCCTGCGACTTCATCGTCGCCGCCGAGGACGCCAGGTTCGGCACCCCGGAGGTGAGCGTCGGCGTGATGGGCGGTGCCCGTCACCTCGCGCGCCTGCTGCCGGAGCCCTGGGTTCGCTGGATGTACCTCACGGCCGAGCCGATCCGGGGCGACCAGCTTGCCCGGCTCGGCGGGGCGGTCGCCACCGCGCCCGCGGCGGGAGTGCTCGATCTCGCCTACCGGCATGCGCGGCTGATCATCCGGCACAGCCGTCCCATCCTGGCCATGGCCAAGCGCTCACTGAACGCCATCGAGTCGATGGATCTCCAGCCCGGCTACGTGTTCGAGCAGTCCCTCACCTCAGAGATCTCCGGTCACCCCGACTCCGTCGAAGCCGTCCGCGCCACGATGGAGCGGCGCCCTCCTGCCTACCTCGCGGACGAGCCCGCTCAGTCAGCGCAGCCGGAAGGGTAAGCATGACGACCGCACCCAGCTCAGGACACGATTCGCCGCCGGCGGCAGAGCCAAGCGTCAGCCAGTTCCGCTGCCAGGCACGGTCCTGGCTGGCCGGCACCGACATCCCGCGGCTCCCCGCCGGGTACGCCGGCCGGCCCGCGCTGCTGCGCCGCTGGCACCGCACGCTGTACGCCGCCGGCTGGATCGGCATTCAGTGGCCCCGCGAGGTCGGGGGCCGCGGCTTGAGCGCCTATCACCAGATTGCCTTCAACGAGGAACTCGCCCGTGCCCGGGCACCCCAGCCCGCCGGCGCCATCGGCCTGGAGATCGTCGGTCCGACGATACTGAAGTACGGTACGCCGACCCAGCGTGCCCGCTTCATCCAGCCGCTCCTGGCCGGAGAGGAGGTGTGGTGCCAGGGTTTTTCTGAACCTGGAGCAGGCTCTGACCTGGCGTCCCTGCGGACCAGCGCGATCCAGGACGGTGCCGACCTGGTGATCACCGGCCAGAAGATCTGGACCAGCTGGGCGACCGACGCCGACTGGTGCGCCCTGCTCGTCAGGACCGACGCGGCCGCCTCCCGGCCCCACCGGGGGATCAGTTACGTCCTCGTCGACATGCACGCACCCGGAGTCACGGTCAAGCCCATCGTGATGCTGAACGGTGACGCGGAGTTCAACGAGCTGTTCTTCGACGCGGTGCGCGTGCCAGCCGCCGACGTGCTTGGCGACCTGCACGGCGGCTGGGCGCTGGCGATGGACACCCTGGGCTGGGAGCGGGCCGGGTACTCGATTCGACGCCAGACCGAGAACGAGGTCGCCTTCGAGGAACTGCTCGACCAGCTGCGCGCGGGGCTCGGGGGCCAGCCGCCGCAACCTGACCTCGCTGCCGAGACCGGCGCCGTGTACGCGCGGCTGCGTGCTTTCAAGGCCCTCACCAGGCGCGCCGCCCAGCGACTGGCAGACGGCGACGTGCCCTCGCCGCTGGACTCGGTGGACAAGCTCTGGCTCACGCAGACCGAGCAGGCGGTCACCCGGCTGGCTTTCGACCTGCTGGGACCGGCTCGCACCGCACCAGCCGACGACGAGGGGCGGCAGCGCGTCAAGCGGTACCTGTACGGCCGGGCGGCGTCCGTGTACGGAGGCTCATCGCAGATCCAGCGCACCATCGTGGCCGAACGGCTGCTCGGCCTGCCCCGGGGACGGTGACCGTGGCCACGACGGTCGCTCAGGAGCTCATGTCCGCGGCGGACGGGGTCGTCCGGCGCGAGCTGGCGAGACCGGGCGTCCGGTCCGCCGCCCGCGGCGCGGGGTGGTCGAAAGACCTGTGGGCGGCGACGGCAGCCGCCGGATGGGCCGACGTCCTGCTCGCGGAGGAACACGGCGGCCTGGGGCTCGGCCTCGACGCCGCCGCCGAGCTGTTCTCGGTCATCGGCCGCAACCTGGTGCCAGGACCGTACGCGGACCTGGTCGTCACAGTGCCGCTGATCTACCCGCACGCGCCAGCTGCCGTCCGGTCCCGCCTCGACGCGGCCAGGGCAGGCGCCGAGATCGTCCTGCTCGTCGACCCTGCGGCCACTGGTGCGGCTAGCGGCATCATGGAGTTCGCCGGCGGCGCGCTCACCGGAACGGCAGGCCTCGTACGGCACGCGCCCGTGGCCGACGGTTTCCTCGTGCCCGTGCATGATCCCGCGTCCGGCAGCGCGCTCGCCTACGTCGGCGCGTCCGATCCACGGGTAACCGTGCGCCCCGGGGAGTCGTTCGATTTCGCGTCCCCGGTCGCCCACGTGTCCTTCGACCACGTCACCGTTGCCCCGCAGCACCTGGTCCCCGCCACGGGCGAGCTCACCGTGAGCGGCCTCCGCGCGCGGCTGCGCCTGGTGATCGCCGCTGAGCTCGCCGGGCTTGCACGGCACCTGCTGGATGCCTCGGTCAGCTATGCGAAGTTGCGGGAGCAGTTCGGAAAACCGATCGGGTCCTTCCAGGCCGTCCAGCAGATCCTCGCCGAGATGGCGGTCCAGCTCATGGGGACCGAAGCACTCACGGCGGAACTCGCCCAAGGCGGCGACGCGGGACTGGCCGAGGCGATCATGGCAAAGGGACTCGCGTCAGAGATCGCCCGCACCATCGGCGAAGCGGCGCTCCAGGTCCACGGCGGCATCGCCTTCACTGAGGAGTTCGAGGACAATCGCTGGTACCTGCACATCCTGACGCTGCATGGACTTTACGGTGACCATGCCGACTGCTACCGCGTCACCGGAGACGCCTTGCTCACCCAAGAGTTCCCCATCCAGAGAGAAGCTCGCTTTTAGCTGTCGGTTGAGCCCACGTGCTGGCGGCGATCGCGGAACCTGGACAGCCGATGAGGCTGGATGATGCCCGGCCTCGACCTGGCCCACGTGATCACCCTGGTCGAGCGGAAAATCGGAAGCTCATCGTCGCGGGAGACAAAAGTCAACTTCAAGCCGTTCAGAACGGGGGCGGCATGACCTGCTCGCCGACCAGTCTCGGCGACGCCCGGCTATCCGAACCCGTCGCTTCCGTCAGCCCCGGAACGAGCCGCCAGCCTCCAGCCACGTGAGCAGACACCACCGTCTTAATCGAATACGGCCAGCACCGCATCCAGTCTGCCTTGCAGTTCGGACAGGAGCTCGTCCAGGGCGAGCCGCGGAGTCAGGTCCGGGCGGTCGCCGGCATCGGGGTCCACGGGCAGCTCCTCCTGACGGGATACAGCGCCAGCAGCGATTCCTCGGACTGCTACCCCGTCCAGCTTCCGCCGGCCGGCGGGACCTTGGTCCCTCACCGCCGGGTGCTATGGCCCTGCTGCCGTAGCCGCGCGAGCGCGACGCTGGACGAGACAGCCAGTACCGGACAGGTGAGGTGAGAACGATGGACGGCCGGCAGCGAGAGCCGAGGGCGACGCGCACGGGCAGGCTGGTCCGCCAGTGGCGGCTCGACCGCAACCCGCTGCGGCGCGCGTCCGACCGGGCCGACACCGTTGTACTCACGATGCTTGTCCTGGCGTTTCTCGTCAGTGCGCCGCTAGCGGCGCTGGCATCAGGAGCGTGGGTGCACGCGGCGGCGCAGCGGGCCGAACGAGCGCAGGCAGCGTCGCGTGCGCTGGTCCCGGCCGTGGTTCTCACCGCGCCCGTGACATCGGAGACCGGGGGCTGGGGGATGGCGTCGGTCACGCAGGTTCGCTGGACCGCGCCCGACGGCAAGGTAGTGACCACCGAACTGCCCGTCCCTGCTGACACCTCCGCTGGTATGACCTTGCGGTTGTGGACGACGAGGGACGGACAGCTCGTCCCGCATCCGATGACCGCCTCGCAGGTGACGTCGCTAGCCGAGCTCGGCGAGGCGACCGGCGCCGCCGCCGCCGCGGTACTGCTGAGCGTCGTTGGCGCCATGTCGCACTGGTCGCTCAGCCGGCGCCGGCTGGCTGACTGGGATGCCGACTGGCGGGCGACCGGCCCGCGCTGGACAACTCGCGCATGACTGTGTGCAGCTGACGCTCGGTCGGCGCAGGTTCGCCCGTTAGGGCCGGCCGCCGCCAAAACTCACGCACAACCGGAGAAGGAGCGAAAGGGAGCACGACATGTCATTCACTGTGGCCGATCTGACGGCGCTGGAAATCCTGGATTCGCGCGCGCGGCCGACCCTTGCCGTCACGGTGCGGCTGGCCGACGGCACCATCGCGCGGGCGGGGGTCCCGTCGGGAGCTTCTACCGGCTCACGGGAGGCGGTGGAACTGCGTGACGGCGACAAGTCACGGTTCGGCGGCAGCGGGGTGCTCAAGGCCGTAGCCGACGTCAACGGCGAGCTGGCCGACCTGCTGCGCGGCCGTGCCTGGGACTCTCTGGTCGAGGCCGATGAGACGGTGATCAGCCTCGACGGCACGCCCAGCAAGCACTGTCTCGGCGCCAACGCCCTCGTCGGTGTGTCGATGGCGCTGGCCCTCGCGGCCGCCGAGTCGGCCGGCAAGCCGCTCTGGAAGTGGCTCACGACGCCCCACGTGGCTCCGTCACTGCCCATTTCAATGTTCTCAACGGCGGTGTGCATGCGCCTAACGCCCTGGACTTCCAGGAGTTCATGGTCGCTCCGCTGGGCGCTCGGTCGATGGCGGAGGCGGTACGGGCGGGCGCGGAGGTCTATGCGGCGCTGCGCCAGGACCTCGCCAGCCGCGGGCTGTCTACCGGGCTCGGCGACGAAGGCGGCTTCGCTCCCGAGATCCGCGAGCCCGAAGAAGTCCCGCGTTTGCTCGTCAAGGCCGTCGGCGACGCCGGCTACCCGACGGGCGCGGGCGGCGTGTCCATCGGCCTGGACCTGGCGGCTTCGGAATTCCGCCAGCCGGACGGCCGCTACCTGGTCGCGGGCGACCTGCTGAGCAGCGCGGACATGATCGACCGGCTGACCGCCATCACCCGTGACTTCCCGGTCCACCTGATTGAGGATGGTCTCGGCGAGGACGACGACGAGGGCTGCCGGCAGAGAAATCAGCGGGTGCGGTCACGGCATTCGAGGTCACGTCGTCCCCGGTACCTGTGAGATCGCGCAGCAGTGCGAGCATTGAGCGTCGGGCAAAGGGAGCGAGGCCGATGACAACACTGGTGCTGCTGCGTCACGGCGAGAGCGACTGGAACGCGGCTGACGTGTTCGCCGGCTGGACTGACGATGCCCTCAGCGACCAGGGCCGGCGGCAGGCAGCACAGGCAGGACGGCTTCTCGGGAGTCGCGGTTTCCTCCCGGACGTGGCCCATACGTCGGTGCAGCAGCGTGCCGTCGTGACAGCGAACCTCGCGCTTGGCGCGTGCGGTCGGTCGTGGGTTCCGGTACGGCGTAGCTGGCGCCTTAACTCCAACCATTACGGGGCGCTTGAGGGCCAGGGAAAGGCCGAAGTCAGGGCGCAAGTGGGGGAGGAGCAGTACACCGCCTGGCGGCGCGGCTTCCGGGTGCGGCCCCCGCTGGGGGAGCCGGATACCGACCCGCGCTACGCCGCGCTGCCGCCCGAGGCGCGGCCGCGCGGCGAGTCACTGTATGACGTGACCGAGCGCCTGCTGCCTTACTGGTACGACGCGATCGTGCCCGACCTGTCCCAGCACGGCTGCGTCCTGGTGGCGTCGCACGGCAACACCCTCCGGGCGCTGGTCAAGCATCTGGAGGGAGTGAGCGACGACGCTTCGTCGGGCCTGGAGGTTCCGAACGCCGTCCCTGTCTGCTATGAGTTCAAATCGGGCCGGGC
>DASYAD010000348.1:0-9784 GCA_036501515.1 Trebonia sp. | reverse complement strand
CCAGTCAGCCCGCGGGAAGCTCGACAGGTCAGGGACCCCGCAGCGGAAGTCCGCGATCAGCGGCGGCGCGGTCGCCGGGCCGGCCGCCGGCGCGGCCGGGCGGGCGGGCAGCGGGCCAGGCGCCGCGGGCGGCGGCCCGCCTTCCGGCTCGCCCGCTTCGGCGGGCGGCCGGCCGTTGACGTCCGCGACCCGCGTCGCCGAGCCCGTCTGACTAGTCAGGTATCCCTCGGCCAGCAGCTGGCCGTAGCAGTCCTGCACGATCCCCCGGGAGACGCCGAGCGCCCGCGCCAGCTCACGCGAGGACGGCAGCCGCTCGCCGCCGCGCAGCCGCCCGGTCCTGATCCCGTCCCGCAGCACCGTTTCCAGCTGCGCCCGCAACGGCTGGCCAGATGACCGGTCCAGCCGCACGAGCAGCTCCGGACTCAAACCGGACCACTCAATCGCCACAGAATCGGACCTTACCAGGGTGCCGGTTCGCTCTCTAGCGTGCTGGTTATGAGCACTTTGACGCGACGGGGACCGGGCGCTGTTCCCCAGGCACCAGACAAGCCGCGCCTCGTCGGCTTGCCGCTAGCGGTGACGTTCCTGTCCGAGTTCACCTCGCTCACCAGCTTCCTGCTGCTGATCTCGGTGATCCCGATGCTCGCGGTGGCCGGCGGGGCGAGCAGCGCCGCGGCCGGCCTGATCACCGGGGCGCTGCTGGCGGGCACCGTCGCCGCGGAAGCCGCCGCGTCGTTCGCGATCAGGCGTTTCGGCTACCGGACGGTGCTCGCCGCCGGGGCCCTCCTGCTCGGCGGCCCCACCCTGGCGCTGCTGTGGCACCAGCCGCAGGCCGCCATGATCGCCGTCAGCTTCGTCCGCGGCCTCGGCTTCGGTCTCTGCGGGGTCGCGGCCGGCTCGCTCACCGCCCTGCTGCTGCCGCCAGAACGCCGCGGCGAAGGCCTGGGACTGCTCGGGCTCGTCTCGGGCGTGCCCGCGATTGTCGCGCTGCCGGCCGGCGCCTGGCTCGGCGGTCACCATCAGGCGACGCTGACGGCGGCCGTCGCGGCGGTCACCGGGCTGCTGCCACTGGCCGCCCTGAGGTGGCTCCCGGCGGGCCGTCCCCGCGCACAGGCAAGCGCCCTGGCGGGAGCGCGCAGCCACGCTCCGTTCCGGCTGCCGCTGATCTTTGCCGCCTGTACGGTCGCGGCGGGCGTGATCGACTCGTTCCTCCCGATCGCCAAGGGAGTGCCGAACAGCATCTCCTCGGCCGCCCTGCTGGCCTCGGCGGTGACCGCGACGATCAGCCGGTGGCAGTCAGGCCGTCACGGCGACCGCTACGGCCACGCCCGGCTGCTCATCCCGGCCGTTGCCGCGACCGCGCTCGGCGTGGCGGTGATGACCTGGCTCGGCTCGCCCGCCGCGCTGCTCGCAGGTGGCATCGTGTTCGGCGCCGGCTTCGGCGCGGTCGAGAACTCGACGTTCGCGCTGCTGATCGAGCGGGTGCCTGAGGACAAGGCGAGCGCGCTGTGGAACCTCGCCTACGATGCCGGCTACGGCGCTGGGCCGCTCATGTTCGGCCTGTTCAGCGCCCGTACCGGCTACCCGCTGGCCTTCGCGCTGACCGGCGCCCTGGTGCTCGCGTCGCTCCCGCTCGCCCTGCGCGAGCGGACCGCCTCCGCCCGGCCCGCGGTGCCGCGGGACGCCGCGGTTAGTCAGAGGCCGCGGTCGACCCAGTAGCGCAGGGCTCCGCCGAAGGCCGTGCCCATCCGGTGCCGCACCCGGCGCCTGATCTCGTCGGGCAGCCGGGGGACGTCGCCGTAGGCGAGCACCGTGATCGCGGCGCCGGGCCCGTGGGGCTCAATCCGCAGTTCCACGGCCGTCACGGCGGCGTCCACCCACGGGCGCAGCAGCACGGCCTCGGGCCGGCGGGAAGCGGCCACCCGCGGCGCGGTCTCTCCGGGCAGCGGTGACAGCCACTCCCCCGTCTCGTCCACGATCGCCTCGTACATGATCCGCGGCGGCGGGGCGTAGGTCCACCGTCGCCCGGTGACCACGTATCGCGCGGGGGCGTTCCACGGAAGATCACCGCTCATGCCGCGATCCTACGGCCGGGACTTATGGCAACCTGGTCAGGTGACCGGCTCAGCGGCCCTGCCGCTGAGCCGAGTCTCCTGTGCAGCGGGTCCGGCCGTTAACCAGTTTCCCGCGGATAGCGGCGGGCGGTACGCTGACCGCCGTGAGTGCCAAGGTAGTGGTGACGGGAAGCGCCGGCCACCTCGGCGAGGCGCTGGTCCGGGTGCTGCGCGACGGCGGGTACGCGGTGACCGGGCTTGACGTCAGGCCGTCGCCTTACACCACCGTGACCGGCTCGGTCGCCGACCGGGCGACGGTGCGCCGCTGCCTCGACGGCGCTGAAACCGTGCTGCACGCCGCGACGCTGCACAAGCCGCACGTCGGCTCGCACGGCAAGCAGGCGTTCGCGGACACCAACGTCACTGGCACGCTGACGCTGCTTGAGGAGGCGGTCGCGGCCGGCGTGGGCCAGTTCGTGTTCACCAGCACCACCAGTGCCTTCGGCCGCGCGCTGACGCCGGCCGTGGGCGAGCCCGCCGCGTGGATCACCGAGGACGTGACGCCGCGGCCGCGGAACATCTACGGCGTCACCAAGACGGCCGCCGAAGACCTGTGCGAACTGGTCCACGCCGAGCACGGGCTGCCGGTCATCATCTTGCGTACCTCGCGTTTCTTCCCCGAGGGCGACGACAACGACGAGGTCCGGAGTGTTTACCCTGACGGCAACGTCAAGGCCAACGAGTACCTGTACCGGCGGGTCGACCTGGCCGACACGGTGGACGCGCACCTGCGGGCGGCGGACCAGGCGGCGGAGATCGGCTTCGGCAAGTACATTGTCAGCGCGACGACGCCGTTCACCAGGACGGACCTGGCCGGGCTCCGCGACGACGCGCCCGCGGTGGTCCGGCGGCTGTTTCCTGACTACGAGGCGGAGTATGAGCGCCGGGGATGGCGGATGTTCCCCTCGATCGGCCGCGTCTACGTCAATGCCCGCGCCCGGGCCGACCTGGGCTGGTCGCCCAGGTACGACTTCCGTTCCGTCCTCGACGCCCTCGAGGCGGGCGAGGATCCGCGCAGCCCGCTGGCACGCGCCGTCGGCGCCAAGGGCTACCACGACAAACCAGTCGGCGTGTACACCAGCTGACCCGCGAAGACGGGGGCGGTAGCGTAGCGGTGTGGTTCGCTACCGGGTGCTGATCTGCGGGCTCGTGCAGGGCGTGTATTTCCGCGACACGTGCCGCAGGACGGCCGAGCGGCACGGCGTGCGCGGCTGGGTGCGGAACCTGCCAGACGGCCGGGTCGAGGCCGTCTTCGAAGGGTCCGACGACGCGGTGCGCGCGATGCTCGAGTGGTCGAGTCAGGGTCCTCCCGCCGCGGAGGTGAAGGACGTGCAAGTCGAGGCCGAGCCGCCGGAGGGAATCAGTGGATTCCATATCCGGTAGGGAGCGCAGGCACTGCCGGCACTGCGCGGGTGACTGCCCCGGTGACTGCCTGCTCGGGGACGGTCAGTGCATGCACGGCTGGGACACCAGGCCGGCGCGCCAGTTCAATCCGCGAAGGCTGCTGACCCGCCGGTGGTGGGACCGGGTGCTGTGGGGCGTGCACGGGCGGCGCTGAGCGGCCGGCGTGGTGCTCCCCTCAGCCGGCCGGGAGGGCGGGGGGCGGGGTTTCGCCGGTCCCCAGCTGCGCCTTGAGCGCGGCTAGCTCTTTGTCCACCTCGCTTGACGACGTGACCTCGTCCAGTTCCTTCTGGATGTCGTCGTCTCCGCCGCCGACGTCCTCGAGCACGCCGGACTGCAGCAGCTCGTCGAGCGCGCCGGCCCGGGCCTGCATGGTGGCGATCTTGTCCTGGGCCCGCTCGAGCGCCGCGCCCGAGTCGCTGACGCTGGTGGAAATGCCCGCCGCGTCCTCGTTGGCCGAGCTCACCGCGCTGGCCGCGGTGTACTGGGCCTTGAGGACTTCCTTCTGGGTGCGGAAGTGGTTCACCTTGTCCTGCAGCTGGGCCAGCGTGGCCGCCAGCTTCTGCTCCTGTTCGGCGAGCTCCTGATGCTGCGCCTCCATGCCGTCGATCTGGGACTGGGCCGCGGCCTTGCGCGTCAGCGCCTCGCGCCCCAGGTCTTCCCTGCCCTGCGCGAGGGCGGCCTTCGCCTGGTCCTGCAGGTGCTCGACCGAGTGCTGCAGCTGGGCTTCCTGCAGCTCGATCTGCTTGCGGGAGGCCGCGATGTCGACCAGGCCGCGCCGCACCCGGGTGATCTGCTCGAGCATCTGGTTATAGGAATAGTCGAGCATCTCATCGGGCTTCTCGGCGGCATCAAGCGCCTTGTCCGCCTTCGCGGAAACTATGTCGTGCGCCCGCTGAAAAAGGCTCATACCGGCCCGCTCTCTATCGGTTGCGCTACTTAACCGGACAGTACCAGCATTATCCCGCCCGCCTATTGACCAGGTCAGCGGGGCTTGCCCGGGACGAGCGGTCCGGTCCGCCCGCCGGGTTCCGCGAACCATTCCCGCCCGCCGACAAGCCGGAATACCGGCAGCGGCAACCTGATTGCCAGCCGGAACAGCCGGGCCGAGCGGCCGTCGCCGGACACCGGCGTCTGGTGCGCGGCCAGCGCGGCCCGCTTTTGCGCGGCGTAGCGGCGGACGTCGACCCGGTGCGTGACCGCCGACCGCGGCAGGCCGTAGCGGTGGACCTCCCCCAGCCGGTGCCGGGCCAGCAGGCGGACCAGGATCAGCGGCCGCCCGATCCAGACGGCCAGTTCACGCGGCACTGTCGCCTCCACGACCCGCACCCCGGCCAGCGCGGACGCCCGCGCGCCGACCTGGTGCACCCGGACGTGGTCGCGGTGGCCGTAGCCGCCCTGCGCGTCGTAGCTCAGCAGCAGGTCCGCATGCTCTTCCTTCAGCACGGCGGCGAGCCTGCCCGCCGCCTCCTCCAAGTCCGCCCGCGCGAACCTGGTCATACCCGGCGGGTCCTCGAACAGGACCGGTCCGTGGCCGCTGTCCGCGTAGCCGAGGTGCACGACCCGGGCCGCGCCGAGGATGGCGGCGCTCGCGTGCAGTTCCCGCAGCCGCCGGCCCTGAGCCGGGCCCGGCCACACGTCACCGTCGCAGGCCACCACGATGATCACCCGGTGCCCCTCGGCTGCCAGCCGCGCGATCGTCCCGCCGGTCAGCAGCACCTCGTCATCCGGATGAGCGTGAAACGCCACGACAGTCGCCATCGGCGCGAGCCTACCTCCGGCGCGGCCCGCTCACAGCGACCGGAGGTACGCGTTCACGCTTCGCGCCTCTGTCGGTCCGGCCGTCAGTCCGATATATCCGTCAGGCCGGACCAGGACCAGCCCGTCGGCCGCGCCGTACGCCCGGGCAGCCTGCCCGTCGGCGTCGAGGAGGCCGCCCGGCCCGATGAGGTACGGCTTGACGCCGCCCGTTTCCGCCTCCGCCAGCGCCGCGGCGCAGCGGGCGCCCAGGCCGAGCAGGGTGAAGTGCGGCCCGCGGAAGAGATCGAAGAGCCGGACGGCCGAGCCGCTGACCGGATCGCGCAGCGGCGCGTCGGGCGCCCGCTCACCCGGCGCGGGCCCGCCGGGCCTGGTGCCGACGCCGCGTGAGAGCGCGCTCCACGGGTATCCGAGCATGAGCTGTGTCAGCTCCCGCGAGACGGCCGCGTCGATGCCGCCGCCCTCGTTCTTGATCGCGTCGAGGACGACGCGCAGCGACTCCGAGGTGATGTCGAGCAGCCAGCTCGCGACCGGCAGCCGCTCCTGTTCATAGGTGGCCAGCAGCGCTGGCGCCGCCTTGCCCGCGAGCACGAGGCCGAGCTTCCAGCCGAGGTTGTAGGCGTCCTGGATACCGCTGTTCATGCCGAGGCCGCCCGCGATGGGATGGACGTGCGCGGCGTCGCCGGCCAGGAACACCCGGCCCACGGCGAGCTGGTCGACCATGCGGATGTTGACGCGGTAGGTCGAGCGCCAGCCCAGCGTGCGCAGCCGGACGCCAGGAAGGCCGGCGATCCGGTCGAACGTCCGCTGGAACCGGTCCAGTGTCGGTTCGAGCGGCGTGCCGTCCTGGTCGAGCTCGTGGGACGCCTGCACCTGGAAGGCGCTGGTGCCGGGGAGCGGGCACAGCATGATCCCGCCCTCGCTCGTGAACCACTGGTGCCAGGCGTCGCGGCCGAGCCCGTCCACCTCGACGTCGCCGACGGCCATGAGCTGCACGTCCGGCGTCTGTCCGCGCAGGCGCAGGCCGAGTGCCTTGCGGACGCTGCGGCGGCCGCCGTCGCAGCCGACCAGGTAGCTGGCAGTGAGCTCGGTCGGGCCAACCGCGGCGGTCACGCCGTCGTAGTCCTGACGGAAGCCCCGCAGCCCGGCGTTCAGCGTGACCTGCACGCCGAGGCCGGCCAGCCGCTCACGCAGTACCTGTTCCACCCGCCACTGCGGTATCAGCAAGCCGACCGGGTACGGGACGTCCGGCGTAGCCGCCCGCCCGGCTTCCGGGTCGGCCTCGGCGATCACCTCCGCGCCTCGGTACTTGCGGTGCGGCAGGTGGGTAGCGCCGGAGGCCAGGATCTGGTCGATCACCCCGAGGTCATCGAGCACCTCCAGCGTGCGCGGGCTCAGCCCTTTGCCGCGTGATCCGGCCGGGAACTCTGCGGCCTGGTCGATGACGCGGACCCGGACGCCGCGCCGTGCGAGGTCACAGGCGAGCGTGAGGCCGGTCGGGCCAGCCCCGGCTACGAGGACATCTGTCTGGGTCATACTCTCATCAAAACGTTACCCAGTTAAATATGCAACTCGGTAACGAATGCTATCGTGATCGGGTGACCGAGCAGACCGGGCTGCGGGCCCGTAAGAAGGCGCGGACCCATGACACCATCGCCGACGCGGCGATCTCGCTGTTCCTGGCGCATGGTTTCGACCAGGTCTCGGTCACCGACATCGCCGCGGTGGCCGAGGTATCCAAGCCGACCCTCTTCCGGTACTTCGCCACGAAGGAGGACCTGGTGCTGCACCGGTTCGCCGATCACCAGGGCGAGGCCGCACGGGTCGTGCGCGACCGCCCGGCCGGGATCTCCCCCGTGGCGGCGCTGCACGCGCATTTCCTGGCCGGCCTCGACCGCTGCGACCCCGTCACCGGCCTCAGCGATCATCCCGAGGTGGTGGCATTTCACCGGCTGGTGTTCGGCACGCCGAGCCTGGCGGGACGGCTGGCCCGGTACATGCTCGACGACGAGGAGGCGCTGGCCGCGGCCCTCGGCCCGGGCATCGAGGCGCGGCTACGGGCCGCCCAGGTACTAGCCGTGCAGCGGGTTCTCGCCCGGGCCAACTGGCAGAAGATCGCCAGTGGGCGGACGGCCCAGGCGGTGCATAAGGAGGCGGTCGCCGACGCCGCCCTGGGGTTCGCTCAGCTGCAACCGTAACGACAGCGGCGGATACTAGCCGAAGTCTGATTTGAAGGCGGCCGACGCGTCCGGGGTGCCGCCGCTCGTGTAGCCGGGGACGCTGAGCTCCAGGGTGCCGCCGCCCATGTTCCAGAAGATCGCCGGGCCGCTGGCGTTGGCCTTGATCCAGGTCGCCATCTGGTTGATGAAGTAGGCGTCGTCACCGCCGCCGCCGTTCTCCCCGCTGTCCTCGAGTCCCCATTCCGGCAGGCCGATCTCCTTGTCATGCTCCCGGCCGAACGCGGCGAGCCAGTTCATCCCGTAGCCGGGGAAAGACGTTCCGCCGATGGAATCCGGCTTCACCGCGGTCCAGCCGCCGGTGTTGACACCGTTCGCCATGTCGGTCCAGCGAGAGGCGTCGCTGACGGTCCCGCCGATCCCGTCATAGGTGTCGAGCGACACCATGTCGACATACGCGTCGCCCGGGTAGAAGTTCTCCAGGTTGGCGCCGGCGCAGCTGGCGTTGCTGCTGTTGATCGGGTTCCAGATGAACTTGAAGTCCGCCCCGCTGACGCTGCGCATAGCGGTCACGATGTTACGGAAAGCTGGCACGAAATCGCTCGCCCAGCTCGTCAGCCCCGATCCGTCCTCGTTGCAGATGGCCCAGCCCATCCAGTCGGCATTGAATTCCCAGCCGAGCCGGATATAGGAAGAACCGAACCCGGCCGCGATCAGGTTCTTGGCCAGGGTCTCGAAGTAGCTGTTGGCGCCGCCGCTGGCGACGAGGTTATAGTCCGACACGTTCGTGGAGCACTGCGTCGCGGGGGCACCGCACGGCAGCATCGGCACGCCCCAGACCATGGTGAACGGGCTGCCCTGCCAGTTCGACAGCTGCCACGGATTGCTGATGTGCGACCAGTCGGTGGCGTCGATGAAGTCCTGCGCGTACTTGATCGAGCTGCCGGAGCCGAGCCAGCTGGCCGCGGTCTCGATGCCGCTCGGGCTCGAATTTCCGTCGTAGATGCCCAGGCCGGCCGCGTTGGTAAAGGCCGTCCCGCCGCCCGAGCCGGCGGGCGAGGACGAGCCAGGCGTGCTGGGCTGCGGGGTGTGCACCGGCCCGGGCTTGCGCTTGGGCTTGGGCGTTTTGGCGGTGGCCGTGGTAATGGGCGCCGGCATTGCGGAAGAAGAACTGACCTGGCCCTGGCCGAGAAGGCCGGCGAGGGCGGGCGCGGCGAACGAGGTACCGCCGAAACTGTCAGCCAGCGGCGCGGTGGACGCCCCGGGGACGAAGGTATAGGAAAGGCCGCCCGCCGTCCCGGCCAGTACCAGGGCCAAAGCCGCGTGGTGCCATTTGAGAGGGCGACCTGGCTTCTTTTCCTGGACTTCCGGCTTTCTTTCCGGGCGGCTGTGCTTTCCGGACGAAGCCACTTTCACCATTGTCGCGAACACCTGTCCAAAGAGAAGCCATCCAGAGCACACAACAACGTCTAGGCCTGAGCAACCGGTCCTTCACCCGATCCCGGTGTAACCGTATCGTGATCAACCTACTGCTGTTGCCGTATCGTGAAAAATAGCCCTTAGAGCCGCACGTTACGTTTGTGTTATGTGACTTACAGGTTCTCTATGTCCTCGATGTCCGTTTAGATGCTGTCCCTGGCAGGAGAGGGCAGCGGCTTGACGCCCGCCCGGCGGGCCGCCTCGTTGACCGTGGTGAGCCCCTTATGCAGTTCCTCCAGGTCGCCCAGGCTCATGCCGAGTTTCGCGACGATCGCGGGCGGGATGCGCAGCGCGTCCTCGCGCAGCGCCCGGCCGCGCGGCGTCAGGTCGATGCGCAGCTGCCGCTCGTCGCTGGGGTCGCGCGTCCTGGTAACCAGGCCCGCCGCCTCCAGGCGCTTCAGCAGCGGCGACAGCGTCGGCCCGTCGAGCTGGAGCATCTCGATGAGGTCCTTGACCGCGAGCGGCGACTGGCCCCACAGGGCCAGCATCACCAGGTACTGCGGGTGGGTCAGCCCCATCGGCTCAAGCAGCGGACGGTAGACGGCCAGCACGCTGCGCGCGGCGACGGACAGGGCGAAGCAAACCTGGCGTTCCAGGGCCAGCGGGTCACCGGGGATCTCCGGCGTTCCGGCCATATCCGCGTCGGCGTTGATGTCCATACCCCGATGGTAGCCCGGCCGGACGGATCGATGTATGCTTTAATCGTTAGCGCGCTATTCATTCGAGCGCTAACGATATGAGAGGTGGATCACATGGGGCTGACGGGACTCGTGCTGGCGGTCTGCGCGGTGCACTTCGTGCTGGGGATCGTCGGGTTCGTGTGGCTCAGGATCCGCCACTGGTGAACCCGCCGCC
>DASYAD010000347.1:0-2037 GCA_036501515.1 Trebonia sp. | reverse complement strand
CCGGTCAGGGAGGTCTTGGTGGCGACCATGTCCGCCCAGCGGGTGATTGAGCCGTTGAGCAGTTCGGTGTCATTGGTCTCGGTGGCCACGTCGGTCACGCCCGCCTCTAGGTAGAGGGCTCGCACCGCGTGGCCGACCTCGGTTGTCCGCTCCCTGACCGGGAGGTGATCTTGCAGGTAGCGGTGGCCGAAGCCGGAATCGCCGGCCAGGCCGCGGCCCCGCTGCTCGACGAACTGCGCGGCCAGGTCACGGTAGGCGGTGGCGCCTGTCTCCCGGTACAGCTCGACCAGGGCCGTCTCGACGAGGGGATGGCCGTCGAGTCCCCTGCCCTGACCCGCGAAGTCCTTGACCAGGTGGTCGGCGAGCCTGATCGCGATGTCCATCGCGTCCTGGTCACCCGCGCCCCTGGCCAGGGCGACCGCGGCCTGGAAGAAGTGGCCGTCGCAGTACATCTCGTGGCTGGAGGCGAGGTTCTGGTAGCGGGGCTCGCCGCTCGCCTGTACGTAGGAGTTCAGGTAGCCGTCCGGCCGCTGGACGCGGGCGAGCAACTCGATGGTCGTCGCGGCGAAAGCACCGAACGCGCCGCTGGGCGCCGACCCGAGCTCCCAGCCGATGGCCTCCAGGGTCTTGTAGATGTCGGAGTCCATGAAGACCGGGCCGTGGTAGCCGAGATCGGGCGGCGGGGTGACCCCGGTGGCGCCGGGAACCGGCGACGCCGCGACTTGGGTACCCTGGGCGGCTGGTTCCGCGGCGGCGCGGATGGCCAGCTGGAGGTTGTCGAGGTTGCCCGCCACCACGAGCTGGTGCAACGCGAGCGGCATGCTGGCGGTGGCGTTGCGGCGCTGCCAGTCATGAAGGAGACCACCGGTCAGGCGGGCACCCGCGGCGGGCAACGGGTGCTGCGCGGCGATAGCCGACCTAGTGGGGACGGCCGGGCCGCCTGGCTCGGTGCGCCATGTGTCGGGCGCGGTGGGTGCTTCACCCGGCGGCGCGGGCGGTGCTGTGCCCGGGGTGGCCGCTCCGGGCGTGGCTGACGTGTACTGCGAGGGATCATCCGGCGTGCGCAGGGGACCCGCCTCCCATCCAGCAAGGAATAGGTTTTCCCTGAAGTTGAACCGTACGCTAGAGTCTCGGCTCAGGTACGTCAACAGCCGATCGGCGGGTGGGGAGGTCGGGAACGAGCGGCGAGGAGACGGCGGCGCCTGCTGGGCGCCCCGAATTGGGCCAGGAACGGAGCGCGCGACGCGCCACGATCAGGGACGTCGCGGAGTCGGCCGGGGTATCGGTCGGTACCGCGTCGAAGGCGCTCAACGGGCAAGGCAAGCTGCGCGCCGAGACGATCGAGCGGGTCATGCACGCGGCCCAGCGGCTCGGCTTCGCGCCGAACACGCTCGCGCAGGCGCTGCTCGCGGGGCGTTCGTTCACGGTAGGGCTTATCACCACCGACAGCTTCGGCCGGTTCAGCATCCCCGTCATGCTCGGCGCGGAGGACGCGCTCGGCACGGGGCAGGTCTCGGTGTTCATGTGCGACACGCGTGACGACGCGGAACGTGAGCGGCGGTACGTGGAGATGCTCTGGGCACGCCGGGTCGACGGGCTGATCGTGACCGGCCGCAGGATCGAGCCGCGGCCGCCGGTCCAGGTACCGCCTGGCATCCCGGTCGTGTACGCGATGACCCAGCCCGCCGGGGGCGCCGGTCATCCCGCCGGCGGCGCCGTGCTGCCCGACGACGAGGGGGGCGGCCGGGCCGCCGCGGCCCACCTGCTGGGGATCGGCCGGCGGCGGGTCGCGCACATCGCGGGTCCCGAGCGGTTCCTCGCCGCCAGGCTGCGGGCCCGTGGGTTCACGGCGGCCCTGGCGGAAGCGGGGACCGCGCCGTGCGGTGAGATCAGGTTCGGCGAGTGGAGCGAGCACTGGGGACGGGAGGCGGCCGGCCTGCTGCTCGCCGACCGGCCCGACGCGATCTTCTGCGGCAGCGACCAGATCGCCCGCGGTGTCGCGGACACGCTGCGCGCCGTCGGGCGGCGCATCCCCGA
>DASYAD010000346.1:0-5254 GCA_036501515.1 Trebonia sp. | reverse complement strand
CCTCGTGGCATTCCTCGACGACCAGATGATCGGAGTCGGCCGGCTGATCAGGCTCGAGGACACCGACCACGCCGAGGTGACGTTCACGATCGCCGACGAGTTCCAGGGCATGGGGCTGGGCAGGCTGCTGCTTGACCGGCTTGCCGCGGCGGCTCCCGCGATCGGCGTCTACGTGTTCGAGGCCGACGTGCTCACCACCAACACGGCGATGCTGCACGTGTTCGCGACCTCCGGATACGCCCCCTCGATCACCCCGGAAGGCTACCTGCAGCACGTGGTGCTGCGCGTCGACAGGCGAGCGAGCGCGCTGGCCAGGATCAGCCGCCGCGAGCACCGCGCGGCGCGCCGGTCGCTGGAAAAGCTGCTCGCGCCGCGGGCGGTGGCGGTGATCGGGGCCAACCGGCAGCCCGGGACGATCGGGCACGAGATTCTCGTCAACCTGATCGCGCACGGATTCCCCGGGCCGGTGTACCCGGTGAACCCGGCCGCGGCGGACATCGCCGGCAGGCCCGCGGTCGCCCGCGTGCAGGACCTGACGCAACCGGTGGACCTCGCGATCATCGCGGTCCCGCCAACGGCGCTCGCGGACGTCATCCGCGACTGCGCCGAGGCGGGGGTGGGCGCCGTCGTGGTCGTCACCGCCGACTACCCCGGCGAGGCGGACACCTGGCACGCGGCCGAACGGGACATCACCCGGTTCGTGCGCTCCCATGGCATGCGCATGGTCGGGCCCACCTCGATGGGCTTGCTGTCGGCCCACGCGGGGTCGGTGCTGCACGCGACGTTCGCGCCGGTGCGGCCGCCCGCGGGCCCGGTCGCCATGTCGAGTCAGTCCGGTCCGCTCGGTCTGGCCATCCTCGACCTCGCGCACCGGGCCGGCCTGGGGTTCTCCTGCTTCGTCTCGATCGGCGCCGCCGCGGACGTGTCGTCGAACGACCTGCTCGAGTGGTGGGAGGACGACCCGGAGACCGGCGTCGTGCTGCTGTACCTGGAGAGCTTCGGCAACCCGCGCAACTTCGGCCGGATCGCCAGGAGGGTCGGCGCCCGCAAGCCGGTCGTGGCGGTCACCCCGGGCGGCGCGGTGGCCAGCGGCGCCCTGCTGGCGCAGGCGGGCGTGATCCACACCACCTCGCTGGAGGAGATGTTCGACGTCGCCATGGTGCTGGCGAACCAGCCGGTCCCGCCCGGCAGCCGGGTCGCGATCGTGACGAACGCGATAGACCCGGCCAAGCTCACCGTCGCGGCCTGCGCCGCCAGCGGCCTGACCATGGCGACGCTGTCCGAGCCGACGCTGGACCGGCTGCTGGCCGCCGGCATCGCGCCGCCCCTGCAGGCACGGGCGCCGGGCGTGGTGGACCTGCGGCCGACCGCCGCACCCGGCGACTACCTGACCGCGCTGAGCGCCGTGCTGGCGGACCCGGAGGTCGATTCGGCGATCGTCATCTTCATGCCGCCGCTCGTCCGGGCCGTAGCCGAGGTGGCCGCGGCCATCAAGCAGGCCGCGGGCGACGCGAGCGGCAAGCCCGTGGTGGCGAGCTTCATGTCCGAGTCCGGCCTGCCCGCCCTGCTCCGGGATGACCACGGGGCCATCCCTAGCTACGTCTTCCCAGAACGCGCCGCCGCGGCGCTCGGCCGGGCCGCGGCCTACGGCAGGTGGCGCCGGGAGCCAGTCGGCGTCCTCGTCTACCCGCCGGGCATCGACCAGAAGGCGGCCCGTGAGCTGATCGCCGCGGCGGATACCGGCTGGCTGGCCCCTGCTGACGCCGCCGCGCTACTCGGCCACTACGGCGTCCGGGTGGCGGACGCCGTGCCGCCGACGGACCAAGGCACGGGCGGTACCGACACGCCCTGGCGGAATGAGGAAACCCGCCGCGGCGTGCTGCGGGTGCACCAGGACTCGCTGGTGGGCCCGGTGATCAGCTTCGGCCTGGCCGGACTGTTCAGTGACTTGTTCGGCGACGTGACGACCGGGGTCACGCCCCTCACAGACCGCGACGCGAGCGCCCTGCTCGCGTCGCTGCGCGCCTATCCCCTGCTCACCGGCGCGGCTGGTGGCAGTCCTGCCGACCTGCCGGCCATCGAGGAGACGATGCTGCGGCTCTCCGCGCTCGCCGAGGACTGGCCGGCGGTCGCCGAGGTCACCATCGACACGCTGCTCCTCGGCGGTCCAGAGGAGGGCGTCACCGCGGTCACGCCGGCCGTGCGCATCGCACCAGTTGACGATGGAGGGTCCGATCGCTTAAATGGCATAAATAGGTCAATTATTTATGTCATCGATCCAAGGGAGACCGCGTGCCCGGCACCACAATCTGGGAGGTCAGGGGACAGCGGCTGTCCGGCACAGACACCCGTCCCGCCGGCGCGCCGCGGGCGACGATCGTGGCGCTCCACGGCGGCGGCTACAGCGCCGACTACTGGGATCATCCGCTGGATCCCGCCGCGTCGCTGCTCACCCTGGGGCCGGCGCTGGGATACCGGGTCGTCGCGATCGACCGGCCCGGATATGGCGCCTCGCACGGCCTCGTCGGGGACAGCGTGCGGGCGGACCGCCAGGCGGCGATCGTTTTCGACCTCATCGACACGCTCCGGGCCGGCGGCGATACCGGCGCCGCCGTCTTCCTTATCGGCCATTCCATGGGCGCCGTGCTCGCCCTGCACATGGCCGCGTCCGCGCGTGCCGGGACGATCGCCGCGGTGGACATATCGGGACTGCCCTTCGTCTTCGACGAGGCGCTGGCCGACAAACAGCAGCTGGCCAGCCTGGATTTCCTGCCCGACAACAGCAGGGCATTCCGGCGCGTCCTGTTCTACGGGCCCGACGGGACCTTCGACGCGGGCATGATCGCCGCCGAGGAGCGCCTGATCCGCCCGATCCCGGCGGCGGAGATCATCGACGCGGTCGAATGCCCGGTTTCCACGCCGGTCCTCGCGCCTATGATCACCGTGCCCGTGCGGATCACCCGGGCGGAGTCCGACGTGTCGTCGGGAGGCGGGTGCGAGGGGCTCGAGGGCTGCGGCGCCCTGTTCACGTCATCGCCGCGAGTCGAGCTCGCCTGGCAGCGGGCCAGCGGCCACAACATCAGCCTGCACCACGTCGCCCGCGCCTACCACCTGCGCGCCATCGCGTTCTTCGACGAGGCGCTCGGCCCCGCCTAGGGCGCTCAGCCCGCCTAAGGTCCCCAGGGCGCTCCCGGACGTTCCCCGGCGATGTTGACCGCGACTTGCCCGGTGGCCACGACCTTGCGGGAGGTGGCGCCGAAGGCCTGCGCCTCGGCGAAATGCACGCTGCGCCCGCGCCGCGTGCAGCGTCCGATCGCGAGCAGGTCCTCGCCGGGCGCGACGGACAGGTACTGAACGGACATCGAGATCGTGGTGAGGCGGCTGCCCTTGGCGAAGTCGTGGCCGGCCAGCACCGCGCCCGAGGCCGTGGTGTCGAGCAGGGCCGCGACCACCCCGCCGTGGAAGATGCCGGCGTGCGCGCTGAGCTCGTCCGCGTACGGCAGGAACACCTCGACGGCCTCGGCGTCCCACTGCAGGACCTCAAGGGCGCAGTGCTTGTTAAACGGCACGCCCTTGGCCCAGTGCTCGCGGAACCACTCCCGCCGTCGTTCCTGCTCGCCCGCCGTCAGTCCGTTGTCAGCCAACCCAGTTCCGTTCCGTACGCCGTGTCTGTCGGTCCCTCGCGGTCATACTCTATGATACAAGTAACTTATTAAACTATAAAGGTATCGACCCCGGGGAGATGTGATGCCGCCATCAGGGCCGTTGGCCGGAGTCCGGGTCATCGAGGTAGCCGGGCTCGGGGCGGGCCCGTACACCGCGATGATGCTCGCCGACTTCGGCGCGGACGTCATCCGGGTGGACCGGCCCGGCACGCGTACCGCCCTGCCAGAGAAGTACGCGCTCAGCCGCGGCCGCCGCTCCATCATCATCGACATGAAGCAGCCGGACGGGCTCGCCGCGTTCATGACGCTGGTGGAGCGGGCCGACGTCCTGATCGAAGGCTTCCGGCCAGGGGTCGCCGAGCGCCTGGGCTTCGGCCCTGAGGCGTGCCTAGCCCGCAATCCCCGGCTGGTCTACGGCCGGATGACCGGATGGGGCCAGCAGGGCCCGATGTCGCAGATGGCAGGGCACGACCTCAACTACCTCGCGCTCACCGGCGCGCTGACCTTGCTGCAGCGGCGGCCGGGGAGCCGGCCAGTGACCCCGCCCGGGCTGCTCGCCGACTTCGGCGGCGGCGGCCTGATGCTGGCCTTCGGCGTCGTCTGCGGCCTGCTCGAGGCGCGGCGATCCGGCACGGGGCAGGTCATCGACGCGGCGATGACCGACGGGGTCGCGTCCCTGACCACGCTGATCTACTCGATGACCGCGCAGGGACGCTGGGTGGACCAGCCAGGGGTGAACTTCTGCGACGGAGGGTCGCCTTACTACGACTCCTACGAGACGTCCGACGGGCGGTACGTCGTGGTCGCGGCCCTCGAGCCGCAGTTCTACGCGGCGCTGCTGGACAAACTCGGCCTGTCCGCCGTCGATCTGCCCGACCGTGACGACCAGGCGAACTGGCCCCGGCTGAAGAAGCTATTCGCGGACATCTTCATCACCCGCAGCCGCGACGAGTGGACGAAGCATTTCGATGGCTCCGACGCGTGCGTGACGCCCGTGCTCACGTTCAGCGAAGCCCGCGGGCATCCGCACAACGCGGCGCGCGGCACCATCGTGGAGGCCTTCGGAGTCACCCAGCCCGCGCCGGCGCCCCGGTTCAGCCGCACTCCTGGCGCGATCGCCGGCCCGCCGCCCGCACCCGGGGCACAGTCAGCGGAAATCCTGCTGGCCTGGGGGTTCCCGGCGGAGAAGGTCGACGAACTGCTGGCCGCGGAGACGGTTCTCAGCCCTCGGCAGTGACGGTTCCCGCGGGCTTCAGCCTGCAGCTTGCCTCGGCGCGCCCTTGGCGTCGACACCACTGGGCGGCGCGCCAAACAGCAGCACGGACTCGTCACCCGCGGGCGGCAGGGCTGCCCAGATCTGGCGGCCGGCCTCGTCAGGCCCCAGGGTCTCGGCGTTGTCGATGCCGTCGCGGATCGCCGGGCTTATCGGGTAGTTGTGCGGGTCGAGGGCGGCGACCTTCCGCAGGGACGGCGAGTCGACAAAGCCCGGGCGGACCGCGACCACCCACGGACCCGTGCCGCGACGGGCCCGCTCCCGGCGTACCACGCGCACCCACTGCTCTATGCCGGCCTTGGCCGCGCCGTACACG
>DASYAD010000345.1:0-1812 GCA_036501515.1 Trebonia sp. | reverse complement strand
GTCGCGCAGCAGGCCGGCGAACGTGTTGAACTCGTCGTACCGCTCCCGCAGCCCGCTCAGGTCCCAGGCCCGGGCCGGGATGTCGGGCGCGGCGGTGGCCCCGACCGGCCCGCCGCCAGGCAGCGGCAGCGCGGTGGCGCGGAACGCGGTCGCGGTGGTGATGCCCAGCTCGTTCAGCCGGCCGATGACCTCGCCCGCGTGATCCCGCGGCGAGACCCACAGCCCGTCGTAGAGCGGGGCGAAGCCCAGCCAGCGCAGCGCCTTGCGCAGCTCGTCGCGGGCCGAGCGGTGCTCCTCGGGAATCGAGAACGCGACCAGGGACCACATGCCGTCCCACGGCGACGGGCGGCCGCCGAAGGAGAAGATGCGGCGGGCGCCGTCGTCGAGGACGTCGGCGGCGCGGGTGGACAGCTGGACGTAGGTGCGCCGCCCGTTCCGCGAGGTCACCAGCAGCCCGTTGCGGGTCAGCCGGGACAGCGCGGCGCGGGCGGCCGAGTCGCTGACGCCGAACTCGGCGAGCAGCGCCACGATGGCGGCCGATGGCAGCGGCTCGGTCCGCTGCCACCAGTAGTCGCCGAGCAGCGTGAGCAGCAACCGGGGCGGTCGCTGGGCGACCGCTCCTGGTGAAGTCCACGGCTGGGAGACGCCATCGTCTTCGAGCGGATCTAGAAAGGTAGTCAGGCTGCTCACAGTGGTGCCCACGTTGAAGAGGATAACTTTGGCGGGTCAATACCGAGGAAACGGAAGCAGTTGTTCCATAGGACATCGTCCAGGTCTGCCTCAGAAAGTCCCATTGAACGCAGCGTTCGCGCAATAGGCTGCTCGCGGGTCATCGCGGGGTAATCCGAGCCGACGAGCAGCCGGTCGGTGCCGAGCATGTCGGCCAGGTACCTGATCGCCCGCCGGTCGAACACCAGGGAGTCGTAATAGAACCGCCGGGCGAGCTCGATCGGGCCGTGCTCGGCGAACCACGGGGCGGCCTCCGGTCGCTCCGGCTCCGGCAGCGGCGGCTCCTCGTTCCACGTCCTGCCCCAGAACCACTGGGCGCGGGTCAGGATCAGCGGGAACCCGCCGCCTGCGTGGCTGAAGGAGATCTTCAGGTCCGGGTACTTCTCCGCCACCCCGCCGGCGATGACGGACGCCGCGCCGAGCGACGCCTCGGCGCCGACGCCGAACGTCGCGGTGGCAGGACCTGGCACCCGGTCAGACGGCACCGGCATGCCGTGGATGAACACCGCGGTGCCCAGGCGCTCGGCCTCCGCCCAGAAGCCGTCAAGCTGCGGATCGTGCAGCGACACCCCGTTGATGTTCGAGGCGATCTCGACGCCGGCCAGGCCGAGCTTGGCGATCTCGGTCAGCTCGGCGGTGCCCAGGTCGGGGTCCTGGAGCGGGACCGTGCCGAGCCCGTAGAACTTCGCCGGATAGGCGGCGACCAGGCCCGCGATGTACTCGTTGGTGACCCGGCACAGGTCACGGCCGAGCGGGCCGGGTACGCGGTAGTTGAGCAGCGCGGGGAACGGTGACAGCAGCTCGGCGTCAAGGCCGGAGGCGGCGGAGGCCTCCAGTCGCTTTTCCGCGTCGAACCAGATGCGCTTGGCGGGGAACCGCATCGGCCCGTTGACGAGCAGCCTGGTGTCCGCGTCGGGGCCGTCCTCGAGGGACGGCCACGCCGCGGGGTCGCACCCGGCCGGGGCGGGCCCGAAGTCGCCGGGGAAGATGTGGGCGTGGGTGTCAATGATAGGCATTTGACGGGAAAGTTCCTTTCGCCGTGAGGCTCACAGGCCGGGCATGACCGCGACGTGGATACCATCC
>DASYAD010000344.1:0-21264 GCA_036501515.1 Trebonia sp. | reverse complement strand
AGCACGGCCGCGTCGAAGGCCCCGTCCACCCCGCCGGGAACAATGTCGCGGACGGCGTCGGCGAGGCGGGCCGAGCGCGGCACGAACGCGGCGGCGCCAAGCTCGCGCACGAGCTTCTCGTCGCCTTCCGCCGCCGCGGCGACAACCCGCAGGCCGCGCATGGCCGCGAGCTCCACGCCGAACCCGCCGAGGCCGCCGGCCGCGCCGGTCACCAGGATCGTCTGCCCGGCCGCCAGACCCAGGGCGTCCAGGGGCTGGACGGCGGTCAGGCCGTTGAGCGGCAGCGTCGACGCGGCAGCACTGCCGACGCCAGCCGGAGCGGGCGCGATATCACCCGCGTCGAGCACGACCTGGTCTGCGTAGCCGCCAAGCGGCTGGTCGAGCCGGCCCCGCAGCCCGGTGACCCGCTGGCCGGCGGTGAACGAGGTGACGCCGTCCCCGACGGCGTCCACCGTCCCGGCCACATCCCAGCCGATTCCGACGTGCGCGCGCACGCCGATCACGCCGGGCCTGGCTGCGTTCATCAGGCCCGCCCTGGTCGCGACGTCGACGGGGTTGACGGCGGCGGCCTCGACCTGGATCCGCACCTGACCCCGCCCCGGCGCCGGGACCGGGACGTCGATCAGCTCCAGTGCTTCGTGACCGCCGTAGTGACGAACTACTGCTGCCCGCATGATCTGCTCCTCGCTGGACTGGCTGCTCTCGCACCGCACGCGAACTGGCACTGCTCACGAACTTGCACTGCTCACGAACTAATAGAGAGCTGCTCTCCATCCGGATGCGGGGAGCGCACTTTGAAGTGCGTTACTCACCGGGATGTAGTCAGCGGGCAGCCTGGCCGGCCCGCTGCGCGGTGGCCGAGGGGAGCACCGCGCTTCACCAGCGCATGCTTACGCGGCGGCATCCCGCCCGGTCGACGCTGCCGCCGGCTTAGGCGCGGGCGGGCACGGAGCGCGGGAGGCGGCCGTCGGCCACCTCGGACAGCAGCCTGCCGAGGACGGCCCCGCCGCTGCGCCAGGTGGCGGAGCGCGCGACGGCCCGCCCCTCGGATTTCAGCCTGGTGCGGAGCGCGGAGTCGTGCAGCAGCGCGCTGAGCGAGCTGGCCCACGCCCGTGCGTCAAGCGGCGCGACAAGCAGCGCAGCGCCGCCGGTGACCTCGGCGAGGACCGGGATGTCGCTGACCGCCGACGGCACGCCGGCCGCCAGCGCCTCAAGCGCGGGCAGTCCGTACCCTTCCGACAGGGAAGGAAATGCGAACGCCGACGCGGCCTGGTACAAAGCCGGCAGCAGCTCGTCATCAACCTCGGGGATCAGTCGTACCCGGTCCTGCAAGCCCAGCCTCGCGATCAGCGCGGGCACCGGATCGTGAAAGTTCCGGTCGAAATACCCGACGAGCACCAGGTGCACCCGCTTGGGAAGATGACTCAGGGCATGGATCAGGACCTGGTGGTTTTTGTGCGGCCGGTGTGCGCCCACTGCGAGGACGAACTCCGCCGGCAGCCGGTAGCGCTCGCGTACCCGGGCGACGGCGCTGATCCCGGCGTCGGCGAAAAGGGCCGCGTGTATCCCGTTGGGCACCAGCACGGAGTGCGGTGCCCGCGGGTAGCGCGCCTTGATCTCGGCCAGGCTCGCCTTGCTCGGCGCGGTGACCGCCGCCGCGTGCCGCAGCACCAGCCGGGTGCCGGTCAGCGAGGCCTGCTGGCGCAGCCACCCCCCGGCGTAGCCGCGGTCCTTCTCCAGGGTGGTGTCGTGCAGCGTCACCACGAACGGGCACGTCCGCAGCAGCGGAGTGAAAGACATATACGGTACGTAAAGCACGGCCGCGCGCAGCGCGCGCAGCAGCATCGCGAGTTCTCCGCAGCGGTGTGCGGCACCGGGATTGATATCGGTATTGATCACGTCTACGTAGCCGGGCAGGGAGTCAAGCGAAAACAGCTGCCTTCGGTGAATGTTGACCAGTACCCGGAGGGTGCTGCCATCGGACGGCTCGTCAAGCTGGCCGGTAAGTCCGAGCACCGACCGGGCGAGCCCGTGCCCGCCCGGTATCCCGTTCACCCGGGCGTCGATAAGGATTGAGCGGGGTCTCGCCACCTGCCAGCACCGTCCGTAGTCTGAATTGTTCCCGGCCGGATCGTATTCTCCCCGTCCGTGAGCTTTCGCGCCCAGCAGAGGAACCGCCCGTGCCCGCACCCGTTATCTATGCGCGAGGACTGGTCAAATCATTTGGCCGCACGCGCGCGCTCAGCGGTCTTGACTTGTCTGTTCCCGCGGGTACCACTACGTGCCTGCTCGGGCCGAACGGGGCGGGTAAGACAACCGTCGTCCGTGTGCTGACCACGCTGCTGCGCCCTGACGCCGGCCATGCCCGGGTGGCGGGCCATGACATAGCGACCGACGGCGCGTCCGTGCGCCGCAGCATCGGCCTGGCGGGTCAGCACACCTCGGTGGACGAGTGCCTGACGGGCCGGGCTAACCTGGTCATGCTCGGACGGCTGTCCCGGATGGGCAGGCGGCAGGCGCGGGACCGCGCGGCTCACCTGCTCAGTATTTTCGGCCTTGACGCGGCGGCCGGCCGGCCCGTGCGCGGCTACTCCGGCGGGATGCGCCGCCGCCTCGACCTGGCGGCGAGCCTGCTGATCCAGCCGCGGGTGCTGTTCCTTGACGAGCCGACCACCGGCCTCGACCCCGCCAGCAGGCTCGCCCTGTGGGTGATCATCACGGACCTGGTCGCGGGCGGGACCACGCTGCTGCTGACGACCCAGTACCTGGAAGAGGCGGACCGGCTTGCCGACCGGGTCTGTGTCATCGACGGCGGCCGGGTCACTGTCGAGGGAACTCCGGGCGAGCTCAAGGCCGCGGCCGGCACGTCCTGGCTGCGGGTGGCTGTCGCCGCAGACGCACCGCTGTCGACGGTGGCGGCGACGCTCGCCTGCTTCGCCGCAGGCCCGGCCAGACCGCTGACCGCTGGGCACGGCCTCGAACTGCCGGTGCTCCCGCGCCCCGGGCTCGTCGCCGACGCCGTCCTGGCCTTGGTCGCCACGGGAATCCGCGCCGACGACATCAGCGTGCGAACCCCGTCGCTCGATGACGTGTTCCTCGCGCTAACCGGAGGACGTTCGTGAGTTCGCTGGCAGACGCCGCCCCGATCCCGCTTGATCCAGGCGCGGCGTCCGCGCCACCGATCGCAAGAAGCTGGCTGCCCGGTGCGGCCCGCTCGCTGGGCTGGGTGCTGAGCGATGTCAGCGTGCTCACCTGGCGGGCGGTCGCGCGGATCGCCGCCACGCCGGAACAGCTGCTGAACGTCACCGTGCAGCCGGTCGTCCTCGTGCTGCTGTTCAGCTACGTCTTCGACGGCGCGATCAAGCTGCCGGGCGGCGGGAATTACCGGGATTACCTCATCGCCGGCGTCGTCGCCGTGAACATGGGGGCCACCGTGCAGGGAGCGGCCATCAGCATGTCGGTCGACCAGACCACCGGGCTCGTCGACCGGCTCAGGTCACTGCCGATGTCGCGGGCGGCCGTCATCGTAGGGCGGACCCTCGCCGATCTTGTCACTACCGTCATCGCCAGCGTCGTTACCGCGGGGACGGGACTGGCGGTCGGCTGGCGGGCGCACGGCACCCCGGAGGGCATCGTCGCCGCGGCGGCGCTCGCCCTGCTGTTCGGCTACTGCGCGGCCTGGGCCGGGGCGTGCGTGGGCATCCTCGCCCGCGGCCCCGAGGCAGCGCACGCGGTCGGGCTGACCGTGATCGTCCCGCTCTCGCTGACCTCGAACGCGTTCATCGTGACGACGGCGATGCCCGGCTGGCTGCAGGCGGTCGCTGACTGGAACCCGGTCAGCATCCTCGCGGCCGCGTGCCGTCAGCTGCTCGGCAACCCTGATCCGGCGGCCGCGATCGCGGCCTGGCCCATGCGTCACCCCGAAGCGGCGTCGGCGGCCTGGTCGCTTGTCCTGCTGACGGTGCTGATCCCCGCGACTGTGTGGCTGTACGCCCGCAGGAACCGGCGTTAGGAGGTGCTGGTACCCGGCAACCGCTTGCCCCGCGCCGCCATCGGCCAGAAGATCAGACTCGAGAACGTCTCGGGGTTACCGGCCTACAGTCCCGAGAGCTCACCAGAACCAAGCGGAGCGCGCACATGACGGCACCAGAAGCAGCGTCTTCGGAGGGTGAGCCCGGCACCGTCGGGCTCGACGGCGAATCCGTCGACGGGCCAGGCGATGCCCCGCCGCTGGTCGTGCGCGGACAGGGCGGCGAGGTCACCCTGACGCCTGGGCGGGTCTACCGGATCGGCCGGGATCCGGACGCGGACATCCCGGTTGACGCGCCCGTGGTCTCCTGGCAGCACGCCCAGCTGCTCGCGGTCGCCGGGCAGTGGCTGCTGCGGGACGCGGGCAGCACCAACGGCACATTCTCCGGCGGCCTCCCTGTCCGCCGTATGCAGGTCACCGGGTCTGTCCAGGTCCGGCTCGGGCACCCGGAGGACGGCCCGCTGCTGTCCTGCTCGATCCCTGGAGCCGGCCCGGCCGGTCTGCCTGGCGCCGGTCCGGCGCCCGCCACGCATCCCGCCACCGCATTGTGGCCGGGCTACCCGGGTCAGGCCAGGCAGCCCACGGGAGTCACCCGGGTGCTCGACCGGGTACTGCACATCGGCCGGGGCGGCGACAACGACGTGGTCATCGCAGACCTGAAGGTGTCGCGCAGGCACGCCGAACTGCGCGGTCTCGGCGGCGGGCGCTTCCAGCTCACGGACGCCGGCAGTCATAACGGCACCTTCGTCAACGGCCAGCGGATTACCACCGAGATTGTCACCGAGGCCGACCTGATCGGCATCGGCGCGACCATGTTCCGGCTGGCTGGTGACGAGCTTCAGGAGTTCGACCCGGCTGGGGGCGCGCTGCTCGACGCGCGCGGGCTGACGGTGACCCTGCCGGGAGGGAAGGTGCTGCTCGACGACGTGTCCTTTCCCCTCCCCGAACGCTGCCTGCTCGGCGTCATCGGCCCGAGCGGCGCTGGCAAGTCGACTCTGCTCGGCGCGCTGACCGGGATGCGCCCCGCCACCAGCGGCAGCGTGCTCTATGACGGCCGCGACCTGTACGCCAACTATGCCGAGTTGCGGCACCGTATCGGCCTGGTCCCGCAGGAGAACATCCTGCACACGCAGCTCTCGGCTCGTCGTGGCCTGTCCTACGCCGCCGAACTCCGGTTCCCGCAGGACACGAGTCCGGCCGAACGTGCCAGCCGCGTCGATGAGGTCCTGGGCGAGCTGTCCATGTCGCGGCATGCCGACACCCGCACCGGCAGCCTTTCCGGCGGCCAGCAGAAACGTGTCAACGTGGCACTCGAACTGCTCACCAAGCCGAGCCTGCTGTTCCTCGACGAGCCCACCTCAGGACTCGACCCGGGGCTGGACAAGTCGGTCATGGAGATGCTCGCCAAGCTCGCAGGCGACGGCCGCACCGTCATGGTGGTCACGCACAGCGTCGCGAACCTCGGCAGCTGCGGCCGGCTGCTGGTCCTGGTGCCAGGTGGCAAGATCGCCTACTTCGGCACCCCGGCCGACGGGCTGCGCCACTTCGGCCGCGACGGCTGGGCCGAGGTCTTTCAGGACTTTGAGGCGCAACCAGAGCGCGACTGGGCCGCTGACTACCGCCGTTCCGCCTACTACGCCCGCTACATCGGCGGTCCAGCGCAGGCTCTGGGTACGGCCCAGGCGCGGCCCGGCGGCAGCGCGGTCCCGGCGGTCACCGCGTTGCCGCCCCGCCCGGCGAGCCGGGTCGCCCAGCTGTCCACCCTGGTCCGCCGGTACTGTGCGGTCATCGCCTCCGACCGGAACTACGTCGGGGTGATCGCGCTGCTCCCCGTCATCCTCGGCGGCCTCATCAGGGCCATCCCTGACGCCGGCGGCCTAACAGGCCCGAGCAATGGCCTTGCCATCCAGCTGCTGCTCATCCTGGTGATGAGCGCGTGCCTGATCGGCGTCGCCAACGCGGTCAGGGAGCTGGTCAAGGAACGGGCGATCTACAGCAGGGAACGTGCGGCCGGCTTGTCGCCCGCCGCCTACCTCGCCTCCAAGATCGCTGTGCTGGGAGTCATCAGCGCCGTCCAGTCGGTCGTGCTCGTCGCCATCGGCCTGGCCGGCCGCCCCATGCCGCCGCGGGGCGTGCTGACTTCCGTCCCGCTCGCTGAGATCATGCTGGGCGTTGCCGTCCTCGCCATCGCCTCGATGACCGTCGGCCTGCTCATCTCGGCCGCGGTCAACACCTCCGATAAGACCCTCCCCCTCCTCGTCGTTACGGTGCTGGTGGAAGTTGTCCTCAGCGGCGGCGTCATCCGCCTCAACGGCAGCGCCGGCCTGCAGCAGCTCGCCTGGCTGACCCCGTCTCGCTGGGGCTTCGCGGCCATCGCGTCGACCATCGACCTCAACCACGTCACCCCGCCGCCGCCTGGAAGCACCCCGGACCCGCTGTGGAATCACTCGGCGCACGCCTGGGCGGCCAGCATGGTCCTTCAGCTGGTGCTGGCCGCCCTCTTCGCGCTGGTGACATGGGGCCTGCTGCGACGGCCCGCCCGTCGCTAGACGGCTGTCAGGCCCACTGCTCGGTCCACTGGCCCGCCACCTGGCCGGTGGCGACGTTAAGCCGGTTCCAGGCGTTGATCGCGGCGATGCTCACGACCAGGGCGGCCAGCGCGGGCTCGTCGTAATGCTTGGCCGCCGCGGCGAAAACATCGTCGGGGACGGGGTTGGCCCGGTCCGCCAGCCGGGTGGCCGCCTCGGTCAGCGCGAGCGCGGCCCGTTCGGCCCCGCTGAAGTACGGCGAGTCCCGCCAGGCGGCGAGGGTGTGCAGCCGCTCGTCGGTCTCGCCCGCCTTCCTGGCGCCGCGTGAGTGCATGTCGAGGCAGACCGCGCAGCCGTTGATCTGGCTGGCCCGCAGGTTGACGAGCTCGGCGGTCGTCGGCGGCAGCCCGGCGGCCCTGGCCGCCGCGCTGGCGGCGGCGGACAGGGCCTGCAGCGCGTCCATCGCGCCTGGTACGGACATCGCGGGGTTGGTGATGCGGGGTTCCATGATTTTCTCCTCGTGTCACATCGGCATGTCACATCGGCCGAACGTGGCCGGTCACTGTGTATGTCAGGCGAGAGCAGGGAAATGTGACCGATGGAGAATGAGCCGATGGGCGCGCCAGCCGATGAGCAGCGGGATCTGGCCGAGCAGTTCGCCGGGCACCGGGTCCGGTTGCGCGCGGTCGCCTACCGGATGCTGGGCTCGCTGCCCGAGGCCGAGGACGCGGTGCAGGACACCTGGATCCGACTGGCCAGGTCAGAAGCCGCCGAGATCGGCAACCTGGGCGGCTGGCTGACCACTGTCCTGGTTCGCGTCTGCCTGAACCAGCTCCAGTCGAGGAGCTCACGCCGGGAGGTCCCGGTCGGTGCCCGTGTTCCCGATCCGGTGATCTCCTACGGCGGCGAGCCCAGCCCGGAAGACGAGGCGCTGCTGGCGGACGCGGTGGGGCTGGCGCTCAGCGTGGTGCTCGACACCCTGGGCCCGGCCGAGCGGGTCGCGTTCGTGCTGCACGACCTGTTCGGCTTCGCCTTTGACGAGATCGCCGAGATCACCGGACGGTCGCCGGCCGCCGCCAGGCAGCTGGCGAGCCGGGCGCGCCGCCGGGTGACCGCCAGGGCGACCGGGCCCGACGCCGGCTTGCCGGCCCAGCGGCGGGTGGTCGACGCGTTCTTCGCCGCCGCCCGCGGCGGCGATTTCGACGGTCTCGTCGCGCTGCTCGACCCCGGGGTAGTGCTGCGGGCCGACGGCGGCGCGGCCAACCCGCGGGCGACCGTCTTCGTCCAGGGAGCCGAGGCGGTCGCCCGTCGCGCCGTCACCTTCGCCAACCCCGCCGCCCAGGTCAGGCCCGCGGTGGTCAACGGCGCGGCCGGAGTGCTGGTCACGCTCGACGGTCGGCCGTTCTCGCTGATGGCTTTCACCGTGGCCGGCGGCCGCATCGTCGAGATCGACGCGATCAGCGACGCGGGCCGGCTCCGCCAACTTATTTGAGATCAAACTATTTGACCTCAAACATCATTCGCGTGATACTGGCGGTATGTCAGCCGCGGAGCGCAGTGATGCCGTCAAGTGGGGCTGGCCCCAGGACGCGGCCAGCCTTCCTGACAGCGCACCGCTGCAGGCGCTGATGCTGTCGGCCACGAAGCTGATGGGCGCCTACGCGCAGGACATCGTCCGGGCGGCCGGCCTGAAACTGAGTCTGTCCGGGCTCGGCGTGCTCCGGATTCTGATGAGCGACGACGGCCTGAAAGCGAGCGAGGTCGCGGACCGCCTCTGGTCCAGCCCCGGCACGCTCACCTCGGTAGTGAACACCCTGGTGCGGGACGGCTTCGTGCAGCGCCGGGCGGACGACACCGACCGCCGGGTGGTCCGGCTCTACATCACCGACGCGGGCCGGGCCGTCATCACCTACTACGTTTCCCAGGCGTCCGTCTCGTGGCGTAAAGCATTCGACTTCGTTGACAGCGACGACGAAGCTGTCGTCCGGAGGTTCTTCATTCAGATGATCGACCACCTGAGCAAGCTCATGGGAGAGGAGCGCGGCGCGTGACCGCCACCAGCACGCGGCCCGCCAGCCCTGATTCGCCGGACCAGTCGGCCGCGATCAGGACCGAGGGGCTGCGGAAGACCTACAAGTCAAGCCGGGGCGACGTGGACGCCGTCCGCGGCATCGACCTCGACGTCCCGCAGGGAGAGTTCTTCGGCCTCCTCGGGCCGAACGGCGCGGGCAAGTCCACCACGATCGGCATGCTCACCACGCTCGCCGCCCCGACCGGCGGTCACGCCTGGGTAGCCGGGTACGACGTCACCCGCGACCCGGTCGCGGTCAAGCGGCGGATCGGCGTCGTCACCCAGAACAACACGCTGGACATGCAGCTCACCGTGACCGAGAACCTGGCTTACCGCAGCCGGTTCTTCGGCCTGCCCAAGAGCGTCGCCGCCCGGCGCGCGGAGCAGCTTATCGACGCGTTCGGCCTGTCTGACCGTAAGAACGCGATGGCCGACCAGCTATCAGGCGGCCAGGCCCGTCGCCTGATGATCGCCCGGGCCCTGGTGCACCAGCCCGACGTGCTGTTCCTTGACGAGCCGACCGCCGGCCTCGACCCGCAGACCAGGGTCAACCTGTGGGACATCCTTCAGGTGCTGCACGACCAGGGCCAGACGATCCTGCTGACCACGCACTACATGGAAGAAGCAGAGGCGCTGTGCGACCGGATCGCGGTCGTCGACCACGGCCAGGTCCTCGCCGAGGGCACCGTGGACGCGCTGCTGACCGACTCGGGCGCGCAGACGATCGTCACCGTCCGCTTCGAGGAGCCCGTGCCCGACGGGCTGGTCGAGCGGGCCGGGCTGGCCACGCGGCCCGGTGTCACGAGCGTGGAAGCCGCGGGTGACCAGATCCGGGTGTTCAGCAGCGACGCCGAGGGGCTGCTCGGCAGCCTGGTGAGCGTCGGCACCGACAACGGCCTGCACGTCCGCGACGCCTCGGCCGCCAAGCCCAGCCTTGAGACCGCTTTCCTCGCCCTGACCGGCCGCGAGTACCGGGAGTAGACGACCATGGCCACCACCGTCCATCCGGCTGACATCGGGACGACCTCCAGCGGCGGCGAGCACGTCGCCGCGTCGATCGCCGCGCTGATCAGCGACGCCCCGGTGCCGCAGCCGACGCTGCTCAAGACGTTCGGCGCGATGATGGCGCGCGAGTTCCGCGTCCTCGGCCGCAACGCACCGTCCACCTTCATCCGCGCGGTCATGCAGCCGCTGCTGTTCGCGTTCGTCTTCGCCTACGTGCTGCCCAAGATCGGCAGCGGGTTCTCCTCCGCCGGAGCGGGCGCGGGCGCGGGCGCGGTGACGTTCTCCACGATCCTGGTGCCGGGCCTGATGGGCTCGATGTTCCTCATGCAGGGCATGTTCGGGACCACGATGCCGCTGGTCATGGAGTTCTCCTGGCAGCGCACGATCGAGGACCGGGCGCTGGCGCCCGTCCCGATCAGCGTGCTGGCGGTCCAGAAGATCACCGCGGGCGCGATCCAGGCGTTCATCGGCGCCGCCATCGTCTTCCCCGTCGTGTACTGGGTGCATGCCCCAGGCCAGGGCCCGCACATTCACGTGACGAACTGGTTCCTGCTCATCGTGGTGATGGTGTTCGCGGCGACGCTGACCGCCTCCCTCGGCCTGTACCTGGGGACGGTGGTCGACCCGCGCAAGGTGCAGATGATCTTCGCGGTCGTGCTGCTGCCGCTGACGATGCTCGGCTGCGTGTACTACCCGTGGTCCGCCCTGCACGTGATCCGGTGGCTGCAGATCATCGTGCTGGTCAACCCGATGGTCTACATGACCGAGGGCCTGCGGGCAGCGCTGACGCCGAACCTGGGTCACATGCCCCTGTGGGCGATCCTGGTCGCGCTCATCGGCGGGACCGTGGTCTTCGGCACGCTGGCGGTCCGCACCTTCCGCAACCGTGTCGTCAACTGACGGCGGGCGCGGCGCCGCGGGCAGCCCGACCAGGGCGAGCGCCGGCTTCGCCGTCAAGCCGGTGCTGACCGGCGCGCTCGCCATCCTGCGCCCGTTCAGCAAGCACGACCTGCCGGCCATGCGCGAGGCCATGCTCGACCCCGAGGCCCGGATCCTGACCGGCAGCGTGCACGACGAGGCGACGGCGCTGGCGCCGCCGACACCGGAGGAAGAGCGGCTCGCGCGGGACTGGCTGCTGTCACGCAACGACCAGCCCGACCGGCTCGACCTGGCGGTCACCGACAAGGCGACCGGCGAGTGCGTGGGCGAGGCGGTCCTCAACGACTGGGATCCCGGGAACGAGAGCTGCAACTTCCGTATCTTCATCGGGCCGCGCGGCCGTGACCGCGGCCTCGGCACGGAGGCGACCAGGCTGATCGTCGGGTACGGCTTCGAACGGCTGGGCCTGCACCGGATCTCGCTCGAGGTCTACGCGTTCAACCCGAGGGCCCGGCGCGCCTACGAGAAAGCCGGCTTCACGGCCGAGGGCGTGCTGCGCGAGTCGCTGCGCTACAACGGCGAGTGGGTCGACGCCACCGTCATGTCGGTCCTCGCGAGCGAGTGGCCCCCGCAATCCGCAGATGGCAGATCGTTAGGAGGCCCAGGATGCTCCTAACGATCCACCATCATCCCGCGACCACCGGATCGTGGATAGTTTTATACATCCGGGTGTACAGACCTATCCACGATCATGCTTCAGCCGCGCCGACCGCCGGATAACAGCAACAAGCGCCCGGGCGGCCGGCAAGTCTCGGCCCGGAATACCACACCGCCCCCGATTGCTGTTACGCTTGTCTGTGACCAGCCTGGCACTCGTGCCTGGCGTGCAAGCGGAGGGCCACCTCCCACCTGGCCGGCGTTCGCGTCGGCGGGTAAGTGCGGCGCTCATCCCAGTTTTGCTGGTGATACGGCGCCGCGTGTGTGGTAGCCCCGCGGCACAAGGTGCCTGGCGGGGCTTTTCTCGTTTGGCCCTGGTCACGAAGGCAGCGCCGCCGCCGGAAAGGCCGGTGACGGCAGAACACGGTGAACCTGTGGAGGTCACATCAGCGCCGAAACGCGTATCAACGATCGGATCCGCACCCCCGAAGTCCGGCTAGTCGGAGCCAAGGGCGAGCAGATCGGGATTGTCTCGATCACCGAGGCACTCCGCCTGGCCCAGGAGGCTGACCTTGACCTTGTCGAGGTTGCCCCGACCGCGCGGCCCCCGGTATGTAAGCTCATGGACTACGGGAAGTTCAAGTACGAGACCGCGCTCAAGGAGCGGGAATCGCGCAAGAACCAGACCCACACGATCGTCAAGGAGATCAAGCTCCGCCCGAAGATCGACCCGCACGACTACGGCACCAAGAGGGGCCACGTCGAGCGGTTCCTCAAGGCGGGCGACAAGGTCAAGGTGACGATCATGTTCCGTGGCCGTGAGCAGTCCCGTCCTGAGCTCGGCTTCCGTCTGCTGCAGCGACTCGCGGACGATGTCACCGAGCTTGGCTTCGTCGAGGCGCAGCCCAAGCAGGACGGCCGGAACATGATCATGGTGATCGGCCCGCACCGGCGTCCGGTCGAGCCCAAGGCGAAGCCCGCGCCGGCCCCGGCGCAGTCGCGCCCCGTGCCGAGCCCGCGCGGTGAGGCGACGGCTCCGGCCGAGGCAGAGACCACGGCTCCGGCCGCCGAGGCAGAAGCCGCGGTCGAAGCGCCGGCGCAGACCGACGCGTAGAGATTTGCCCCGGTAACGGGGATTGGGCGAGGCGGCCCCGCACACGCAGTGCGGGGCCGCTCCGCGAGGAAATCGCTGCCTTCGGGCGGCAACGAACGAGGAGACGACGGCGACCATGCCGAAGATGAAGACGCACAGCGGCGCCGCCAAGCGGTTCAAAGTCACCGGCTCAGGCAAGGTGATGCGGCTGCGGGCCAACATGAACCACCTGCTCGAGCACAAGTCTTCGCGCCACACCCGCCGGCTCACCGGCGAGGTCCAGCTGGCCAAGGCCGACACCCGCCAGATCAAGCGACTGCTCGGCAAGTAGCCGTAGCCCACGGCAGCAGCCGAGTCATGTAACCGCAGCCCAGAGGGAGATTGAACGATGGCACGCGTCAAGCGCTCGCTTAACGCCAAGAAGAAGCGCAAGGTTGTCCTCGAGCGGGCGAAGGGCTACCGGGGCCAGCGGTCCCGGCTCTACCGCAAGGCCAAGGAGCAGGTCCTCCACTCGATGACCTACGCCTACCGCGACCGCAAGGACCGCAAGGGCAACTTCCGCAGGCTCTGGATTCAGCGCATCAACGCCGGCGCACGCGCGAACGGCCTGACCTACAACCGCTTCGTGCAGGGTCTCAAGGCAGCAGGCGTCGAGGTCGACCGCCGTGTTCTCGCCGACCTCGCGGTCACCGATCCGGCGGCCTTCGCCGCCCTGGTCGAGGTGGCGCGCGCGGCACTCCCCGAGACCGTCAGCGCGGCAGCCTGATCCAGCGGGCACCTAGCCGCTGCCGGTGGCCGGCGGCATTCGAGTGCGGCCGGACCGGCGGATGAAAAGGTTCGGTTTGCGCTGGATGAAAGCAATCATCCCGAACGAATGGCGGTTTCACGTTAATCGGCGAATTTCCTCCTTCCTGGGGGATAACAACTGATGTACGCAAGCGTCAGCACGGCACGGCTTAAGGCCGCGCGGCGGCTTACCAAGCGGGCGCTGCGCCAGCGTGAGCGGGCCTTCCTCGCGGAAGGCCCGCAAGCCGTTTCCGAGGCACTGGCCTCGGGCGCGGGCGTCAGCGGCCTGTTCGTCACCGCGCCCGCCCAGACCAGGCACGCGGACCTGGTCGAGCGGGCCGAGGACGCTGGCGTCGATGTTCAGCTGGTCAGCGGCGAGGTGATGAGCGAGCTCGCGCAAACCGTCACCCCGCAGGGCCTACTCGCGGTCTGCGATTTCGTGGACGTGCCGCTTGACCAGGTAACTAAGGGCAAGCCGGTGCTTGTCGCGCTGCTCGCCAACGTCCGCGACCCGGGCAACGCGGGCACTGTGCTGCGGGCGGCGGACGCGGCGGGCGCGGATGCGGTGATCTTCGCCGACGCCTCGGTTGACGTGTACAACGGCAAGTGCGTGCGGGCAAGCGCGGGCAGCCTGTTTCACCTGCCGGTCGTGGCGGGCGCCCGGCTGGAGACCGCGTCCGCTCAGCTGCGAGCCGCTGGCCTGCGGATCCTCGCGGCGGACGGCCGGGGCACGGCGACACTCGACGACCCGGGGACACGGGAAGCCCTAGCCGGGCCGACCGCCTGGCTGTTCGGCAACGAGGCCTGGGGCCTGCCCGCCGACCTGCTCGCGCTGGCCGACGAGTCGGTCGCGGTGCCGATCTACGGCCGCGCGGAGTCGCTCAACCTCGCCACCGCGGCGGCGGTGTGCCTCTACGCCTCCGCTCAATCCCAGCGAGCACAATCCCAGCGAGCACAATCCCAGCGAGCACAGTCACCGCGCTCCGCCGCGCTGTTATCGCATGCGGTCCGAGCCATTATGATTACATCGCGTTGCGCTCTTATTGATGGTTCATCAATCCCTTGCATAGGGTATTTGCGCTATGACGTAGCGAAATCCCGAAGCGGGGGTACTGTCGCAACGACGGGCAAACGCGCTAGAGTCTGATCACATTCCGTCACCCGCACCGTGAATCCGGCCGACTAGCCGAAGCCCGGTTCCCGGAGCAACCCCCAGCTTGGACGGAGGCGCATAAAGCGTGCAGGACAACAGACCGGCTCAGCCGGAGTCTGGCGGATCCGTGCGTGCCGGCGGCACGCCGTCGGCCGGACCGGTCGTGCCGTCTGCGCAGGCGTCTCCCAGCGTCCACCCGGTGACCGCCCGCCCGATGACCGCCGACGACCTGCCCGACGGGCTGGTGGTGGCCGACGACGCGGGGCGCGTGGTGGTCTTCAACCGGGCCGCTGTCCGGCTCACCGGCATCGCGGCCGAGCAGGCGATCGGCAAGTACGTCTACGACGTGCTGCCGTTCAGGGACGACGACAGCCGCGACTGGTGGATGTGCGTCGACCCGTACCACGGCCTGGCCACCAGGACCAGGCACCCGGAGCGCAGCCTGTTCCTCGGCGACGGCCCCGCGGGCGGTTACGGCGGGGCGTCACCCGGCGAGAGCACCGAGCTGCTCGTCTCGGTCGGTTACGTGCGCGACGACCGCTCCGGCCCCGTCCGTCGCCTGGTCATCACGCTGCGCGGCGCGCAGCAGCGCGCCCGGCTCGAGCGCAGCCGGGCGGAGCTCGTCTCCACCGTCGCGCACGAGCTGCGCGCGCCGCTGACGTCGGTGAAGGGCTTCACCGCGACGCTGCTTGCCAAGTGGTCGCGGTTCAGCGACGACCAGAAGCGGGTCATGCTCGAGACGGTCAACGCCGACGCCGACCGGGTCACCCGGCTGATCACCGAGCTGCTCGACGTCTCCCGCATCGAGTCGGGCCGTATGGAAGTCCGGCGGCAGCTGGTCGACGTCCCCGAGCGGGCGCGCAAGATCATCGCCGGCCGGGTCGCCTCGGGTGAGTCGGAGGACAAGTTCCGCCTCGAGGCCGCCCTCGACCTGCCTGAGACCTGGCTCGACGCGGACAAAGTCGACCAGATCCTCGGCAACCTGGTGGAAAACGCGGTCAGGCACGGGGCTGGTATCGTGACGATCGTGATACAGCGCGCGGCGGCAACCGGTGAGCAGGCCGAGGCCGTCACCGTGTCCGTGCGCGACCAGGGCGAGGGCATTCCGCCTGAGATGGCACTGCGGGTGTTCCGCCAGTTCTGGCGGGGCAAGCGGCGCGGCGGCACTGGCCTCGGCCTGTACATCGTCAAGGGCCTCATCGAGGCGATGAACGGCGATATCGCCGTGGCGCGCGCACCTGGCGGCGGCGCCGAGTTCCGATTTACCGTGCCCGCGGGCACCCCCATCGCCTGACAGGCGTCACGTCGTGACGCCGCGGCGAGCGGGTCACGCGGGCGATTGCGTGCACGGGTCCGCGACGAGGGCGCGAGCGCGGTGCGGCTGACAACCCCGGTAGGGTCATGACTGCTGGATAGAGTCGGCCCACTCCGTTCGGGATAATCCCAACCTGCACCGCCGCGGACCTTCCAGCTGGCTGACGACCTCTAGGAAGCGAAAGATGTCCGCACCTAATAAAAATTACGATCCGGTCGAGGTGACCGCCTTGACAGCAGAAGAGGTCGACCGCGCGACCGAGGCGGCGCTGGCCGCGATCGCCGCCGCGGTGACCCTGGACGAGCTGAAGGAAGCCAGGATCGCGCACGCCGGCGACCGCGCGCCGCTGTCCCTGGCGCGGGCCGAGATCGGCGCGCTGCCGCCGCAGGCCAGAGCCGACGCGGGCCGCCGGGTCGGCGCCGCCACCGCCGCCGTCAGGCAGGCGCTGGCCGAGCGTCAGGAGCAGCTTGAGCGCGACCGCGACGAGCAGGTGCTCGTCACCGAGCGGGTCGACGTCACGCTGCCCTACGACCGCGCGGTCGCCGGGGCCAGGCACCCCGTCTCCATGCTCGCCGACAAGCTGTCCGACGTGTTCGTCGCGATGGGCTACGAGGTCGCCGAGGGGCCGGAGGCCGAGGCCGAGTGGTACAACTTCGACGCGCTGAACATCCCGCCTGACCACCCGGCCAGGGAGATGCAGGACACCCTGTTCATCGCGCCGCCTGACGGCTCGCCCGCGGGCACCAGGTCCGGCATGGTGCTGCGGACCCACACCTCGCCGGTGCAGATCCGCTCGCTGCTGACCAGGCCGCTGCCGCTGTACGTGGTCAGCCCGGGCAAGGTGTACAGGAACGAGGCCCTGGACGCCACCCACCTGCCGGTCTTCTACCAGATCGAGGGCCTGGCGGTGGACGAGGGGCTGACGATGGCCGACCTGCGCGGCGCGATCCAGGCGTTCGTCGACGCGCTGTTCGGCGCAGGCCTCCGGACGCGGCTGCGGCCGGACTACTTCCCGTTCACCGAGCCGTCGGCCGACGTGTCGATGGAATGCCACGTCTGCCGGGGCGAGTCGACCAAGCCGGGCGCCGAGCCGTGCCGTGTGTGCCGTAGCCAGGGCTGGATCGAGATCGCCGGCTGCGGCATGGTCAACCCGCGGGTGCTGGTGGCCTGCGGTATCGATCCCGACCGTTACAGCGGGTTCGCGTTCGGGCTCGGCATCGAGCGCTCGCTCATGCTGGCCAACGGGATCAACGAGATCCGCGACACCTACGACGGCGACGTGCGGTTCAGCCGGGCATTCGGGACGGAGATCTAGCGAAATGCGACTACCTGTTTCCTGGCTGCGCGAGTACGCGCCGGTCCCCGAGCCCTACGACGCTCTCGAGGTGGGCCGCCGCCTGACGCAGGCCGGCCTTGAGGTGGAGGCGGTCGAGCAGGTCGGCCACGACGTGCACGGCGTGGTCACCGCCCAGGTGATCAGCATCGAGGAACTGACTGAGTTCAAGAAGCCGATCCGCTACTGCCGGGTCGCGGTCAGCGACGCGGAGCTGACCGCGGAACCGGACACGCTCACGGGCGTGATCTGCGGTGCCGTCAACTTCAGCGTGGGCGACCGGGTGGCGTTCGCCGCCGTCGGCGCCACCTTGCCCGGCGGCTTCGAGATCACCGCGGCGAAGAAGTACGGCCGGGTCTCCGAGGGGATGATCTGCGCCGTCGACGAGCTCGGCATCGGCGAAGACCACGCCGGCATCCTGATCCTGCCGCCTGACACGCCGCTTGGCGTCGACTTCACCGCCTACGCGGGGCTGCGCGACGACGTCCTTGAGATCACCGTCACCCCCGACCGGGGCTACGCGGTGTCCGTCAGGGGAGTGGCGCGCGAGCTGGCCAGCGCGTACCGGGTGCCGTACACCGACCCCGCGCTGACGTTCGTACCCGGCGAGGACGCCTCCGGCCTCGGCGCCGATGCGCTGAGCGACGGCGCGGGCGGCGACGGCGCGGGCGGCGACGGTGCAGCCCCGTGGCCCGCTGAGATCGCCGATCCGACCGCGTGCGACCGCTTCGTGCTGCGCGAGGTCCGCGGCTTCGACCCGCGGGCGAGCACGCCGCTGTGGATGGCGGTCCGGCTGGCCCGCTGCGGCATGCGCTCGGTCTCGCTCGCCGTCGACGTGACCAACTACCTGATGCTCGAACTCGGGCAGCCGCTGCACGCCTTCGACCGGTCCAAGCTGCGCGGGCCGGTCGTGGTCCGGCGGGCACGGCCAGGGGAGACCCTGACCACGCTGGACCACGTCACCCGCAAGCTCGACGCGGCCGACATCCTCATCACCGACGACAGCGGCCCGATCTCGCTGGCGGGCACGATGGGCGGCCTCGCCACCGAGATCGACGACGACTCGACCGACATCGTCATCGAGGGCGCGCACTTCAGCGACACCGGAACGGCGAAGATGGCCCGCCGGCACCGGCTGCACTCCGAGGCGTCCTACCGGTTCGAGCGCGGCACCGACCGCGAGCTGCCGCCGCGGGCGACCGAGCGGGCGGCCGCACTGCTCGCGACCCTCGGCGGCGCGGCGATCGTGCCCGGCGTCACCCACGCGCAGGTACCGGTGGCACCGGTGACGATCGAGATGGCGGCGGGCTACCCGGACCAGGTCGCGGGCGTCGTCTACGGCATGGACACGGTGGTGGCCCGGCTTCAGGAGGTGGGCTGCGAGGTGCGCTCCGCCCCCGCCGCCGCGCCGCCGTCCGTCGCTCCCTGGCGGGCCGGAGGGCCGGCCCCCCAGGACCACGGCAAGCTCGACCGCCAGCACATGAACCTGCTGGTCACGCCCCCGTCCTGGCGCCCCGACCTGACCGATCCGGCCGATCTCGCGGAAGAGGTCATCCGGCTCGAGGGCTACAGCAACGTACCGGTCCGCCAGCCGCGCGCGACCGCGGGCCGCGGGCTGAGCGAACGGCAGCGGACGCTGCGCGCGGTCGCCCGCACGCTCGCTGACGCGGGCTTCGTCGAGGTGCACAGCGACCCGTTCGCCCCCGCGGGCGAGGCGGACAGCCTGATGCTCGCGCCCGAGGACCCGCGCCGTCCCGCGGTCAAGGTGGCCAACCCGCTCAGCGAGGACCAGCCGCAGCTGCGCACCACGCTGCTGCCCGGCCTGTTCCGCACGCTGGTGCGGAACGTCGGCCGCGGGTTCCCCGACACCGCGCTGTTCGAGACCGGGCAGGTGTTCCTGCCGCGGCCGGGCTCGCCGGGCGTCGCGCCGATCCTGGCCACCGACCGGGGACCGGCCGAGCCCGAGCTCGCGCTGCTCGATGCCGCGCTGCCCGACCAGCCGCCGCGGATCGCTGGAGTGCTCACGGGCAACCGCGAGCTGGCCGGCTGGTGGGGTACGGGAAGGGCCGCGATCTGGGCGGACGCGATCGAGGCGGCACGCGGCGTGGCCGCTGTCAGTCACCTCGCGCTGGACGTGCGAGCGGCGTCGGAGGCGCCCTGGCACCCCGGCCGGTGCGCCGCGCTGTCCGTGAGCGCGGCCGGCGGCGCGTCAGGCGGTGAATGGCTGGCCGGCTACGCGGGGGAGCTGCACCCGCGGGTCATCGCGGCGTACGGGCTGCCGGCGCGGACGTGCGCCTTCGAGCTCGACTTCGCGGTCCTGGCGGCCGCCGCCGCGGCGGCCGAGCCGGTGCGGGGCCCGGCGCTGCCCGCGTACCCGCCCGCCACCCAGGACGTGGCGCTGGTGGTGCCCGCCGAGGTGCCGGCCGCCGAGGTGGTGGCGGCGCTGCGCGCGGGCGCGGGCGAGCTGCTCGAGGACGTGCGGCTGTTCGACGTCTACACCGGCGCCCAGCTCGGCGACGGCCGCAAGTCGCTCGCGTACACGCTGCGGCTGCGGGCGGCTGACCGCACGCTGACCGCGGCGGAGGCCACCGAGGCCAGGGAAGCCGCGGTGGCCGAGGCCGCCCGGCGCACCGGCGCGGTGCTGCGGGCCTGACCGGCCGTCAGCGTCAGTACCAAGTACGGCCCGGGTAAAAAGCCCGTCGGACCCGTCCGCTCGCCCGCAGCGGCGGTGCGGGCCCGGCGGGCTTTCCGCTATGCCCAGCCGGTCGTTCCCACGCCGTGCTCCTCTCGACGGGACGGGACCGCACTGTCAGCTGCCCGCCGGTATCCGTGACTCATCCGCATTTCTGGCGGTTCGTACCTTGTCACGTGGTGCCCCTGCCACCCCGCGGCGACACGCCGAACGCGTGAAGGTAACATTTTGATCACGTGATGCCGAGACGGCTCCTCTATGAACGCACTGCAAACGCGTGCAGCACGGGCGTTTTCGTCGTATCTGAGGGTCCTCGCGGCTTCCGTGAGCTGTCGGTAAGTAGCCGTGTTTTGACACTGCGCACGTGAAATCTGTGACAATGTGGTGTTAGCACCGCACGTTGCGCTATCCAACGTGGTCAGGGTGGATGGCAGCGGAAAAGCACCGTGCATGACAGGGAGGTCAGATGGATCACGCGCGTCGAACCGTGCTTGGGCACGGAATGGCACGCGTTCGGGACTGGGCCGTCTGGTCTCTGCCCCGCCCTCTGCTGGCCCTGTGGCTGATGGTCACGGCCGGGTACCTGGCCTGGATCGGCGAGCGCCTGTTCCACTTTCACTTCAGGGTCACGGACATCGCGCTGTTCGCGGCGCTGCTGGCCTGCGGCGCGTTCTCGGTCGAGATGTCCCGCCGTGCCAGCGAGTCGGCCGGGGTGGTCAAAGACGTGTACGCCGTCTGGGAGCTGCCGATCGTCTTCATGCTGCCCAGCCTGTACGCGCTGATAGTGCCGCTTATCCGGGTCTCGCTGACCCAGTGGCGGGTGCGGCGGGCGCCCGTCTACAAGCGGGCGTACACGGTGGCGTCGATTGGCATCGCCTACGGCTGCGCCCGCCTGGTGTACGTGCACGCGATGCCGTCAGGCGCCCTGCCGAAGGAATTCCTGCTGCACCACACGGCGCTCTGGCTGGCTGCCGCGGCCGCCGGCGCGGTCGCCCAGTGGGTGGTCAACCAGGTGCTGATCCTGCCGGCCTACAAGCTGGAGAACCCGGCCGCGAAAATCAGCGAGACGGTGCTTTCCCGCGAGACGCTGCACAACGACGCGACCGAGCTGTGCGCGGCGCTGCTGGTCGCCGTGGGCATGACGATCAGCGTGTTCACCCTGATCGTGGCGCTGCCGCTGACCACGCTGCTGCAGCGCTCGTTCCGCCACGCGCAGCTGCTCAACGAGGCCCGCGCGGACGCCAAGACCGGCCTGCTCAACGCGGCCACCTGGGAGCGCGAGGCGAAGGCGGAGGTCGCCCGTGCCGTCCGCACGTTCTCGCCGGCGGCGGTGGCCCTGCTCGACCTGGACCGCTTCAAGCACATCAACGACACCCATGGTCACCTCGTGGGCGACGACGTGCTGCGCAAGATCGCCGACTCGATGACCGACGTGCTGCGCGAGTACGACGTGGTCGGCCGGTTCGGCGGCGAGGAGTTCGTGATGCTGCTCCCGCAGACGCGCGCGCCCGACGCCTTCCGCATCGCCGAGCGCGTGCGCGCGTGCATCGCCCGGCTGCCGATCATCACCCCGACGGGCGAGCAGGTCCACGTCACCGCCTCGATCGGGGTGGCCGCGCTGGACGCGGGCTCCAGCCGGGAGCTCACCGACCTGCTCGCGGCGGCCGACGCCGCCCTCTACCGGGCGAAGGCATCCGGCCGGGACCAGGTGCAGATGATCAG
>DASYAD010000343.1:0-3352 GCA_036501515.1 Trebonia sp. | reverse complement strand
TCGTGGTCAAGCGCTCCATGGGCACCGGCTACGCCGGCATCGACAACGAGCTGTACGCCAACCCCAAGACCAGCATGTACTTCGCCGACGCGAAGAAGGCGGTCGCGGAGATGACGGCGGCGGTCAAGACGCTCGTCGGCTGAGGAGAATAAGTATTCAGAACGGACGCGTGGCGACTCCCGGTCTCGCCCGCTTCCGCCGTCAGCGGCATGCCGTGTTACGGAGTTTGCCGGCGAGTAACCGGGGAAGCACGTGCGTAGCCCGCGCGGCTATTATCTGTCCCTACAACCGATTCTGTCCCTACGACACCAGGTCCCGTGACACGGTATGCCCGTGCCTCGCCGGGCACACCGCGATCTCCCCGTGGCGAAAGCCCTGACATGCCCTTCCTTTACACGAATAACTTGTCGGAGGTACGCGCCCTGGCGGAACGACATGCCAGGAAAGCCGGCCTGCCCGATGCACGTGTCATCGACTTCGTGATCGCCGTGAGCGAGGTCGCCGCGAACACGGTCCGGCATGCCCATTCGACCGGGTCGATGGAGATCAGGTCCGACGCGACCGAGATTGTCTGCGAGATCCGCGACCGGGGGGTCATCACCGACCCGACGGTGGGCCGTCAGCCGCCGCCGCCCAACGCCACGGGAGGGCACGGCCTCTGGCTCGTGCACCAAGTCTGCGATCGGGTCGAACTGAACTCTGACGAGAACGGGACCGTCGTCCGGCTGTACATGTCGCTGGAGCCTGGCTGATGGCGGCCTGGACGTGAACAGGCGGCCAGGTCGCGCGATGTAGCCTGTTGCCAGAAATCCCCGGTCCTTTGTTACTAACCCGTAGGATGCTCACCCATGGATGTTGACGGTACAACCGACCGCATGGCGGCATACCTGCGCGACCACCATGACAAGGTTGTCGGCCGCTGGAGTGAGCTGGTCGTGGCCGGCGTGCGCGGCCGGACGTCGCGCGAGGAAGTGCGGCGCGAACCACTCCCGTTACCTGCAAACTCATGCGTTTTCACCGCAGAGTACCTTGTACGCATACGTTAACAGGCGAGATGCGCCCTGGACATGAGCCCGCCAGGCCACCCGACCGGAAAACGGCTGTTCAGGGCTTCCGCGCGACCCCTGCGCAGCCTAGGCCGGGCCCGGGCTGCTCATCCTCCCCCGTGGCGGGGGCTCCGTCGGGACGCCAGTCGCGAACGCGGACCAGGCCGGGTTCCACGAGCTCAAGGCCGCAGAACAGCTCCCGCACCCCGTCGAGCGTGCGGAACTCGGCCCGGCCGAAGGCCCGTGTCATGAACTCCTTCAGCTGGACGACGCCAGGGTCGCCGAGGTCGAGCAGGTGATGGATGAACACGTAGCTGCCTGACGGCAGCGCGCCGATCAGCTCGCCGGTGAGCCTGGCCGGCTGCTCGTAGTCCGTGATCTGGTGCATGACGCCGGACAGCAGCAGCCCGATCGGCCGGCTCCAGTCCAGGTGAGCGCGCACCACGGGATGACCGATGATCCCGGCGGGATCGCGGAGGTCCCCGTCCGCCACGGCCGTCAGCGGGTTCTCCGCGAGCACCGCCTTGGCGTGGCTGAGCACCATCGGATCGTTGTCCACGTAGACCACGCGGGCGGCCGGGTCGACGCGCTGGGCGATCTGATGCACGTTCTCCGCGGTTGGCAACCCGGCGCCGATGTCAAGCAACTGCCTGATCCCGGCGTTCCCCACCAGGTAGCGGACCACCCGGCTGAGCAGGGCCCGCTGCCCGCGCACGCCCGCCTCGATCCCCGGCATTGTGGCGGCGATCCGCTGGCCGTGGATCCGGTCGACGGCGAAGTTGTCCTTGCCGCCGAGCAGGTAGTCGTAGACCCGCGCCACGTTGGGCCTGGATGGCACCATGCCGGTGGCCGGCGTCTTCTCCCGCTTCCCCACAAAGCAGATCGTAGCCACTCTCACTGGGCGATAACAGGAGCTTTGAGACATCATGTTTCATTTTTCAAGGATCGCCGTCAGCCTCCGGGCCGGCCGCCCAGGCTGGAGACGGCGCGAGCGGCGGTCTCAGCGGCGGCGGCGCACGCGGCCGCGAGCGGGGTGCCGCCCAGCCATGCGGCGAGGAACCCCGCGCAGAACGCGTCTCCCGCGCCCGTCGTGTCGCGCACCGCGGCGGGCGCGGCGGCGACCCGCCCTGACGTCGCATCGCCCGCCGCGTACACGGCGCCGTCCGCGCCGAGCTTGACCACGACGGCGCCGTAGTAGGCGGTGAGGACGGCCGCCATCGCGGCCGGATCGCCGGCCGGGGGCGGGTCCGCGCCTGCCAGCACGGCCGCCTCGTCCACGTTGGGGAAGCAGACCGCGGCGCCCTTGGTCCAGCCCAGGAACGCGGCCGGCCCGGTCGAGGGCGCGGCGAGGAACGCCGCGGAGCCCGGATCGACCGTGACCGGCACTCCCCTGCGCGCTGCCTCGGCGAGCAGCCCGCGCACGACCGCTCGCGGCCCGGGCTCGAAGAAGGAGTAGCCGGTGAGGTGCAGCAGCGCCGCGTCATCGAGCAGGGCAGCAGGCACGTCGGCCGGGCCCAGCCGCAGGTTCGCGCCCCGGTCGGTGATCATGGTCCGCTCGCCGTCTGGTCCGACGAGCACGACGATCGTCCCGGTGGGCACCGACTCGTCGGCCGCCAGCCGCGGCTCGACGCCGAACCTGGCGAGCTCCCGCCGGTGGAACCCGGCGTCCCGCGCGCCCGCCCGCCCGGCGAACACCACGTCCACCCCAAGCTCGGCCAGCCACGCGGCCTGGTTGGCGGCGGAACCGCCCGGCCGGCTCCTGATCACCGCCAGGTTGTCGCCGCCGAGCGCGAGCGGCCACGGCGCCTGCACCAGGACGTCGTTGATCACGTCCCCCACGACTAGCACCCGCGGCAACGGGCACCCCCCGCCGCCCTCGTCAGGGCCGGGGGCCTCGGCTGGCCCACGCGGCCGCGATCTGGCCGGCCAGCGTGATGTTGCCGCGGGCAACCTCCAGGTTGACCAGCACGCTCGCGCCGTCGGTGGCGCGCCGCATGTGATCGAGCAGGAACGGCGTCACCGCCTTGCCGCGGATCCCGGCGGTTTCCGCGGCGGCCAGCGCCTCGGCGAGCACGCGGTCGTGCAGTTCCGGGTCGAGCTGCCGGTCCGGCGGCAACGGGTTGCCGATGAGCAGCGCGGACTCGTCGCCGAGCAGGTCCCTCGCGGCCATGACGGCGGCGATCTCCTCCGGCGTGTCCAGCCGCCAGTCGAGATCCTGACCGGAGTCGGTCAGGTAAAAGCCGGGGAACCTGTTCGTCCGGTAGCCCGCGACCGCCACGCCGAGCGTCTCGAGGCGCTCCAGGGTC
>DASYAD010000342.1:0-5058 GCA_036501515.1 Trebonia sp. | reverse complement strand
GGTGTGCTCGGCGATGACCGGCCACGCCGTGGCCCCCGCCATGACCACGCCCGTGTCGCCGACCACGTGCGGCAGCAGCACCGCGGAGGTGCCGTAGCTGTAGTTGTTCACCGAGCGGACGTAGCCGCCGAGGCAGTTCAGGAACCGGTGCAGCTGACTCTGGGCGTGATGGAACCGGCCCGCGCTGGCCCAGCCGTAGGACCCGCCGAACACGCCGTCCGGGCCGTAGCGGTCGTACACCCGGCGTAGTTCGTCCGCCAGCAGGTCGAGGGCCGTCTCCCAGGGCACGGGCACGAACGCGTCGTCGCCTCGGACGGCCGGGCCCGGACCGTGGTCCAGCCAGCCTTGGCGGATGTAAGGCTGGTCGATCCGCGTCGGGTGACGGTGTGCCCCGGCCAGGTTCTCCAGGATCCGGCTCGGATCGGGGTCCTCACGCCAGGGACGCACCGACGTCAGCCGCTGCCCGTCGCTCTCGATCTCCGCCGCACCCCAGTGCGTGAGGTGGACGTGCTTGCGCTGCTGACCGGCCATGATCACCATTCAAACCGAACGGCCCGCCATCCGCACCCCGCCAGGCGCGGCAAAAAGATCCTCGCTGGGGGGAGTGTTCGCCCGCATCGTGGAAAAGGGGGAGACAGGCCTGTACCTGGGTGCGAACTAACCGCTCGTGTGAGACGAGGTCCTATGGCGATCAACATCAACGGCTCGGCTGAGGAGCCGCCGGACGACCCGCGCGTGTCACTCCTCGACTATCTCCGCGAACATCTGGGGCTGTATGGCACGAAAAAGGGCTGCGATCAGGGTGCGTGCGGCGCCTGTACGGTGCTGGCCGACGACGAGCGGATCTTGTCCTGCCTCGCCCTGGCGGTCCAGTACGACGGACGCTCGATCACGACGATCGAGGGCCTAGCGGACGACGGCACGCTCCACCCGCTGCAGCGCGCGTTCGTCGAGGACGACGGATTCCAGTGCGGCTATTGCACACCGGGACAGATCTGCTCCGCGGTCGGCATGGCCGGGGAGGTCAGGCGCGGCGTGCCGAGCCACGTCACCGCCGACCTGTCGGCCGAGACGATCGAGCTCAGCCACGACGAGCTGCGCGAACGGATGAGCGGCAACCTGTGCCGCTGCGGTGCGCACAACGGCATCGTCGCCGCGATCACGCAGACCTACGCGACTCCAGCCTCCACCACGGGGGCGGCGCAGTGATCCCGTTTACCTACGCCCGCGCCGCCGACACCGCGGACGCGGTGCGCCGCGGCACCGCCGACGGCGCTAGGTACCTGGGCGGCGGCACCAACCTGGTCGACCTGATGCGCGAGACGATCGAGCGGCCCGGCACGCTGGTCGACGTCACCGGCCTGCGGGACACGATCCAGGAGCGACCGGACGGCGGCTTGCTGATCGGCGCGGCCGCGCGCAACACCGCGGTCGCGGAGCACCGCGCGGTGCGGACACGCTACCCCATGCTGGCTCGGGCCATCGTGGCCGGCGCCTCGGCGCAGATACGCAACATGGCCACGGTCGGCGGCAACCTGCTTCAGCGCACCCGGTGCAGCTACTTCTACGACTCCGACGGGTCACGCTGCAACAAGCGCGAACCCGGGCAGGGTTGCGACGCGATCGACGGCTTCAACCGCTCGCATGCGATCCTGGGTACCTCGCCCGCATGCGTGGCCACGCACCCCTCGGATATGTGCGTCGCGCTGGCGGCGCTCGGTGCCGTCGTGCACCTGGCCGACGCGGCCGGCGAGCGCACCGTGCCGCTCACCGACCTGCACCGTCTGCCCGGCGACCATCCCGAGATCGAGACGGTGCTCCAGCCCGGCGAGCTGATCACCGCGGTCGAGCTACCACCGCTGACGTTCGCAGCGCACTCGGCCTATCGCAAGGTGCGCGACCGGGCCAGCTATGCGTTCGCGCTCGTCTCGGTGGCGGCCGCGCTGGATCTGGACGGCGGCAACGTCCGGGACGTACGGCTGGCGCTGGGCGGAGTCGCCACCAAGCCGTGGCGCGCGTGGCGGGCCGAAGACGCCCTCAGGGGCACGCCCGCGACGCTGGACAGCTTCCGCGCGGCGGCCGAGGCTGAGCTGGCCGACGCCCGGCCGCTCCGCGACAACGGATTCAAGGCCGAACTGGCCAGGCGGACCATAATCGCCGTCCTCGGCGAGCTGACGGGAGGCCCGGCATGAGTATCGACAAGGAGGCCGTCGCCCTCGGGCCGGAAGGCTGGGGACCGGGCAGCACCCCCGATCCGCTGGCCGGCCGCACGCACGGGCTGGTGGGCGCGCAGGTGTCGCGCATCGACGGCCCGCTCAAGGTCCGGGGCGCCGCCCGTTTCGCGGCCGAGGTGCCGATGGAAGGCATGGTCTACGCCGCGCTCGCCTACAGCACGATCCCGAAGGGCCGCATCACGACGCTGGATACGGGCCCGGCGGAGGCTGCGCCCGGCGTAGTACTGGTGATGACGCACCGGAACGCGCCGCGAATGAACCCGGCGCCGGCGTTCCTGGCGGCGGAAAAGGGAGCGGCCGGGGACGACCTGCCCGTCATGCAGGACGACCGGATCCACTGGAACGGGCAGCCGATCGCCATGGTGCTCGCGCGGACGCACGAACAAGCGGAGCACGCCGCGTCGCTGATCCGGGCGGCCTACGCGCCCGAGCCGGCGGTCACCTCGTTCGAGGAGGCGACGGCACGTGGCACGCAACCCGGGAAGTTCGCCGGGGAGCCGCTGAGCTTCCAGTCCGGGGACGCTGAGGCGGCGCTGGCCGCCGCGCCTTACCGGGTCGATGTCACCTACCGCACCCCGCGTCACAACCACAACGCGATCGAGTTGCACGCGGCGACCCTCGCCTGGGACGGCGACGAGCTGACCGTCCACGACACCACCCAGGCCGTGCAGCATGAGGCCTGGACGCTCGCGGAGATCTTCGGGCTGCGCGAGGACCAGGTGCACGTCTCGTCGCCCTATGTGGGCGGCGGGTTCGGCGGGAAGGCACTGTGGCGGCATCAGATCCTCGCCGCGGCAGCCGCTAAGCTCGCCGGGCGGCCGGTCCGGGTCACGCTCTCCCGCGAGGGCGTCTACCGGGTCGTCGGCGGGCGCAGCGCTACCGAGCAGCGGGTGGCCATCGGCGCCCAGGCGGACGGGCGCTTCGACGCGCTGATCCATACCGGCACGACGGCGAAGACCCGGCACAACTACCTGCCCGAGCCGTTCATCTTCCCGACGATGTGCCTGTACGCCGCGGGCAACCTCACGCTCGGTGTACAGGTGACGGAGATGGACATGCTCGCCAACACCTTCATGCGGGCACCGGGAGAGTCGGTCGGCAGCTTCGCGCTGGAAAGCGCGATCGACGAACTGGCCGGACAGCTCGACATGGATCCGGTTGAGCTGCGGATACGCAATGAGCCGGACTCCGATCCCGTGTCGGGTAAGCCCTTCTCCGCACGTCACCTGGTCGAGGCCTACCGGGCCGGGGCCGAGCGGTTCGGATGGGATCAGCGGGATCCGAAGCCCGGCACGCGGAGGGAGGGTGAGTGGCTGATCGGCCTGGGCACCGCCACCGCGACCTATCCCTACCACCGCATGCCCGGCGGCGCCGCGCGGATCACCTTGACCGGGGACGGCCGCGCCCGGGTCGAGATCGCGGCGCACGAGATGGGCATGGGCACCGCGACCGCCCAGTCGCAGGTTGCCGCCGAGCGGCTCGGCCTGCCGCTGGAGCAAGTCACCTTCGCCTACGGCGACTCGTCGTTCCCCGGCCTCGTCCTGGCCGGCGGGTCGCAGCAGACCGCCTCGATCGGCACGTCGGTGATCGCCGCTCAGCGTGAGCTGGTGGGCGAACTGCTCAAGCTGGCCGGTGACGATTCACCGCTGGCCGGACTCGCTCCGGACGAAGTCGGCGCGATCGACGGCGGCCTGGCCGACCTGAGCGGAGGCGGAGGCTGGGAGAGCTATGCCGAGATCCTCGGCCGCGCGGGACGCGACGAGGTGAGTGCCGAGGCCGCCGCACCGCCGCCACTGGAGATGGAGAACTGGTCGATGCACTCGTACGGCGCGCTGTTCTGCGAGGTACGCGTCAACGCGGTGACCGGGGAGACGCGGGTCGGCCGGTTCCTCGGCTCGTTCGACTGCGGGCGCATCCTCAACGCCAAGACAGCGGCCAGCCAGTTCCGAGGCGGCATCATCATGGGCCTGGGGCTGGCGCTCATGGAGGAAACGCTGTTCGACGAACGTTACGGACGCATCGTCAACCCGAGCTTGTCCGAGTACCACGTGCCCGCGCACATGGACGTGCCCGGGATCGACGTGATCTGGACTGACATCCCGGACCCGCATGCGCCCGTGGGTGCCCGTGGCATTGGCGAGATCGGCATCACCGGTGTCGGCGCGGCGGTAGCCAACGCGGTCTACAACGCCACCGGCACCCGCGTCCGCGATCTGCCCATCACCCTGGACAAGCTGCTATGAGCGGAATGCGGCGTCGATGGGATCAGGGGCTGCCGCACCACGGTCACCGACTAAGGCTGCCCGGCCGGGCCCTGACTCAGCGTTTACCCTGGTCAAGCGCAGCAGGTGCCGGTGGCTGCATCTCCGGTTGGGCTGGTGGCCTGTGATCCGCCGCAGCACTGTTTGGCCTGCTCGGCGGAGGTGTCAAGGTCGGCCTCAACGGCGTCCCAGCGCTGTTCGCCGTCCTGACCCCAGAAGGTGGCGCTGTCGGCCAGGACGGTGTAGATCTCCCACCGCTCGCCGCCGGGGGCGCCGGTGACCCAGAACTTGTCCTGCCGGGCGTAACAGCAGGTGGTGTCGCGTTCGTCGACGGCGGCCAGGCCGGCCTGGGCGAGCCGGGCCTGCTCGGCGTCGACGGCGTCTGCGCTGTCGACTTCGACGCCGAGGTGGTTCAGGGTGCCGCCCTGGCCGGGGTTTTCCAGCAGGACCAGCTTGAGCGGCGGCTCGGTGATGGCGAAGTTGGCGTAGCCGGGCTTGCGCTTGGCGGGCTCGGTGCCGAACAGGGCGGTGTAGAAGGTGACGGCTTCGTCGATGTCGTTGAC
>DASYAD010000341.1:0-11210 GCA_036501515.1 Trebonia sp. | reverse complement strand
CAGGAGGCGGTAGAAGCCGGCGCGCTCGGGTTCTCGACGTCCAGGAGCGTCAACCATAAGACGGTCGACGGCGAGCCCACCCCGAGTTTTGATGCCGCCGAGCGCGAGCTGCACATGATCGCCGACGGCCTGGCCCGGTCCGGCCGCGGCGTCCTCCAGGTCATCACCGAGTTTCCCGCCCCTGACCTGGTTCCTGAGCGGATGCGGCTGCTGATCGGCCTGGCCAGGGCCTCGGGCCGTCCGCTCAGCTTTACCCTCGCTCAGTTCCACTCCGCCCCCCGTTCCTGGCCGGAGGTACTGCGCCGCACCGAGGAAGCGCACGCGGCGGGCATCCCCATCCGCGGCCAGGTTTTCCCCCGGGCGATGGGGCTCCTCATGGGCCTCGACACCAGCAGGAACCCGTTCCAGGCCAGCCCGGCGTATGCGGCCATGGCCGGCCTGCCGCTTGAGCAGCGGGCCGCGGCGATGCGAAGGCCGGACCTGCGGGCCCGCATCCTTGCCGAGAGCGAGGCCGCGGGCACCAGGGGAAGGCAGCGTGACTTCGACTGGGTCTTCCCGCTGCGCTGCCTGGCCGACTACGAGCCGGACCCCGGTGACAGCGTCGCCGCCCTCGCGCGGGCGCGGGGGGTCAGCCCGGCCGAGACCGCCTACGACATCATGCTCGAAGGGGACGGGCAGGGGATGCTGTGGGCCGGATTCGCCAACATCATCGACGGTTCACTCGAGTCCGCGCTCGCGATGATGAAGAGCCCGGCGACCGTCATCGGACTCGGCGACGGAGGTGCCCACTACGGGCTTATCTGTGACTCCAGCTACCCGACGTTCCTGCTGAGCTACTGGGGACGCGACCGGACCAAGGGCGAGCGGCTGCCCGTCCCGTTCATCGTCAAGTCGCTGACCAGCGACGCCGCGGCCGCTGTCGGCCTGAACGACCGCGGGCTCGTCAGGCCCGGCTATAAGGCCGACCTCAACCTCATCGACTTCGACACGCTTAACTTGCACGTGCCGCAGGTACGGCATGACCTGCCGTCCGGCGGGCGGCGCCTCACCCAGGCCGCGGACGGCTACCGGGCGACCATCGTTTCCGGCGCGGTCACTTACCGCGATGGCAAGGCAACGGGTGAGCTGCCAGGCCGCCTTGTCCGCGGCCCGCGCTAAGCGCACGCCGCTCACTCGTCGAACACCACCACCGGCTTGACCACGTGGCCGAGCTTCATCGCGCGCATCGCGTCGTTCAGCTCGGCGGCGCCGAACGTGCTCACCAGGGCCTCCACCGGGAACTGGCCGGCCCGCCAGAGCTCGAGGAGCCGGGGGATAAGCAGCTGCGGTACCGCGTCGCCCTCGACGGCGCCGCGCACCTGCCTGCCGACGATCAGGTCCCGCAGCGGGATGTCGGCGACGGTGCCCGCCGGTCCCGCCGCGATCAGTACCACCACGCCCGCGGAGTGCACCGCCGCGACGGCGGCGCGGATCATCTCCGGGCGCCCGCTGGTGTCGATGGCGAAGTCAAGCGGTACCCCGATCCGGTCGAGCGCCCCCGCGGCGACGTCCGCCGGGTCGAGGGCATGGGTGGCGCCAAGCGTGAGCGCCAGCGCCCGGCGGGACGCCACCGGGTCGACGGCCACGATCGCCGCGGCCCCGGCGGCCCGCGCCGCCATGACCGCGCTCATCCCCACCGCCCCGGTCCCGGTGACGAGCAGCGCGTCGCCCGGCTGCAGGCGCAGGGCGTTCAGCACGGCGCCTGCCCCGGTCTGGATGCCGCAGCCGAACGGCGCCGCCAGGTGCAACGGCACGCCCTCCGGCACATGGACCAGGTTCCTGACGCCGGTCAGCGCGTGCTCGGCGAACGACGACTGGCCGAAGAATCCGGCCGAGACCTTCTCGCCGTTACGCCGGGTAAGCCGTCCGCCGCTGCCCGGACCGCCGAAGCCGGAGTTCAGCTCACGGAAAGAGGAGCAGCGGGCCGGCCAGCCCGCCAGGCAGCCGCGGCACCGGCCGCACGACGAGAACGACATGACCACGCGGTCGCCGACCGCGAAGCCCTCGGCTCCCGGGCCGACCGCGACGATGACGCCGGCCCCCTCGTGTCCGGCGACCAGGGGGAACGGTGCCGCCTGGCGGCTGCCGTCCGTGTAGGCGATGTCCGTGTGGCAGACGCCGACGGCGGCGACCCGCACGAGCACCTCACCCGGCCGGATCTCGTCCAGGTCAAGCGTCTCCTGGGCTAGGCCGCCGTTCGGGCTGCTGGCCACCCAGGCGCGGATCGCCGCTGGCCCGCCTGTGATGCCGCCAGTCACTTGCACTGGCCGTACCCCTGGCATATCTCCGGATCGACGCGGACCCGCATCACGCGGCCTTCCAGGTGACCTCGAGCGAGAGCGGTCCACGGACGAGGGCCGTCCGCATTCGGATCTCCGCCCCGGGTGCCAGCCGGTAGTCGGGCAGCCGCCGGAGCAGTTCCTCGGCGACGACGCGCATTTCCAGCCGGGCGAGGTGCTCGCCGATGCAGCGGTGCCGGCCGAAACCGAAGGCGATGTGCGGCGGGCGGTCGTCACGGTCGGCGTCGAACACCTCCGGGTCGGGGAACCGGAGTGGGTCGTGGTTGGCGGAGCCGAACATGAGCAGCACCTTGTCGCCGGGTGCAAGCTCCCGCTCCCGTACCGTCACCGGGCAGGTCACCGTGCGGGCGAGACCGAAGACGGGGGACTCGAAGCGCAGCGACTCCTCGATCGCGCGCGCGAGCACGGCCTCGTCATCGCGGGCGCGCGCACGCAGGCCCGGGTGCTCCATCAGGTGCCTGAGCAGGCTGCCGATGCCGGCCACGGTGGTGTCGTGGCCGGCCACCAGGATGAGCTGCGCCATCCCGTAGCGGATGGCGTCGGACACCTCCGCGCCGTCCAGCGTCATCGTGGCGATCGCGGTCAGCAGGTCATCGCGTGGCGCGGCCTTGCGCCGCGCTACCTCGGTGACCAGGAACTCATACAGCTGTCCGGCGTAGCGCTGCCTGGCGGCGGTGTCGCCGACGTGCGAGGCCGCTTCCATCCCGTCGACCCATCCCATGAAGCTGGACCAGTGACCGCGGTCCAGGCCGAGGATCATCGCGATCACGATGCAGGGGACGGGCCCCGCCAGCTCCGCCACGAGGTCCGCGTGCCCGTCGGCCGCGAACGACTCGATCCGTTCGATGACGACCGCGCGGATCGGGTCCGCGAGCTCCGCCACCGCCGTCGGCGTAAAGAACGGCTGGAGGGCGCGCCGGTAGAACTTGTGCTCCGGCGGGTCGGTGGTCAGCGGCACGGAGCCGGTCGGCAGGCCAAGCGGCGGGACCGTAACGCCTTCGCGCGTGGTGTAGTGGAGGTGGTCCATTGCCGCCCCGGTCACGTCCGCGAACTGCGAGAAGGCCCAGAAGCCGCCGTGATGAGAGCTGTGCAGCACCGGGCACCGCTCCCGGCTGGAGGCCAGCAGGCGGTAGATGTCCTGGGCCGCGACGGGGTCTGTGTGGTCGAAATCGGCCTCGTCCAACCCTGGGATCGCCCCACCACTGTCCCTGGCGTATTCCATATCAAAGACTTTATAGGATATTTACTGAAGGGACCAGGGTGCCCGCCGGGTGTGCGACGTGTCCCGTGACGCCGGTGCCGGCGGGCTGGCCTGAACGGTGCCGCTAGCCGAGGCTTACCGGCATTCGCTTGATGCCGTTGAAAAAGCTGGTCCACACGCGCTCCGGCTCGCCGTCCAGCCGCATGACGGCGAACAGCGGGAGCAGGGCCTCGATCGCGACCGCCGCCTCCATCCGGGCCAGGTGGACGCCGAGGCAGAAGTGCGGGCCGCCGCCGCCGAACGTGATGTGCGGGTTGGGGTCGCGGGCGAGGTCAAGGCGGTCGGCGTAATCGAAGACGCGCTCGTCACGGTTGGCCGAGACCATCCACAGGGTCAGGCGGTCGCCCGCCCTGACGTGAGCGCCGGCGATGTCCGCATCGGCGGTCGCCCACCGGGAATGATGCATGACCGGCGTTGACCAGCGGAGCATTTCCTCGACCGCGCTGGCGACGCTCGCCTCGCCGCTGCGCAGCCGCTTGAGCTGGTCCGGATGGTGCATCAGGGCGATGGCGGTGTGCGCCAGCAGGTGCCTGGTCGTCTCGTTGCCCCCGGTGAGGAACAGGTGGAGGAAGTCCCTGAGCTCACGCTCGTCCAGCGGCTCGCCGTCTTTTTCCAGGGACAGGACCATGCTGGCCAGGTCGTCACGCGGGTGCTTGCGGTGGTCGGCGAGCAGTTCCCCGAGGTAGCTGTTGATCTCCCTGCTCGCGCGGAGCGGCGCGTCCGGGTCGGCGCGGTAGTCCGGGTCCTTGCTCGGCATGAGCGTATTGGTCCATTCCCACAGCATGCGGGCGTCTCCGGTGGGGATGCCGACCATGGTGGCGATGATACGGAACGGGATCGGGCCCGCGACTTCCGCGACGAAATCGCCCGCGCCCTTCTCGCGGAACCCGCCTACTACGTCGTGCACCACGGACTCGACCAGGCCGCCGCGCGTCGCGACCGACCGCGGCGTCCAGTCCTTGTTGACCATGCGCCGGTAGACCGTGTGCACCGGCGGGTCGTCGGCCAGCATGATCGGCAGCTCGGGGTGGCCGGGGTCATCGGGCGGGATGGGGCCCCCGGCGCTGGAGAACAGCCGGGGATCGCGATTGATCTTCTCAACGTGCTCGTAAGACGTGACGACCCAGCAATTTCCTGGCTCATACCAGTAGACCGGCTGACTGGCCCGCAGCGCGGCAAATGTCTCGAACGGAATTCCCGCGCCGAATTGCTCGTCGCTGAGGTCGACCTTGAACTCGCGCGCTGACCCTTGGCTCATGATTTAGACAGTAGGCACCGAAACATTTCAGCTTGTTGTCAATGAAGCGGCCGCGCCGGCATTACCGCCTTACGGCGGCGGCTCGCTCCTAGACTAAGACGATGAAAGTACGCGTATCGCGGGATTGCAGTGCCCACGGGCAGTGCAACTGGATAAACCCGGGACTCTTCCCGCTCGACGACGACGGCTACTGCGCGGTCGTGGAGGCGCTCGTTCCCGCCGCCGCCGAGGCCGACGCCCGCAGGGCCGCCGCCGCCTGTCCCGCCGCCGCGATCTCGGTCGAGCCGGGCTGACCGCGCGGCGGCCCGCCGCACTGAGCCGTCGCCTGCCCGGGTCAGGGGGCGCAAGTGAAAACGTTCCGACATGCAACGCCGGGAACAATGCCAAGCATGGATATGGATGTGGCAAGCACCGCCGAGGCGGTCGAGCCGGTCGCCGCGGACAGCATCTGGCAGCTGGCGCGCATCCGGGCGGAACGGACGCCCGGGCGCGTGCTCATCGCCGACGAGCACGACCGGGTCCTGACGTTCCGTGAATTGCGCGAGCGCGCCGAGTCCGTCGCGGCCGGCCTGTTCGAGCTGGGCATCCGCCCTGGCGACGTAACCGCCTGGCAGCTGCCAAGCCGGATCGACACCGTGGTGCTGTTCATGGCCCTGGTCCGCCTGGGCGCGATCCAGAACCCGCTCATCCCGATGCTGCGCGAGAGCGAGATCGAGTTCATCTGCGCCCAGACCCGTACCAGGCTCTTGGTCGTCCCGTCCGTGTTCCGGGGATACGACCACCTGGCGATGGCCCACTCGATCGCGTCGCGGCTGCCGGGGATGCTGGTGATCAACGCGGACGAGGGCCTGCCCGCAGGCGACATCTCGGTGCTGCCGCCGCCGCCTGACCCGTCAGCGCAGGAGAGCGCGCGGACCGTGCGTTGGCTGTTCTACACCTCGGGCACGACGGCGGCGCCGAAGGGGGCGCAGCACACGGACGCGGGGCTGCTCGCCGCGTCGCGGACCTTCGACGACTGCGTGAAGCTGCAAGCGGAAGACCGCATGGCCTCGCTGTCACCGATCGCGCACGTCGGCGGGGTGCTGCACGTCCTGTCATCGCTGACCACCGGCAGCCGTAACATCATTACCGCCGTCTACGACGCGGTCGGCACCACCCGCCAGATGGAGGCCGCCGGCGTCACCCTGGGCGGCTCAGGCGTGCCGTTCATCCAGGGCTATCTGCGTGAGCAGCGCAAGCGCCCCGATCACCGGTACTTCCCGCAGGCGCGCGCGTTCCTGGTCGGCGGCTCACCGCGGCCGCCCGCGCTGCACTATGACGTGAAGCGGGAGCTTGGCGGCGTCGGGATCGTCTCCGGGTACGGCCTGACCGAGTGCCCCTACGTAAGCTGGGCCCGGGTCGACGACCCGGACGACAAGCTGCCGATGACCGAGGGCAGGCCGCCGGCCGGCACCAGGATCAAGATCATCGATGCGGCGGGCGAGCCGGTGCCAGCCGGCGAGTCGGGCGAGCTGCGGGTGCGTGCACCGCAGCTGATGCTCGGTTACCTGGACGCCTCGCTCGACGCGGGCGCTTTCGACGACGAGGGGTACTTCCGCACCGGCGACCTGGCGATGCTTGACCGCGACGGCTACCTGACGATCACCGGGCGCATCAAGGACGTCATCATCCGCAACATGGAGAACATCTCCGCCCGCGAGATCGAGAACCTCGCGCTGACGTTCCCGCGGGCGGCCGAGATGGCGGTGATCGGGCTGCCTGACGCGCTGACCGGGGAACGCGTCTGCGCGGTGGTCGTCCCGGCGGACCCGGCGAACCCCCCGACGCTTGAGGAGCTTGTCGCCCACCTGCGCGCCGAGGGGCTCAATCCGAGAAAGCTGCCCGTGCAGGTTGAGTACGTCTCTGAGCTGCCGAGGAACGCGATGAACAAGGTAGTGAAGACGGCGCTCAAGGAGCAGTTCATTCCGTAGCCGGGCCACCAGGCACGCTGAGCGTGCCAAAGGCACCCTGGTAGAAGAGCAGGGGCAGCCCGGACTGGCTGCCCCTGCCCAGGTCGAGCACGTCAGCCACGATCAGCCAGTGATCACCCGCCTGGTAGACAGACCGGATGCCGCAGTCGACCCAGGCGACCGCGCCGTCGATGCGCGGGCTGCGCGTTCGCGGGCTCGCGCTCCACGGCACCTCCGCGAACTTGTCGGCGCCGCTGACCGCGAACCGCCGGCAGAGAGCCTCCTGGTCCGCGGACAGGATGCTGGCGCAGAACTGACCCTCCTCGGCGATGGCGGGCCACGTCCTCGATGACAAGGACACGCTCAGCGAGACGAGCGGGGGATCGAGCGACAACGAGGCGAATGACTGGATGGACAGTCCCACCGGCCGGCCCTCGTGGCGCGCGGCGATGATCACGATCCCGGACGCGAAGTGGCCCAGCGTTGTCCGGAAGTCAGGGGTCCCGCCGGCTGGCATCGAGGTCACTCCGGTTGAGGCCGGCCGGTTCATGCCGCGGGTCATTGAGCATTCCTCCGCGTTGATAGGCACGCCGAATTCACGGAACCAGTCAACGGCTTTTGCATTTACAAGTCAAATTTTGATTTGACAAAAAAGTTATGATTCTGCTGGCACGGAGAGCTCCGTCACCTCCGAGCCGAGCGGCTGACGCCAGACGCCCTCGACCACCCGGCTGCTGATCACCCACCGCCCGTCGGCGCGGGCCACGTCGTCCCGGTAGCGCACGCCGATCACGAAATCGCGGCCGGTTCCGCTGCCGAGGTGGTAGGCGATGCCGTAGGTCACGCAGTGCCCGCTGTCCCCGCCGACCTCGGTGAGCTGGTTGCCGAAGAAGTGCATGGTCGTGCGGTAGCTTTCCACCGCTCCGCGCAGGGACGCCATGTACTGCGGGTACGCGCCGGAGTACGTCGTCCCGCGGACTTCCGCTGTCAGCGAGAAGCAGGAGTCCACCTGCTCCCAGTTCCGGGCGTCGATGCCGTGCGCGTACCGCCGGGCCAGGTCTTCGATCTCCATTCGGTCCGCCGTTTTATCGACTGGGCTAATCTCGCTCATTTTTCCTCCATGGCGACGGAGCACGGGAATAAATGGCATTCCGCGCGCCTGGGAAGTGGCTATCGCGCGGCGGAGCCTGATGACGTGACGTTACCCGCCCAATGCTTTCCGCCGGCTGTCTATTTTCGTGGCGACGGTGCCGGATGAGTGAAAAGTAATTGAAAGCAACGCGATGTTAGCTTGCTGAGCAGCCGCCGATGCTGCGGTGTCCTTCGGAGGTGCTCAATGAACAACGACTCCAAAGTTGCCCTGGTAACCGGGGCGAGCCGCGGAATCGGTAAGGCGATCGCCCGCCATCTCGCCCAGGGCGGCTACGACGTGGCCATCGGGGCCCGCACGATCGCGGAGGGCGAGGCCCGCGAGCACTCGCCCACGGTGCACAAGTCGAACCTGACCCCGCTGCCCGGCTCACTCAACTCGACGGCGGCCGAGATCGAGGAGGCTGGCCGCAAGGCCCTGTCGGTCTACCTCGACCTGCTCGACCGCACGTCACTGGGCGCCGCGGTGGCCACCGTCCAGGAGCGGTGGGGCCACATCGACGTCCTCGTGAACAACGGCCGCTACATCGGCCCCGGCCACATGGACCGGTTCATGGACGCGCCGGTGGAACTGATCGAGAAGCAAGTCCAGGCCAACGCGATCTCGCCGATATACCTGACCAAGCTGGTGCTGCCGGGGATGATCGCCCGCGGCCGCGGCATCGTCCTCAACATCACCTCCGGATGCGCCGTCATGGATCCTCCCGCCCCTATCGGCGAGGGCGGCTGGGGCATGGGCTACGGCGTCAGCAAGGCGGCCATTCACCGCCAGGCAGGCATCTTGTCCAAGGAGCTGGCCGGCACCGGCGTGCTGTTCTTCAACATCGAGCCGGGCCTGGTCGGCACCGAGCGGATGGCCATCGACATGGCCGAGTGGGGCTTCGATGCCTCGGCCATGACGCCGCCCGACGTCATCGGCGCGGTCGCGGAGTGGCTGGTCAACTCGCCGGACGCCGGCCAGCTCAACGGGCAGACCATCGACGGGCAGCGGACGTGCAGGGAACTTAACCTGCTGCCCGGCTGGCCGGTCGCGTCCTGACGTCATGTCATCCATCGCTCTCCAGGAGGACCAGTGGGTGCGAACAAGCGCTTTATCTCGATCGCCGGCGTCGGGTGTGTCCTGGCGGCGGCGCTGGCCGGGTGCTCAAGCGGCGGCTCCAGCTCGGCTGGGGCCGGCCCGGCCTCGTCCGCCGCGGCCGCCTCCGGTGCGGCGTCGGCCAGCGGTGACTACGTCATCGGCGTCGACGACGTGCTCTCGGGGCCGCTGGCCTCGTACGGGCAGTCTTTCCTGACCAACGCCCGCGCGGCGGTCAACTACGTCAACGCCAGCGGCGGCGTCAACGGCCACCAGGTCAAGCTGGTGACCGCCGACTCCGCCGCCACCGGCCAGAACGCGTCGGCGGCGGCCCAGCAGCTGATCAGCAGCCAGAATGTCTCGGCGATGGTCGGCTTCACCCTCAGCGACGACTGCTCGGCGGTGTCGACGCTGGCCAGCGCGCACCAGGTGCCGATCGTCTGCACGTCGATCCCGCCGTCTTCGCTCAGCCCGGTGCAGCAGTACACCTTCGCCGCCGGCGACGTCGAGATCGAGGAGGTCCCTGGCACGCTCGCCTTCGTCAAGAACTACCTGAAGCTGGCCCCCGGCAGCACGTTCGCGATCCTGGGGGCCAACCCGCTCGGAACCCAGCTGTGGGCGAAGCAGCTGACCACCGCGATGGAGGGGGCCGGGTACAAGTCGGTCGCCCAGGAGCTGATCCCGGTGACGTCGGTTAACGGAAGCACCCAGATCTCGCAGGTGGTGGCGGCCAAGCCGGACATCGTCTTCGCCGAGCCGGTCGCCTCCATGTACCTGCCGCTGGATCAGGCGCTGCGCGCGGCGGGCAGCAAGGCCCCGATCGTGTCCGCGCACAACGGCGTCGGCTACCAGGGCATTGCCTCGATCAAGGACCCGCTGCTTTACGGGATCACCCCGACGCAGTACGTCACCGACACGGCCTCGACCCAGACCGGCGCCGCCATGTACATCTCCGGCATGAAGAGCGTCGGCCAGACCACGCCCGCCCAGCTGAACGGCATCATCGGCGTCCCCGGTTTCCTCACCGTCTACGGGATCACGCAGGCACTCAAGACCTGCAGTTACCCCTGCGGCGGTGAAAAGCTGGCCACCGCGCTTGAGTCGCTCAAGCTGACCCTGCCCGGCCTGGTCTCCGGCACCTTCGGCTGGACGCCAGCGCTGCACACGCCCTACACGCAGGAGTACGTCTACGCGTGGGACCCGGCGACCAAGGCCACGAAGATCGTCGACCCGAACTTCGCCCTCGGAACCCCGGCCCAGTGACCGGCTCACCGCGCCGGGACGACCGGGCGCCCACGCGCCGCCGGGAAGGTGGCGGATGAACGCCGACCTGGCCACGATCGTCGAGACGGGTCTCACCACCGGCTGCATCCTCGCCCTGATCGGGGTCGGCTTCGTCCTGGTGTTCCGGGCGACCGGCGTGGTGAGCTTCGCCCAGGGCGCGTTCATGGTCCTCGGTGCCCTGCTTTTCGGCACGATCAGCCACGACGGCGGTGACCTCGCCGTCGGGCTGGTCGTGGTCTGCGCGGCCATGCCGGTCATCGGCGGGCTGATCTACTGGCTCGTCTTCTCCCGGCTGGTCGGCGCGGAGACCTTCGTCACCTCGGTGGCGACCGTCGGCCTGGGCATCCTCGTTGAGGCGGTGGCCCTGCTGATCTGGGGGCCGACCACGATCCTGGTCCAGGCGCCGTTCAGCTCGCTGACCAGTTACCACGTCTGGGGCCAGCTTCACCTGACACCGCTCGACCTGTTCACCTTCATCCTGACCGCCGCGGTGTTCGCCGTAATCCTCATCGGCCTGCACCGCTCCCGGGTCGGGCTGCGGATGCGGGCGGTCGCAAACAACACCCGGCTGGCCGCCTTCAACGGCGTCAACGTGGTGCGCACCTCGACCCTGGCCTGGTCGCTGGGTGCCGTGACGGCCGGGCTGGCCGGGGTCGTCTACCTGCTGGGCACGCAGCCCGACCCGGGCAGTGTGTTCTCGCTCGGCCTGGCCGCGTTTCCCGCGATCCTGCTCGGCGGCCTCGACTCCATCGCGGGCAGCCTGGTCGGCGGCCTGCTGATCGGGCTCGGGCAGGCGGCGATCGGCGTTTACCTGGGCGGCAGCTGGCAGGACGTGGTCGCGTACGCCGCGCTGCTTGTCGTCTTGCTGGTCCGGCCGCAGGGCATATTTGGCGAC
>DASYAD010000340.1:0-66173 GCA_036501515.1 Trebonia sp. | reverse complement strand
CCCCACACCTGAGCCAAGCGCGAACCGCCACCACCCTGACCTGGTTCTTCTCGTGCCACAGAGGGCTCATTCGGGGAACCCCTCCCTGCGGCACCACCCGCACCCGCTAGAGCCGACAGCAGCCGCCTCAGCATGGAAACTCTTTTCTGATTGGTAACTTTATGTGCCAGAGCCGCATTTGTTTCCACGATCTTCCGCACGTCGCCAGAGATCGATTACCGCCGTGAGAGCAGCGCCTGAAGTTGCCGGTGATGCCAGCGGCCCCGCGCTTAGCCGCCGCCACTCCCACTCGCGCTGCCGCTACTCCCACCCGCGCTGCCGCCACTCCCACCCGCGCCGCCGCCACTCTCGCTCACGCCGGCCCGGGGCGTTCACACGCTGGCCGTCGCGACTCTCACTCACGCCGGCCCGACGAGCCGCACGCCCGCACGCCCCCCGCGACGACCCGGGGAAGGGCTGCCCAGGTGAAGCGGTTGGCTAGGATAGAGAAATCCCACCGTTACCCGCTGCTGGCTGCGCAGCGACAAGTCGTGAGGGCGTCATGACGGAGACACCGAAGTTTTCACCGGTTGGCCTGACCTATGACGACGTGCTGCTGCTGCCGGCCCATTCCGAGCTGATGCCGAGCGAGGCGGACACCAGCACCCGGATCACCCGCAAGTACCGGCTGCGAGTCCCGCTCGTCTCGAGTGCCATGGACACCGTCACCGAGGCGCGGATGGCGATCGCGATGGCGAGGCAGGGCGGCGTCGGCGTACTGCACAGGAACCTGTCCATCGAGGAGCAGGCGCAGCAGGTTGACCTGGTTAAACGTTCAGAAGCGGGTATGATCACCGACCCGGTCACGTGCGGTCCGGATGCGACGCTTGCTGACGTGGAGCGGCTGTGCGCTCACTACCGCATTTCCGGCGTCCCGGTCACCAGCGACGACGGCATCCTGGTCGGTATCGTGACGAACAGGGACATCAGGTTCGAAAGCGACTTGTCCCGCCGGGTGGCCGAGGTAATGACCCCGATGCCGCTGGTGACCGCGCCGGTCGGGGTGGAGGCCGAGCAGGCGCTGCGGCTGCTCAAGGAGCACAAGATCGAGAAGCTGCCGCTGATCGACAACGACGGCAGGCTGCGCGGGCTGATCACGGTCAAGGACTTCACCAAGAGCGAGAAGTTCCCCAATGCCACCAAGGACGACGGCGGCCGCCTGGTCGTCGGCGCCGCGGTCGGCGTCGGCGAGGACGCCAAGCGCCGCGCCCAGACGCTGATCGACGCGGGCGTCGACTTCCTGATCGTGGACACGGCCCACGGTCACGCGCAGTCGGTGCTTGACATGATCAGGCAGCTCAAGGCGAACACCGACATCGAGGTGATCGGCGGCAACGTCGCGACCAGGGCCGGGTCCCAGGCACTGATCGACGCGGGCGCGGACGGCGTCAAGGTCGGCGTCGGGCCCGGGTCGATCTGCACCACCCGGGTGGTGGCGGGTGTCGGCGTGCCGCAGGTAACCGCTATCTACGAGGCGGCCAAGGCCGCCCGGCCGGCGGGGATCCCGGTGATCGGCGACGGTGGCCTGCAGTACTCGGGCGACATCGCCAAGGCGATCGCGGCGGGCGCGGACACGGTCATGCTTGGAAGCCTGCTGGCCGGCTGCGCGGAGACGCCGGGCGAAATGGTCTTCATCAACGGCAAGCAGTACAAGATGTACCGGGGGATGGGCTCGCTTGGCGCGATGCGCAACCGCGAGCGCGGCAAGTCCTACTCCAAGGACCGCTACTTCCAGGATGACGTGCTCCGCGAGGACAAGCTCGTCCCCGAGGGGATCGAGGGCCAGGTGCCTTACCGCGGCCCGCTCGCCGCGGTGGCCGACCAGCTGGTCGGCGGGCTGCGCGCCAGCATGGGGTACTGCGGTACCCGCACGCTCGAGGAGCTCAAGGAAGCCAGGTTCATCCAGATCACGGCGGCGGGCCTCAAGGAGAGCCACCCGCACGACGTGCAGATGACCGTCGAGGCCCCGAACTACGGTGGCCGCAAGTAGGCCACGGCCTGACAAGCACGCGGCCAGCACACGTCCTGACGAGGAAGTAAAGACCACACCGTGACAGATATCGAGATCGGGCGCGGCAAGACCGGGCGCCAGGCGTACTCACTCGACGAGATCGGCATCGTCCCCGCACGCCGGACGCGCGACCCGGAAGAGGTGAGCATCGCCTGGCAGATCGACGCTTACCGGTTCCAGGTACCGCTGATCGCCTGCCCGATGGACAGCGTGGTCTCGCCCGCGACAGCGGTCGCGATCGGCCAGATGGGCGGGCTCGGCGTTCTCGACCTCGAGGGCCTGTGGACCAGGTTCGAGGACCCGGAGCCGATCCTGGCCGAGGTGACCGAGCTCGGCGAAGAGGCGGCCACCAGGCGGCTGCAGGAGATCTACGGCGAGCCGATCAAGGAAGAGCTGATCGGCCGCCGCATCGAGGAGATCTCCCGGGCCGGCGTGGTCACCGCCGCCGCCCTGTCACCGCAGCGCACCGCCCGGTACTACAAGGCCGTGCTCGACGCGGGGGCGGACATCTTCGTGATCCGCGGCACCACGGTCAGCGCCGAGCACGTCTCAGGCCGGGCCGAGCCGCTCAACCTCAAGCAGTTCATCTACGAGCTCGACATCCCGGTCATCGTCGGCGGCTGCGCCACCTACACGGCGGCCCTGCACCTCATGCGCACCGGCGCGGCGGGCGTGCTCGTCGGCTTCGGCGGCGGCAGCGGGCACACGACCGCGGCCGTGCTCGGCGTGGCGGTGCCGATGGCGACCGCGATCGCGGACGTCGCGGCGGCCAGGCGGGAGTACCTGGACGAGTCGGGCGGCCGGTACGTGCACGTGATCGCGGACGGCTCGATGACCCGAAGCGGTGACATCGCCAAGGCTCTCGCGCTTGGCGCGGACGCGGTGATGGTCGGCTCGCCGTTCGCCCGCACCACCGAGGCGCCCGGCCGCGGCTACCACTGGGGCAGCGAAGCCAACCACCCCGAGCTGCCGCGCGGCGCCCGGGTCAAGGTCAACGCCGTCGGCACGCTCGAGCAGATGCTGTTCGGCCCGTCGACGGTTCCTGACGGCTCGATGAACCTGATGGGCGCGCTCAAGCGCACGATGGCGACGGCCGGCTACACCGAGCTGAAGGAGTTCCAGCGGGTCGAGGTCGTCGTCACCCCGCCCTCGCAGCGCTCAAGGTAGCGGTGCGGGGCCGTTAGAATTCTTCGCCATGGGCACCCCGCGCGTCTTCTCCGGAATCCAGCCGACCGCTGACTCCTTTCACCTGGGCAACTACCTGGGTGCGGTCAAGCAGTGGGTGGACCTGCAGGAGACCAGGGAGAACCCCATCTACTGCGTGGTGGACCTGCACGCGATCACGGTCCCCTACGACCCGGAGACGCTGCGGCGGCGCACGAAGGTGGCGGCCGCCCAGCTCTTCGCGGCCGGAATCGACCCGGAGCGGTCGGTCCTGTTCGTGCAGAGCCAGGTGCCCGAGCACGCCGAGCTCAGCTGGGTGCTCGGCTGCATCACCGGCTTCGGCGAGGCCAACCGGATGACCCAGTTCAAGGACAAGTCGGCCAAGGGCGGGGCCGAGTCGGCCAGCGTCGGCCTGTTCACCTACCCGGTCCTGCAGGCGGCCGACATCCTGCTGTACCAGGCGGACGAGGTTCCTGTCGGTGAGGACCAGCGCCAGCACCTGGAGCTGTCGCGTAATCTCGCGCAGCGGTTCAATCACCGCTTCGGCGAGACGTTTACCGTGCCCGCCCCGTACATCCTGCCCGCTGTCGGCAAGATCACCGACCTGCAGGACCCGGCCAGCAAGATGTCCAAGTCGTCGTCCTCGCCGCAGGGCATCATCGACCTGCTCGACGAGCCCGCCGCGATACGGAAGAAGATCAACCGCGCGGTCACCGACGCCGAGTCGGTCGTCAGGGTGGACGACGAGGCCAAGCCGGGTGTGACGAACCTGCTGCGGATCTACGCGGCCCTGTCAGGCGACAAGATCGACGACATCGCCGCCCGCTACGGCGACGGCGGTTACGGCGGTTTCAAGAAGGACCTCGGCAACCTGGTGGCCGACACCTTCGCCCCGGTCCGCGAGCGCACCGCCAAGTACCTGGCGGACCCGGACGGCCTTGACGCGCTGCTCAACGCCGGTGCCCGCCGCGCGCGGGCGATCGCCGGAGAGACGATGACGCAGGTTCGCGACCGCTGCGGCTTCCCCGCGCTCGGGAGTTAAGTCCAGCATCCAGAACGGGGGCGGCTGGCACTGGCCACGCCGTTCCCGTTACCGGCGGTGCCCGCCGGAAGGGGTTTACAACCGCAACAGGACTTCACGGGTCAAACTGCGCTATCGCGGGACGATTCAATATTCCAAGGGTGGAAACGCTAGAGAGGCACCCGTATGGCGCAATTCCGCCTGCGGTCTCCCCTGACCCCTGGAGGCCTGACATGTCGATCGAGTGGAACCCCTCAGCCGGCCCGACTCTAGGCGTCGAATGGGAGGTGCAGCTCGTCGACGCGCAGACCCGGATGCTCAGGCAGGACGCGGCGGCGGTGCTGGCCGCGCTGCCTGGTCTGCTTGAGAGCGGCGAGCACCCGAAGATGCGCCATGAGCTGATGCAGTCCACGGTTGAGGTGGTGACGGGCATCTGCGGCACGGTGGCCGAGGCTAAGGCGGACTTGGCGTTGTCGCTTAAAGACCTGCAGCGGGTGGCGGAGCCGCACGGTATCGCTCTTGCCAGTTCAGGCACGCATGCGCTCAGCCACTGGCGGGACGGGAAGATGGCGCCCAGCCAGCGGTATGCCGAGCTGGTCCAGGAGCTGCAGTGGCCGTCCAGGCGGCTGCAGACCATGGCCGTGCACGTGCACGTCGGGCTGCGGGACGAGCACCGGGCGATGCCGGTGGTGAACGCGATCGCCGTCTACCTGCCGCACCTGCTCGGGTTGTCAGCGTCAAGTCCGTACTGGTGCGGCGAAGACACCGGGCTCGCCTCGATCCGGTCGATCGTCTTCGGGTCGCTGCCGCACGCGGGACCGCCGCTCGGCCTGCCCGACTGGAAGGCCTTCGAGGATTACATGGCGAGCCAGCTGCGGTCGGGCACGATCCGCACGATCAAAGAGGTGTGGTGGGACGTCCGCCCGCACCCGGACTTCGGCACGATCGAGGTCCGGGTCGCGGACGCGGTGCCCACGCTGCGCGAGGTCGGCATGATCGCCGCGATGGTGCAGTGCCTGGTGCACCTGTTCGACAGCCAGCTTGACCGGGGCTACCGGCTGCCGTGCCGTTCGCCGTGGGTAGTGGCGGACAATAAGTGGCGCGCGACACGGCACGGACTTGACGCGGCGATCGTTACCAGTGAGGCAGGGGCTACCGCCCCGCTGCGCGATGAGATTTATGAGCTTGTCCGGGAGCTCGAGCCGGTAGCATGGCGGCTCGGCTGTGCAGAAGAGCTCGCTGTGGCATCTGAGGTGCTTGAGTACGGAGCTTCCTACGAGCGGCAGCGTGCGGTGTACAGCGGTGACGGCGACCTGACCAGCGTGGTTGACGCGCTCGTGACCGAGTTCGCGGAGGACAAATTCCTCCTCCGCGGGGATGGTGAGTATGGGGGATGACCTCACCGAGGCCCTGGACGAGTTCCTGGCCCGGCATGAGACGGAGCTAGTCGAGTTCCGCCGCGACCTGCACTCGCACCCGGAACTTGGCCACGCCGAGCAGCGGACGACGCGCCTGGTCGCGGAGCGGCTGTCGGCGGTTGGACTGCGCCCGGTACGGCTGCCTGAGACGACGGGACTGTACGCGGACATCGGTCCAGCCGGGCCGCGGGTCGCGCTGCGAGCCGACCTGGACGCGCTCCCGATGGACGACGAGAAGGACGTGCCCTACCGGTCCACCGCGGCCGGACTCTGCCACGCCTGCGGGCACGACGTGCACACGGCCATGCTGGCCGGGGCGGCCGAGTTCCTGGCCGAACGGGAAGCCGCCGGGCTGCTGCCAGGCGGGGTCCGGGTGATCTTCCAGCCCGCAGAAGAGGTCGCCAACGGGGCCAAGGACGTCATCGCCGCGGGCGCGCTCGACTCCGTCGGCCGGATCTTCGCCCTGCACTGCGACCCGCGGCTTGATGTGGGCCTGGTCGGTGTGCGGGCCGGCGCGATCACCTCGGCTTGCGACAAGGTCAAGGTCACGCTGGCCGGACCAGGCGGCCACACCGCCCGCCCGCACCTGACCGCGGACATGGTCTACGCCCTCGGCAAGATCGTGACCGAGCTTCCGTCCGCCCTGGCCCGCCGGGTCGACCCCCGGGCCGGCCTGAGCCTGGTGTGGGGTCACGTCAACTCGGGCTCCGCGGCTAACGCCATCCCTGACGAGGGCGTGGTCGAGGGTACCGTGCGCTGCCTCGACACCGATGTGTGGCGCTCCGGCATGGTCCTCATCGAGGACCTGGTGCAGTCGGTGGCCGTCCAGTACGGCGTGACGGCGAAGGTGGAGTACCTCAGCGCCGTGCCGCCGACCGTGAACGAGCCCGCCAGTGCCGCCATGATCGCCAGCGCGGTCGCCGCGGTGCTCGGTCCCGCCGCGGTGACGGACACGCCGCAGAGCCTCGGCGGCGAGGACTTCGCCTGGTACCTGCACAGCGTGCCCGGCGCGATGGCACGGCTCGGCACCCGCGGACCGGGCACGGAGACGGCAGGTGACCTGCACCAGCCGACCTTTGACATCGACGAGCGGGCGATCGGGACCGGCATCCGGGTACTCGCGGCCCTCGCGGCCCGCGGGGCAGAACCGTACGATCAGGCAGTCCTGGCCGGTCAATGACCGAATCATCCCCTGGGGGAGCGGCCCCCCGTCCCCCCAGGGACGCGCCTGCTGGAAAGGCGCAGCCCCCGGACGCGCAGTCATCCCCCGCGGGGGCAGCACCCCGTAGACCCGGGGAGGTGCCTGGGAGGCAGGCGAAAGCACCGGAAGCGCAGTCGTCGCCCGGGGGAGCGGCCCGCCGTATCCCCCGGGACGAGCCTGGGAGGCAGGCGAAAACACCGGACGCACGGTTGTCTTCTGAGGGAGCGGCCCGCCGTGCCCCCCAGAGCGTGCCTGCTGGAAAACCGGAGATACCGGACGTGCGCTCGTCGCCTGCTGACGCGGGCGGGCCGCAGGTGTTCCGCTCGCCGGCGGCGGTCGTGATCTGGTGGGTCTGGGTGCTGTTCGCGGTCGGTAACCTCATCGACCTGGCCGTGCAGGGCCGCGACCACATCGCCCTAGTCGCGGCGTTCATCCTGCTGCTGGTCACGGGCATCGTCTACGTGAGCGCACTGCGACCGAAGCTGATCGCGGACGCCTCCGGGCTGACCGTCGTCAACCCGGTCAGCAGTCACCGGGTCGGCTGGGCCGCGCTGGCCGGAGCGGATCCGACCGACTTGCTCCGGGTGCGCTGTGCCTGGCCTGAGGGCGACGGCACCCGGCAGCGGGCCATCTACGCCTGGGCGGTGCATTCCTCGCGGCGCAGGCAGGTCGCGGCCGAGCTGAAGGCGCAGCGCCAGTCGCGGCGCGGCGCGGGCGGTCTTGGCGGGTTCGGCGGCGCGGGCGGGTTCGGCTGGTCGCGCGGCCTCGGGTCGGCGGCGGATCCCGCCACCCCGGAGGCTGACCCGCTCCGGGTCGACGCAGGGCACGTCATCACGGCGCTCACCGAGCGGGCTGCGCAGGCCAGGATCGACGCGCCTGACGCCGTAGCGACGGCCCCGGTCTCGGCCTGGGACTGGCCGGCCGTCGCGGCGGTGCTGCTGCCGGGCCTGGCCCTGCTCGTCGCTGCCCTGGTCTAAGCGGAAATTTTTATCTATATGGAAACTTACCTGCGTCATACTCGAAAAAGTTTCCAAGATCTCGCTGCTACCTGTAACTCCCGGTAAATCTGCCTCGGTAGTGACGGCCGCGTCGAGTGTGACCCGGGTCCGTCGCGGGGGACGCTATCCGCCGACCGGCGGGTTGGACGGCCGGGCGCGCAGCCACTCGACGTAGTCGTCAGGCGCGCCCGCCTTGGCCGCCGAGTCCACGAGGATGGACATCCGTCGGCTGGAGGGCAGGCCGCCCTCGTAGGCGTCGAGCACGTAGAGCCAGGCGAGCGCGTCGCCGTCCAGGGTCTGCACCCGGACCTTGATCTTGCTGTAGAAGCCGAGATCAACCCCGTCCCAGCTGTCGAGTTCCTTCTCGTCGATCTCAGGAACGTCGTAGAGCACGACGAACACCCGCTGGGCGGTGTCCTCGACCACGGTCGTGAGGGCCCCGTCCCAGCCGAGCTCATCGCCTCCGAACGTCAGGCGCCAGCCTTCAAGCCACCCGGTACTCCGCTGCGGGGAGTGCGGGCAGCGCAGGAGCATCTGCGCCGGATCCATGTTGCTGCCGTAGGCGGCGTATAGTGCCACGCTGCATAAGCGTAGAGGGTATTTGCCGGCGGCGACGTACAGCCGGGGCCGAAGATCCGGGATAACTCCCGGACGCGGCTCTTCAAGGTCCCAGAGCCGCCTTCGCGGCGCCGCCTTCCCGGGCCGCCGGGCCTGCGGTGAGCTCGCGCTGCCCGGCGGCTGTGCGAAGCCGAGCGGTTCCGTCCGTAATCAGCCGCAATCGATTGTTAACCGAGACGTTATTTAATTCTCCGGTTTTCCTGCCCAACTCCTACGGGCTCCTTACGCGACCCTCAGGTCGCTGTCGTTGCGGTCGCCGGCAGGGCAACGTCGATGCCGTCAGAACCGAACGGGCGCGCTGACGGGTGACGTCCGCAGTAAGGAGGCACGATGAGCAAGCACGGAATCAGCCGGGCATCCATGCGGGTACGCCTGGCCGTCGCGGCGGCGGTACTCGCAGGTGGCGGAGCGGCCGGAGTGGTGGTGGTAAGCGCCAGCCACGGAAGCGCCGCGAGCGCGGAGTCGGCTGGGTTCGTCCAGCAGGCCAGCGGCCGGTCGCTGAGCTACACCAGCGCCTTGTCCTCGGCGGTCAAAGGCTGGAGCAAGTCGCCGAGCGAGTCACTCATGACCATCTCGCACATGAAGCCGGTGACGAACTACTGGACTCAGGCTTGGCACCGCGCCGTCATCTTCATCCAGCGCGGCACCGTGGTCGCGACGGGCCGGGGCGAGTTCGCGGTCAAGTCCGCGAACGGCACGGTCGAGATCTGGCATGTGAACAGCGGGACGAAGACCCTGAACATCGGCGGCACCTCGACCGGGCTGTCCGCCATGACCGGCGGGACCATGAAGGTGCCCGCGCAGCGGACCATGAACACCAAGGTCAAGGGCGTCGCCAAGGGCGACCTCGTATTCGTCTTCGGCGAGCGTGAGAACCGCACCCTCAAGGCGCAGCTGGTGCTGTTCGCGGTCCCGATGACTGCCAAGCCGATGGCCGCGCCGACCGCAACCGCCACCATGCCGGCCGCGACCCCGACCGCCACCATGCCGGCCGCGACCCCGACCGCGACCGCCACCATGCCGGCGGCTACCCCCGCCGCGACCACTCCTGTGGTGACGCCGACGGGCACGTCGGCGACGTTCAGCGGCAACAACAGCTAACTGTGAATGCGACCAAGGAGGTGCATGAATGCTTACGGGTCAGCGGCCGACAGCACGTCAGCGCGCGCATAGTAGGCGCCGCGCTCGAATTGCAGCCGTAATTGCCATTCCGGTTGCGGCAGCCGCCGCGATCGGAGCAGTTGTCGCGGTAAACAGCGGGCCGGTCAACGTAGCGAACTCGGCCTTCGGCAGGCACCATCACGCGCCGACGGCGAGCGCCACGGCATCGGCGAGCCCCACGTTGTCGCCATCGGGCACGGCGAGCGCCAGCGCAACCGCAACCGCAACCGCTAGTGCGAGCCCGAGCACGAGCACGGCGGCCACGGTGACGCCTGCCAACTCGTTCGCCGGCGGCGCGCTCGCCACCGCCCAGCTCGGTGATGTTGCCACCGCCCCCGTTGACGGCACTGGCGCGGCCATCAATACGCACCAGACCGCGGCGCAGGCCGCGGACTCGATGAACTGCTCGCTCGCGGTGCCCGCGAATCCGCTTACCGCGGCTGGCCTGGCGGTGCCGTGGCAGCTCGGCGACGGCTGCTCGATGGCCAACGCCGGCTCGGAAGGCGCGTTTGTCGAGGCGACGATCCTGGCCCCGAACGGGCAGCTGTCGGTCTACAGCCCACTCGTCGTCACCGCGGGCACCCAGCCAGCGGTGGCGCCCACCGCGCCGACCATCGCGGCAGGCTCCGTGGTCGAGATCAGCATCGGCTTCAACGGCACCAACCTGTACCTCACGGGCGCCGGCGCCAGTGCGGGCAAGTGTGTCGACGCCCTCGGCCAGTCGGTCATCGGCCAGGTGTCGACCTGCGACGCGGTGGCTTTCTACCGGGCCGCGAGCGCGGACATCGCTAACGGGACGCTTAAGATCCCCGCCGCCGGGACCGCGGCCGACGGCCAGGCCTGCCAGACCACACGTGACTTCGCCCTGATCGACCAGGACCAGAGCGACAACGTAGTCAGTCAGTACCTCATTACGGCCGGCGGCCAGACCGCGCAGAACTCGCCGGCTAACAACGCGCAGCTCACGGGCGCTACCGTGCTCACCAACGGCAGCGACGACGCGCTGCTGAGCGAGTTCGTCGACCCGGCGAACGGCTGCACGCCGTTTACCGCGCCAGACTCCACCTACCCGAAGGCCAGCGGGCCGTCGCAGGCACTGAACGAGCTGCAGGCACAGGCCGACCAGAAAACCGCGATCGCGGTCGTCCCGCCGAACGACGAGATGACGCTGGTAGGCGGCAAGATGAGCATCGCCAAGACTAACGTCTTCCGCTCTCTCGTCGGCCAGCCGCTGCTGGCGGCGAACACCAACCCGGCGACCGTCGCAGCCAGCTACTGCCAGAACATGGTGAACATCGCCCCGGCCAGGAACAACCTGGACATGGCGAAGGATGCCGCGTTCGGCAGTCCGGTGGCGGCGATCGGCAACAACCTGGCCACGTTCCTTGGCAACCGGTTGTCGATGTCTTTCGTGAACCTGAGTTGCTCGAACTACGGCCTGACCAACCCGGTCAACGTCACCCTGGACGGGAACGGCGTCGCGACCGCGGTCTCCTACAACCTGGCGCAGCAGACGGCGAAGGGCGCGGCGCCAGCCGCCACGACGACGCCAGGGACCACCCCGTTCGGCGGAGCGCCGAACCCCGCCGCGGGCCAGCGGACTGGTACCCAGGCACGCGGCGGCCGCGCCCACCGCTTCGACAACCCGTCAGGTATGTAGCACCTGCGGACTGGCGGCACCGCCGCGCAACGCGGCGGACATCGCGCCCCTCGTCGGCCCTAGCGAGCTAGGGCCGACGAGGGGTTCTGCTGCAGGCGGCGTACAAGCCAGTGGCATCGATGCGGGATAATTGCCTAACGTGACTCTTCCACGCCCACGCGTCGCCGTCCTCGGTGGCGGTCCCGGCGGCTACGAAGCCGCGCTGGTCGCCGCCCAGCTAGGCGCTGAGGTGACCGTCGTCGACGAGGACGGCCTCGGCGGCGCCTGCGTCCTGACCGACTGCGTGCCGAGCAAGACGCTGATCGAGTCTTCGACAACGATGACCTCGCTCGGCCGGGCGGCCTCGCTCGGCCTTGAGCTGGCGGACGGGGCCAACCCGGACCTCGCGGTGGACGCGCCCGCGCTCAACGCGCGGATCAAGGCGCTGGCCGCTGCGCAGTCGCACGATATCGCCGAGCACGTCGCGGCCGAGGGCGTGCGGATCATCGAGGCCAGGGGACGGCTGGCGGGCCCGCACACGATCGAGGCGGGCGGCAGCACGGTCGAGGCCGACATGGTGCTGATCGCCACCGGGGCGTCGCCGCGGGCACTGCCCGACGGCGTGCCCGACGGCGAGCGCATCCTAACCTGCCGTCAGCTGTATGACCTGGCCGAGCTGCCGCAGGACCTCGTCGTGGTCGGCTCCGGCGTGACCGGGGCCGAGTTCGCCAGTGCCTACCAGGCGCTCGGCTCCCAGGTCACGCTGGTCTCGTCGCGCGAGCGGGTGCTGCCGCACGAGGACAAGGACGCGGCGGTAGTCATCGAGAGCGTCTTCCGGCGGCGCGGCATGAACGTCCTCGGCCGGTCGCGGGCCGAGGCGGTGCACCGCAAAGGCGACGGCGTGCTGGTCACGCTGGCCGACGGCCGCGAGGTGACAGGCTCGCACTGCCTGCTGACGGTCGGCATGGCGCCGTCGACCCAGGGCCTCGGCCTCGCGGAGGCGGGCGTCAAGCTCGACTCGCGCGGGTTCATCGAGGTCGACCGGGTGTCGCGGACGGCGGTGCCAGGCGTCTATGCGGCCGGCGACTGCACCGGGGTGCTCATGCTGGCCTCAGTCGCCGCGATGCAGGGCCGGATCGCGATGTGGCACGCGCTCGGCGAGGCCGTGCAGCCGATCAGGCTCAGCCACGTGGCGTCCACCATCTTCACCGACCCGGAGATCGCCTCGGTCGGCGTGTCACAGGCCACGGTGGACCGCGGCGATGTTCCCGCCCGGGTGGTCAACCTGCCGCTCGCGACCAACCCGCGGGCCAAGATGGGCGGCTTCAGGGACGGCTTCGTCAAGGTCTTCGCGCGTCCGGGCACCGGGATGGTGCTGGGCGGCGTGATCGTCGCGCCGCGGGCGAGCGAGCTGATCCTGCCGCTTTCGATCGCGATCGAGCAGAACCTGTCGGTCGAGCAGCTCGCGCACACCTTCTCGATCTACCCGTCGCTGTCCGGGTCGGTGACCGAGGCTGCCCGCACCGTCATGGAGTTCGGTACCGACGCGATCATCTGACCGCTACGGCCCGCGGCGGCTCAGTGCGGGGGATGCCCGAGGTCGCGGTCGTCAGGTACGGGCAGGCCGTGCTGCTTGAGACGGGCCGCACGGACGTCGTCGGCGCTGATCAGCACCGTGCCGACGCTGGCCAGGAGGGCGAACCCCGGCACGGCGATCCGCAGCCAGGCGGGACCGGGCAGGAACGCCAGCGCCACGCAGACGGGCACCATGATGACCATGAGCCGGGCGATGGTGCGGCCGCGCCAGCCGGCGTCGGTCAGCTCGTGCCTGACCCATTCCCTGTTCTTCTCCGGCAGCCGGAACCCGATGGCGAAGAGCAGCCATCCGCCGACGCTCGGGTCTCCTGGCAGGCGCCGCACGCTAGATCAGCGGGCCCATCCGGGCGTGACGGCAGGCACGGGTCACGCGGACGGCGATCTCGCCGCGGTTCGCGATCAGGACTCTCCGCACTTCGCTTCTCGCCTCGACAGGTTTTGCCTTCCGTGCGTGACGAGGTCGTCCGCACCGGGAGATAACTGGAGTTTAGATCAGTACGCTCGAAGGCGTGTTGATCTGGGTGCCAGCGGACTGGGTAGCGGCGGGTCTCGCCGGGCTGCCCGGCGCGGAGGTGGAGATCGTCTCGCTCGGCCGGGACATGGGCCAGAGTGCGCCTGGCCGCGGTGATACGGGCCGCGGTGACTTGGGCGCGGGTGCGACGGGCGGCGGCGGGGTGAGCCCGCCCGCGGTCCCGGCGCGCGTGGCGGAGGTGGAGTTCTACGTGCCGAGCTTCTTCCCCAGCCAGGCTGGCAGTGCGGTGCTGAGCCAGATGCGCTCGCTTCGGGTGGTGCAGGCGCTGACGGCAGGGGTGGACTGGATCCGCCCGCACGTGCCGTCTTCGGTCGCGCTGTGCAACGCCCGCGGCGCCCACGACGCGTCCACCGCTGAGTGGGTGGTCGCCGCGATGCTCGCCTCGCTGCGGTCCTTCCCGCTGTTCGGCGCCGCCCAGGCGGAAGGCCGGTGGAACTACCAGGGGACCGGCCAGCTCGCGGGCGGCACCGTGCTCATCGTCGGTTACGGCGCCATCGGCGCCGCCGTCGAGCAACGGCTGGCGGGGTTCGAGGTCACCGTGCGGCGTGTCGCCCGCAGCCCGCGGCCTGGCGTGGCGGGCCTTGACGACCTGCCGTCGCTGCTGCCTGAGGCCGACGCAGTCGTGCTGCTCGTCCCGTTTACCCCGGAGAGCAAGGGGCTGGCAGGCAGCGACTTCCTGGCCCGCATGAAAGACGGCGCACTGCTGGTCAACGCGGCCAGGGGCGCTGTAGTGGACACCGCCGCGCTCGTCGCCGAGGTCGCCAGCGGACGGCTGCGGGCCGCACTCGACGTCACCGACCCTGAGCCGCTGCCGCCGGGCCACCCGCTGTGGTCGCTGCCTGGGATCTTCCTCACACCGCACGTAGCCGCCTCGACCCCGGTTTCCAGGGAGCGGGCGGCACGGCTGGTGCGGGAGCAAGCGAGAGCGTACCTGCGTGGCGAGCCGCTGCGAAACGTGATCAGCGGCGCGTACTAGCGCTAAGCAGACTAAAATCGCGGGCATGGGCAGCGCCCCGGAAGGCAACCGCAGCCCATCCTCAACCGAAGCGTGATCTCGGGTACGTAGAGTGAACGATATGACCGGCGCCGCAGCCAGTCGGGGCACGGCGGCGGGTTCGGGCCTCCGGCAGCGCAGAGCGCTCGTCAGTGGTAACAGATCGTTGCGCATCCGTTGCCTCATACTCAGCCGCTCGACATCAGCAAACCGCACGCTACTTACTGACGCATCAAGCGACAGAACGAACCCGGAAGGAGCCCCGTGAGCGTCCTCGCCATGCTCGCCACGGCCGGCGCCGCTATCGGGCTGTTGCTTGGCGCGCGGCGGCACACGGGTGCGGTGGCGCGGGGGTACCGCTGGCTGGGCGGAGCGGCGCTGTTCTGGTTCGCCGGGCTGATCATCACCCAGGTACTCGGGCCGCTGAGCTCCTCGGGCGGCCAGCTGTCGCTGGCTGACGTGGCCCCGCTGCTCGCCCTGGGGACCGCGGCGGCCGGGGTCATGGTGCTCGCGGAGGACGAGAAACGCACCGACAACGGCTCGGTGCTGCCGGGGCTGGCCGACGGCTACGTCATGGCGGTTGCCCTGCTGGTCATCGACTGGGTGGTCGCCTTCGGCGGGGAGTTCCACCACTCAGGCGAACGCCCGGAGACCTTCCTGCTCGACCTGCTGCACCCGCTGGCCGATCTCGCTGTCCTTGGCGCGCTGCTGCCGGTGCTCACCGTCGCCTGGCGCCGGGTCGTGGTCCCCTATGTCGGCCTGATGGCGCTGACCTTCGCCGACTCGCTCGGTGTGAGTGCCAGGCTGGCCAACAGCCACCAGGGCATCCTTGAGCAGCTCGCGATGATCGCGGCCGCCTGCCTGTTCGGCCTGTCGCCCTGGGTCGAGCCGGTCTTCAAGCGCCTCGACCGGTTCCTGTGGCGCGATCAGCCCCGGTCCGCCGACGGCGCGCTCGGCGGCCTGCTCAGCGGCCGCCGGTCGCCGGTCACCAACGCGGGCGCGGCCACCATCATCGCCTCCGTCTGCGTGGTCATCGCCGCGCTGGTGGTGATCATCAACGGGCTGGCCAGCGCCCCCGCGTCAGGGCTGGCGCTGGTAATCGCGGGCGGCGCGGCCGTCTTGGTGGTGGCGGTACGCATCCTGATGCTGGTGCACGAGAACGGCATGGCGATGCGGATGTGGCGGGAGGCGAGCAACAGCCTGCGCGACCTCGCCGACCGTACCGGCGACATGGTGCTGATCTGCGACCTGGACGGGACCATCAGCTACGCCAGCCCGCTGGTCTCCAGCTTCAGCTACGCGGCGGAAGCACTGATCGGCAAGCCGCTGAGCGACTTCGTGCACCCCGAGGACATCGGCGCCGCCCAGGCGGCCATCTCGATGGTGATCGGCCTCCCCGAGGACGCGGCCCTTGCCCTCGGGACGACGCCAGACACCCTGGCCCAGCCGGACGACGGCCAGGCGGCAGGCGGGCCGCACGACGGCCGGTTCTCCTGCCGGGTGCGGGCCGCCGACGGCACCTGGCGGCACGTCGAGTGCGCCGCGCTGCTCTACCTGCTGCCTAACGAGCCGCCGCGGATGCTGCTGAGCGTCAGGGACGTGTCCGACCAGGTAGCGCTGCGCCAGCAGGTGACGCACCTGACCTTCCACGACGGCCTCACAGGGCTGCCCAACCGGGCCTACGTGGAAGAGCGCGCCCGCGAAGCGCTCGAGCCCGCGCCCGAGCGAGTGGCAGGCGTCATCTTCCTCGACCTTGACGGCTTCACCGCGGTCAACGACCTCGTCGGTCACGGCGCGGGCGACCTGGTGCTCGCCCAGACCGCCAGGCGGCTGCGCGCGGTGGTGCCGGCCCAGGACACGGTCGCCCGCTGGGGCGGTGACGAGTTCGCGGTGCTGATCGAGAACGCGGCCGGTCCGCAGGAGATCACCGAGCTGGCCGAGCGGCTGGCCGGCAGCGTGGCGGGCGAGCCGTTCCGTGTGGCCGACAGGGATGTGGGGCTGACCGCGAGCGTCGGCGTCGCGCTGGCCGACGAGTCAGCGCCCGGCGTGGTCCTGCGGAACGCGGACGTGGCCATGGCCAGGTCCAAGGACAACGGCGGCGGCCGGGTGGAGGTCTACGCCGCGCACATGCACGCTGACGTGGTGCGCCGCCTTGACATGGCCAGTGACTTGCAGCGGGCGATCGCCAGGGAAGAGCTGCAGCTGCAGTACCAGCCGATCGTCGAGCTTGCCACGTCCCGGGTCACCGGCGCGGAGGCCCTGGTGCGCTGGTGGCGCGGCGGTGAGGCGGTCTCGCCGCGCGCCTTCCTCGCCGTCGCGGAAGATTCCGGGCTGATCGTGGCGCTCGGCGAGTGGGTGCTGCGCAAGGTCTGCGCCCAGGGCGCGGCCTGGCGGGACGCCTCATGGGACGTCGGCGTCTCGGTGAACATCGCGCTCAGGCAGCTCAACGCGCCGCACTTCCCGGCTCAGGTGGCCGCCGCGCTGGCGGAGAGCGGACTGTCGCCGAGCGCGCTCACCATCGAGCTCAGTGAGCGGATGCTGGTCGAGGACGCCGGGCTGATCGCGGACCGGCTGGCCGAATTGCGCGACCTCGGGGTCAAGCTGGCCATCGATGACTTCGGTACCGGCTATGCCTCGCTCGCGCACCTGCGCCAGCTGCCGGCGGACATCATCAAGATCGACCCGTCCTTCATCAGCGGGCTCGGCCAGGACCCGGTGCTGACGATGCTCACCAAGACAATCGTGCAGGTCGGCCGCGACCTCGGGATGCAGATCGTGGCCGAGGGCATCGAGGAGCCGCGCCAGCTGGCCGAGCTGCGCGAGATGGGCTGCGGATACGGCCAGGGTTACCTGGTAGCGAGGCCGATGGCCGCCCCCGGTGTCGAGGCGCTCATCAGGACGGGGACCGGCGACTCGGGCAAATCCGCCGGCGCGACCGCGCCCGACGTCAACGGCACCGCCAAGCCCGGTGTCCGGGCGGTCTAAGACCCGGACCTAGCTGCGGCTTTGGCCTCTTGCGGTTACTGCGGTGCTTGCCCCGGAGACAATTGGCGGACAAGCGGTCTCAGCATGCGAGACGATGTCCGTGATAATTTGACGGGAGACTGGATCGTGAGCGAATGTGTAAGCGTGAAGCGGAACCACAACCTCGTACTTGGCTGGCGCGCAGAGAGCTGACCAGTCCAGTTCCTGCGCGCGCCCCTCGGCTGCCATCCGGCACGAGGGGTTTTTTAATGCCACCACAGCCGCGCACACCATCGTGACAAGGAAGCCTTCCGATGACCGAGCAGAGCAGCCCAGTCCCTTCTAAGGCGCACGCTCCCTCCCCGCTGGACATCCCGGCGCGGACCGCCGCGCCCAAGCCGGCGCCGCCCCGGCCGGCCGGCCCGCAGCCGGCGGCTGCCGGGGCGGGAAGCGCGGCCCAGCCCGGCAGCGCCCAGCCGGGGGGTACAGCGCAGCCCGGCGGCCCGCAGACCGCTGGCGCGGGACAGGCCGCGGTCATCGGCCGGCCGCAGCCCGCGCTTCAGCCGCCGGTGCGTGTCACCGGCGCGCAGGCCCTGGTCATGGCCCTTGAGCGGATCGGCGTGGACGTAGTTTTCGGCATTCCAGGCGGTGCTGTGCTCCCGGCCTACGACCCGCTCCTCGACTCAACCCAGATCCGGCACATCCTGGTCCGTCACGAGCAGGGCGCGGGACACGCGGCCACTGGGTACGCCCAGGCCACCGGGCGCACCGGGGTGTGCATGGCCACCAGCGGACCCGGCGCGACCAACCTGGTCACTCCGCTGGCGGACGCCTACATGGACTCGGTGCCGGTGGTCGCCATCACCGGGCAGGTCGCCACGCACCTGATCGGCACCGACGGGTTCCAGGAAGCGGACATTTCCGGCATCACCTACCCGATCACCAAGCACAACTTCCTCGTCACCAAGGCCGAGGACATCGCCCGCACCGTGGGCGAGGCTTTCCACCTGGCCTCCACCGGGCGGCCCGGGCCGGTCCTGGTCGACATCGCCAAAGACGCCCTGCAGGCGACGACGGAGTTCAGCTGGCCGGTCCCGTTCGAGCTGCCCGGCTACCACCCCGTGACGAGGCCGCACTCCCGGCAGGTGCGCGAGGCGGCGCGGATGATCACCGACGCCAGGCGCCCGGTCTTCTACGTCGGCGGCGGCGTGATCAAGGCCGACGCGTCGGCCGAGCTCAGGGAACTGGCCGAGCTGACCGGCGTCCCGGTGGTGACCACGCTGATGGCCCGCGGCGCGTTCCCCGACAGCCACGAGCTGCACCTGGGCATGCCCGGCATGCACGGAACGGTCGCCGCGGTCGGCGCGCTGCAGCGGGCTGACCTGATCGTGGCCCTCGGGGCCAGGTTCGACGACCGGGTGACGGGCAAGCTCGAGTCTTTCGCGCCCGGTGCGCTGATCGTGCACGCGGACATCGACCCGGCCGAGATCTCCAAGAACCGGCGGGCCGACGTGCCTATCGTCGGCGACTGCAAGGAGGTCATCACCGAGCTGATCGCGGCCGTGACGACCGACCGCGAGCACGGGCTCCGGGGCGACTACACCGCCTGGTGGGCGCAGCTCAGCCAGTGGCGGAGCAAGTACCCGCTCGGTTACGTCGAGTTCGACGACGGCAGCCTGGCGCCGCAGTACGTGATCGAGCGGATTGGCCGGCTGGCCGGCCCTGAGGCCGTCTACCTGGCGGGCGTCGGGCAGCACCAGATGTGGGCGGCCCAGTTCATCGGCTACGAAAACCCGCGGACCTGGATCAACTCCGGGGGCGCCGGCACCATGGGCTTCGCCGTCCCGGCGGCGATGGGCGCCAAGGTGGGCCTGCCGGAGGCGACGGTGTGGGCGATCGACGGCGACGGCTGCTTCCAGATGACCAACCAGGAGCTCGCCACCTGCGCGATCGAGGGAATCCCGGTCAAGATCGCGATCATCAACAACGGCAACCTGGGCATGGTCCGCCAGTGGCAGACCCTGTTCTACGACAAGCGCTACTCCAACACCAACCTGGGTGACAGGAAGACCGAGGCGAAGGGGACCCGGATCCCCGACTTCGTGAAGCTGGCCCAGGCTTACGGGTGCATCGGCCTGCGCTGCGAGCGCAAGGAAGACGTGGACGCGGTCATCGAGCAGGCGATGGCGATCAACGACCAGCCGGTCGTGATCGATTTCGTCGTGCACGAGGACGCGATGGTCTGGCCGATGGTCGCGGCCGGGGCAAGCAACGACGACATCAGGCACGCGCGCGACCTGGCGCCCGAGTGGGAGACGACAGAATAATGGGCGAGCAGCACACTCTCTCGGTCCTGGTCGAGAACAAGCCGGGTGTCCTGGTCAGGATCGCCGGCCTGTTCTCCAGGCGCGGCTTCAACATCGAGTCACTCGCGGTCGGCCCGACCGAGCACGAGGAGATCTCCCGGATGACGATCGTGGTGAACTGCGAGGAGCACCCGCTCGAGCAGGTCACCAAGCAGCTCAACAAGCTGATCAACGTCCTCAAGATCGTCGAGCTCGAGCCCATGCAGGCGGTGCAGCGCGAGCTCATGCTCATCAAGGTCCGTGCCGACACCGACACCCGGTCTAAGGTGCTTGAGACCGTCGAGCTCTTCCGCGCGCACGTGGTCGACGTCGCCCTCGACGCGGTGACGGTCGAGGCGACCGGCAGCCATGACAAGCTAGAGGCACTGGTCCGGGTCCTTGAGCCGTTCGGCATCAAGGAACTGGTCAAGTCCGGTGCGATCGCGGTCGGCCGCGGCGGCCGGTCCATCACGGACCGCACGCTGCGCCCGCTTGAGCGCTCCGCCTGACAGCGGAGATGTCCGAGGGGACGGTGCAAGCCTACGAACCCTCTTTTCCTGACGTCGACCTCGAGAGTGACTCTTACGGTAGGGACAGGAAAAGAAAGTTCGCTCGCTCGGATGAAAGTTCTGATCTTCTACGACGCAGAAAGGCCCGTTCAAAGTGGCAGAGATCTTCTACGACCAGGACGCCGACCTCAGGCTCGTCCAGCAGCGGCACGTCGCCGTCCTCGGGTACGGCAGCCAGGGACACGCGCACGCGCTGTCGCTCCGCGACTCGGGCGTGGACGTCCGGGTCGGCCTGCAGCCGGGCTCTAAGAGCCGCGAGAAGGCCGAGAGCGACGGCCTGCGCGTCCTTACCCCCGCCGAGGCGTGCGAGGAAGCCGACCTGGTGATGGTCCTCATCCCGGACACCCTGCAGCGCCAGGTGTACGCCGAGGCGATCGCGCCGTCGCTGGTCGAGGGCGACGCGCTGTTCTTCGCGCACGGCCTGAACATCCGTTACGGCCTCATCAAGCCGCCGGCCGACGTTGACGTGGTGATGGTCGCTCCTAAGGGACCCGGTCACCTCGTCCGCCGCCAGTTCAGCGAGGGCCGCGGCGTGCCCGCGCTCGTCGCGGTGGAGCAGGACGCCACGGGCAACGCGCTCGCGCTCGGCCTGTCCTACGCCAAGGGCATCGGCGCGACCCGGGCCGGCGTGCTCAAGACCACCTTCACCGAAGAGACCGAGACCGACCTGTTCGGTGAGCAGGCGGTGCTCTGCGGCGGTGTCTCCGAACTGATCAAGGCCGGTTTCGACACGCTCGTGCAGGCCGGGTACCAGCCGGAGGCGGCCTACTTCGAGTGCCTGCACGAGATGAAGCTGATCGTCGACCTCATGTACGAGGGCGGCATCTCCAAGATGTACTGGTCGGTCTCTGACACGGCTGAGTTCGGCGGCTACACCCGCGGCCCGCGCCTGATCAACGACCAGACCCGCGCCGAGATGAAGAAGATCCTGGGCGAGATCCAGGACGGCACGTTCACCCGCGAGCTGGTCGAGGAGTTCGACGCCGGCCAGCCGAACTTCGCCAAGCGCCGCGAGGCCGAGCAGGCCGAGCAGATCGAGCAGGTCGGCGCGCAGCTCCGCCCGCTGATGAGCTGGCTGTCGGACCCGGAGGACTAGTTCCGCATGACTGAGACAGTCATCACCCGGGGGGACGGCCCCCCGTCCCCCCCGAGGGACTGCCCGATCGGAGGATCCCAGTGAATCAGACAGTCAAGCTGGCCGTCATCGGCGGCGACGGGATCGGCCCTGAGGTCACCACCGAGGCGCTGAAGGTGCTGCGGGCGGCGACGCCCGGCGTCACCTGGGAGACGACCGACTACGACCTGGGGGCTCGCCGGTACCACAAGACCGGCGAGACCCTGCCCGAGTCGGTGCTCGAGGAGATCAGGGCGCACGACGCGATCCAGCTCGGCGCCATCGGCGACCCGTCGGTGCCGAGCGGCGTCCTCGAGCGCGGCCTGCTGCTGCGGCTGCGCTTCGAGCTGGACCACTACGTCAACCTGCGGCCGGTCCGCCTCTACCCGGGCGTGGCCTCGCCGCTCGCCCAGGGAACGCCGGAGACGATCGACATGGTCGTGGTGCGGGAAGGCACCGAGGGCCCGTACACCGGCGCGGGCGGCGTGATGCGCCGCGGCACTCCGCAGGAGCTGGCCACGCAGGAGTCGTACAACACGGCCTTCGGGGTGGAACGGGTTGCCCGCTACGCGTTCTCGATCGCCCAGGAACGGCCGCGGCGCAAGCTCACGCTGGTGCACAAGACCAACGTGCTGACGTTCGCGGGTGATCTCTGGCAGCGCACGGTGAACGCCGTGGCGAGGGACTTCCCTGACGTGTCGGTCGAGTACCAGCACGTGGACGCCGCCTCGATGTTCTTCGTGTCGCAGCCGGAGCGTTTCGACGTCATCGTGACCGACAACCTGTTCGGTGACATCATCACCGACCTGGGCGCGGCCATCGCGGGCGGTATCGGGCTGGCCGCGAGCGGGAACATCAACCCGGCGAAGACCACCCCGTCGATGTTCGAGCCGGTGCACGGCAGCGCGCCTGACATCGCGGGACAGTCCAAGGCGGACCCGACCGCGGCCATCTTGTCCGCATCGATGCTGCTGAGCCACCTGGGGATGACTGCCGAGGCGGCGAAGATCGAGCGGGCCGTCGCAGACGACCTGAGCGAGCGCCAGGGGCGGCTGACGCGGAGCACCACCGAGGTTGGCGACGACATCGCCAAGCGAGTAGCGGGGTAGCACCGCGCCAGAACCAGAGTCAGAGCCAGAGCGCGCCAGGGCGCGCGAAGCAGAGCGCTGGCGGCGCGGTAGTTCCGGCAGGAACCCGCGCCGCCGCTTTGGCGTTGTCTGGCGGTGCGGGCGTTATTCTCAAACTGTGCCCTGAAAGGACCTGATCCGATGACAGAAAGCGTTGCCCGCGAGATTGACTTCGAGATCCACCCCTCCGAGGCCAGGGTGCCCGCCGCCGAGCGCGAGCGGATACTCCAGGCGCCGGGGTTCGGTCAGGTCTTCACCGATCACATGATCACGCTGCGCTGGACCGCCGACCGCGGCTGGCACGACGGCAAACTGGAGCCGTACGGGCCGTTCTCGCTCGATCCGGCTACCTCCGTGTTCCACTACGGCCAGGAGCTCTTCGAGGGACTCAAGGCCTACAGGCAGGACTCCGGGGCCATCGTCATGTTCCGGCCGCAGGCCAACGCCGCCCGGTTCAACGCCGGCTGCCGCCGGATGGCCATGCCCGAGCTGCCCGAGGAGACGTTCCTGCACGCGCTTGAGCTCATCGTCGCCCAGGACAGGGACTGGATCCCCGCGGGGGAGGGCAACAGCCTCTACCTCCGGCCGTTCATGATCGCCACGCAGCGCGGTCTCGGTGTGAACCACCCGTCGTCTGAGTACCTGTTCTGCGTGATCGCCTCCCCGGCGGGGGCCTACTTCGGCGCCAGCTCGGCCGTCAAGGTCTGGCTGTCCGAGGACTACACCCGTGCGGCCCCTGGCGGCACCGGCGCGGTCAAGTGCGGCGGCAACTACGCGGCCGCCTTCGCCGCACAGCAGCAGGCGGTCGAGAAGGGCTGCGACCAGGTGGTCTGGCTCGACTCCGCCATGCACGAGTACGTGGAGGAGATGGGCGGCATGAACCTGTACTTCGTGTACGGTTCAGGCTCCGGTGCCCGCGTCATGACGCCTGAGCTCACCGGCTCGCTGCTGCCTGGCATCACTCGCGACTCGCTGCTGCGGCTGGCACCGACGATGGGCGTCCCGGTCGAGGAGGGGCGGATCTCGGTGTCCGACTGGCGCGACGCCTGCGGCTCAGGCGAGCTCACCGAGGTGTTCGCCTGCGGCACCGCCGCCGTCATCACGCCCGTGGGCGCGGTGGACGGCGACTCCGGCGGCTGGACCGTCGGCGACGGTACACCAGGCCCGGTCTCCCTGCGGCTCAAGTCCGAGCTCATCGGCATCCAGTACGGCCACAAGCCAGACCCGTTCGGCTGGGTCTACAAGGTCGGCTGAGCCTCCGGCCACGAGGGCCGTCACTCCGGTGTCGGCCCTCGTTGAATGACTACTGTCCGTGAGTAAAAATGATCGGCGTTGGGGTCTGTCGTGACCCGGTGCGTTTGGACAACGAAGGACTTCGCCCAGGTTGCGGCTGGTGGGAACCTCGATCGGAAAGGGGTTTCGGTGGCCGCGAGTCAACGTTATCTTATCGTTACCAAGTTTCTCGTCACGGGGAGCAACCATTCGGCCGCTCTCCGGCGTCCTCAACTATGACTGAGGCTCGCTTGGGGGGTTGCGGCCCAGTCGTTGAGAGCCGGGCCTCATCTCGGGGGAGGCCCGGACTTGGAAGACCGGCTCCGACCCTGCCGGTCGGCCCCCGTGGGCGCGTCTCGGCCACCGCCAGCGCTCGCGGGGGCCATCTCATTTTCCGCCCGGTGCGCCACCGCCAGCAGCGGATGTGCCGCACCGCCACAAGCGCCGCACCCCCAAGGACCCCCAAGCGGGCCTCGGTCACCAGCCCCAGTCCGGGCCTCGGGTGACAGTACGGTCCTGGCCTCGGTCGCCTGCCTCGCTCCGGTGCGGCCGGGGTGCGGCCAGCGACCGGGAATCTCCGTTGGCGAGTCCGTGTTCTTCGTAGTAACCTCATGGTGGCGGTCACGCCCCGCGGGGCCGTCTACAACTCAACAGGGGGATGAACGGTTTCGACTTCGGTGGTTAATCCAAGAGAAGCGAGCTGAGGGTGGCGGACGTAACCTCGTAAAAATGCGACCGCAAAACACAAGTGCCAACTCAAATAGCACTGTCAAGGTCCCCAGGACCGCTCTCGCTCTTGCTGCCTAAGCAAGTCTGAGGGTTTGACTGTCAGCCCGGGAGTGCCTTCGGCCCGGAATCTGGCATCAACTAGAAGGCTAAACTAGCAGGCCCGGCCACGGGACCGGCTAGGAAATCAAACAGTGGCTGAGCCCGTCGGCGTCTTGCCTGCGTGATCGCCGGGGCTGAGAAAAACACAGCAGGCTGCGCTCGGAGAAGACTTGGAAAGGTCCCGAAGGACCGGGGTTCGATTCCCCGCATCTCCAAGATCGTTTAGTTGCAAAGCCTAAACGGTGTTGGAGATGAAAGGCATCCCTGTTGCAGAACGCGCCGACGGCTCAGCCGTCCGGCGCGTTTTGTTTTGCCGAGCCGCTAGCTTCTTGATCCGCAACCTCTGACTGGGCGGTTATCGTCGCGGACTCCGTTTAGGTGATGCACAGACTCATCGGGGAGCATGAACCGTCCCAGCAGTCGTTCCATCACCACGATGTGTTCGAAGACGCAGTTTTTCCCCTTGCCGGCCCTCGGACGGCCTAGTATCGAATCTAAGTTCATTTGATGTATATCATTGAGTAGCACATAGTTAATACTTTTTGTTGCGGAAAGGACGGCTGATGCGCTGGGTACGCAACCGCGTGACTGCTACACATAACGATCATCGCTCGGCAAGCCGAGCGGGCGAGCCTTGCCTCGAGAGGGCCAATGGCGGTCGCAGTGCTGGAAGGGCCTACGGGGCTGCCGCGCGCAGATGCTCCTCAGAGGCTGCTAAAACGTCCGCGCGACCCGTTCTTCCCGCCGATCCGCGAGTTTGGTGGACGGCGCGCGTAGCTGATCATTACCATTCTGCGCTCGAACACGGGATAATAGGGCGACGGATCGACGCGGTTGTTGCTGTCCGGTGGAGCCGCTGGCGGGACCTGGCCGGGCGCGGTTGGCATGTGGTGTGCACTGAGGAAGGGGATGCAGCATGGCGGCGATGAAGCCGCGGACGGGCGATGGCCCGCTCGAGGTGACCAAGGAGGGCCGCGGCATCGTGATGCGCGTTCCCCTTGAGGGTGGCGGCCGGCTTGTAGTCGAGTTGTCTGCCGATGAGGCTAAGAAGCTCGGTGAAGCGCTGCGAGAGTGCGTCGGCTAAGGGCCTGGCGGCTCGCGTGCGCGCCGCCGGCTTGGCCACGGGACGCACGCCCGTTCTGACGAACCTGTTTTTATCTTTTGATGGCGGCGAGCATGCCGCCCGCGACTGGAAGCAGCAGCGGGACCAGTCTCTCATCGTTGCCGACCAGGCTGGCGAGTTCCCGCGCGCCGTCCGTGGCCGGACCCGCGCCTGGCGGCAGCACGTCGTTGAACACGACGACGCCGCCGGCGCGGAGCAGTCGCAGCCCGGCCGTCAGGTACTCCGGGTAGGCGGCCTGGTCGGCGTCGCAGAATACGAGGTCGTAACCGCCGTCGGACAGCCGCGGCAGCACGTCCAGTGCCCGGCCGAGTATGAGCCGCGCCTGGTTGGCGGCGAAGCCAGCCTCCGCGAATGACTTGCGGGCGAGCCGGTGGTACTCGGGTTCGGTGTCCACGCTGGTAAGCACCCCGCCGGGGCGCATGCCGCGCAGCAGCCAGATGCCTGAGCTGCCGCACCCGGTGCCGATCTCCACTACCGCGCGGGCCGCGATGGCGGTCGCGAGGAACCGCAGCGCGGCCCCGGCGGCAGGCTGTACCGGTACTGTCCCGCCGAGGTCCTCGGCGTTGGCTCGGGCGGTGAGCAGCGGTTCGTCCTCCACCGCGTAGGCCGCCTCGTCGTAGTCGATGATGCCCCCTTGAGCCCTGCCCGTGCGTACACTTGTCTTTTCACGCGTGAGCCTAGCCAATTTCGCTGGTCCGTGGAACCTTTAGCAGGTGGGGACCGTTGGCTAGTCGATGAGCGAGAGCCTCGACCTGGTGACAGAGCCGGAGAATACCGGACAGGACGACCGTGACCCGGCGGCGCAGTGGACGGCGCCGAGCTGGGACGAGATCGTGCGTGCCCATTCCGCCCGGGTGTACCGCCTTGCCTACCGGCTCACCGGCAACCAGCACGACGCCGAGGACCTCACCCAAGAGGTCTTCGTCCGCGTGTTCCGCTCGCTGTCCACCTACAAGCCAGGCACTTTCGAGGGCTGGCTGCACCGGATCACCACCAACCTCTTCCTCGACGGGGCCAGACGCAGGCAGCGGATCAGGTTCGAGGGGCTAGGGGACGACGCCGAGCACCGGATACCGGGCAACGAGCAGTCACCCGCCCAGGCCTGGGACGACAACCACTTCGACGGCGACATCCAGGCCGCGTTGCAGGCGCTGGCGCCTGATTACCGGGCGGCGGTCGTGCTGTGTGACATTGAGGGTTTCTCCTACGAGGAGATCGCGGCGACGATGGGGGTAAAACTCGGCACGGTGCGCAGCCGCATCCACCGGGGCCGGGCGCAGCTGCGCGCGGCCCTCGCGCACCGGGACAAGGATCGGCGGGTGAAGGAACGGTGAGCCACCTCGGAGACATGCTGTCCGCCCTCGTCGACGGCGAGCTGAGCGGTGCCGAGCTTGACCGGGCCAGCGCCCACCTGGCGGCCTGCGACACCTGTCAGGCGGAGGCGAACTCGCTGCGCCAGCTCAAGCTTGAGCTGCGCGCGCTCGCCGGGGCCTGCGACGCCGAAGGGATCGCCGGGCGGCTGCTCGCGATGACCGGCGAGGACGGGCCGCCCAGCCAGCTGCCGGCTCGGTACAGGGACCGCGACGGAGGCGAGCACCCCCGGCGCGGCGCGGCCGGGCGGGCGGCCGCCCGCCCGGGCAGCGCCGGGCCTTACACATCCCGCCGGCCGGGCCAGGCCAGACGGCGGCGCGGCCGTTACGTGCTGTGGGGCACCGTGTCCCTGGTCGTCGTCGGTATCGGCACCGCGGCCTTCGGCATGGGCGGCGGCGGTGGCAGCGCCACCGGGCCGCGGATCACGCCGCAGGTCGAGGTGTTCGACGTCGAGCACGCGGCCAATGCGGGCGATGTCCCGTTCGCTGACCCGTCGGATGTGTCCGCCTCTCTCCAGGCGGCAGCCGCGAGGCCGTGATGCGCTCAGGTCTGATGCTGGCCGCTGTGGCCACCGTGACCGTTCCCGGCCTGGTTGCCGTGATCGGGGTCGTCGGCCACGACCACAGCAGCGCGCGGGCGACCGTCGCGGCGGCCGGCGCCGCCCTGGCCGGGACCGTCGCGGTCGCGCCCGCGACCACCCGCGCGGCGGCGCGCAACGACGTGGCGGCTGTGCAGGGCTCGTCTGGCCTGCCGGTCACGGTGTACAGCCGGGTGACGTCCACTCAGCAGGCGATGGGCATGCTGCTGCTCGACGAGGCGGCCAGCGCCGGCCTCGCGACCTCTTACCGCGGCACTGAGCAGATCGCGCAGTCCGGCGTGGACGGCAGCGTCAAGGTCGTCTCCGAGGTGTGGCACCAGGGCGGCGGCGGGACACTGGTGCAAACTTCCGGCGGCATGTCGGCCGCCGCGCAGCCTGCCACCTCGTCGGCCGGGGCCGCCGGCGCGCCAGAAGGCGTCTTCGGTGTCACCAAGTCCCTGGTGACGCTGCTCGGCCAGCACTACGTAGCCGCCTACGACGGAAGCGGGACCGTAGCGGGCCGCCCGGCGGCCGTCGTCGAGCTGTTCAGGTTCGACGGGTCCCTGGCCGCGCGCTACTGGCTGGACCAGCAGACGATGCTGCCGCTGCGCCGCGACCTGTTCGACGCTTCGGACCACCTGGTCAGCCAGGACGCGTTCGCGAGCGTACAGTTCGGCTCGCTCGCCGCCTCCAGGGCCGCGGTCGCGGGATCGGCCGGGCAGCAGTCGCAGTCACAGTCGGCCTGGGTCTCGGCCGCGTCACCGGGGCAGTTCCGCGCGTCACTGGCCGGACAGGGCGAAGCGATGCCGGCCAGCCTCCCCGGCGGACTGCCGCTGTACGCGGCGGCCTGGACCCAGACCCCGGACGGCAAAGTCGTGGACCTGGAGTACTCGGACGGGCTCTACGTCGTCTCGCTCTTCGTCCAGCGGGGCGCCCTGGCGGCCACGATGCCGGGCTGGCGGCAGATCAAGCTGGCGAGCACGCAGGCTTTTGTGTCCGGGCACTCGGTGACCTGGGCGGGGTCAGGCCTCGTCTACACGGTCATCGCGGACGCGCCGCCGCAAACGGTCACCCAGGCGGTCGGGGCACTGCAGGTGAGCGGCACGCAGGGACTTCTCGGGCGGCTCGGCCGCGGATTCGAGCGGCTGGCCCGGCTGGTCAACCCGTTCGGCTGAGCGGCCAGTCCAGGCAGAACGGCCAGTCCAGGCCGGGCGGCCGGCCCAGCTTGTTCAACGGCAGGACAACCCGTGACCCCGGTGGCGCCGAATACGGTTTAAAGTGTTGAATGGGTGTCGACCGACCGCTGACGGAGAGCTGAGTGTTTGACCTTTCGCTGACCAAGCTGCTGGTCCTCGCCGTGATCGCGCTCATCGTGTTCGGTCCGCACGAGCTGCCGAGGATCGCGTCGCAGGCCGGCAAGACGCTGCGCGACCTGCGGCGGATCGCCGAGGGCGCCAAGGCCGACCTGCGGGAGGGCCTCGGGCCCGAGTTCCAGGACTTCGACTTCGACGACCTGAACCCGCGCCGCTTCGTGCAGAAGCACCTGCTCGACGACGTTCCTGGCGGGTCACAGCAGGCGCTCGGCGACCTCAGTGCCGCCCAGGATTCGGCCGCCGGCGACGTCGCCGTTATCAGCGGCGCCCGCGGCACCCTGCTCGACGGGGAAGACCCGCCGTTCGACATCGAGGCGACCTGAGCTTAGCTGGCCCCCGCGAGAGGGCCAGCTAACCACGCCTGAACAGGGCTCTACCGGGGGCTGAGGCTCAGCATCCGGCCTGCCAGGCCGCGTCCCTTGCCGACGAGCGACTCGGCCACCTTGGCCAGCTGCAGCGCGGCAGGCGAGGCCGGTTCTGCCAGCACCAGCGGGTTGCCGCTGTCGCCGCCCTCGCGTAGCCGTACGTCCATCGGTATCTGGCCGAGCAGCGGCACGTCGGTCCCGGTGAGCTGGGTGAGCGCCGCCGCGACGGCCTCGCCTCCGCCTGAGCCGAAGACGTCCATCGGCTCGCCGCAGTGCGGGCAGAGCAGGTAGGACATGTTCTCGATGACGCCGATGACCCGCTGGTGGGTCTGGGTGACCAGCGTTCCCGCCCGCTTGGCGACCTCAGCGGCGGCGACCTGCGGTGTGGTCACGATCACCAGCTCCGCCCCCGGCACCAGCCGGGCGAGGGACAGCGCGATGTCGCCGGTGCCCGGCGGCATGTCGATGAGCAGGTAGTCCAGGTCGCCCCAGTAGAAGTCGGCCAGGAACTGCTCAAGCAGGCGGTGCAGGATGGGCCCGCGGACCGGCAGCGCGTCCTGGCCTGGCGGCTTGAGCATCCCGGCGGAGATGACCTTCACGCCCTTGGCGGCAGGCGGCATGATCATGTCCTGGACCTTGGTGGGCAGGCCGGTGACGCCGAGCATCCGGGGCACGGAGTGACCGTAGATGTCCGCGTCGATGAGGCCGACCTTGTGCCCGGACGCCGCGAGCGAGGCGGCTAGGTTCACCGTGACCGACGACTTGCCCACGCCGCCCTTGCCGCTGACGATCGCGTACACCTTGGTCAGCGAGGAAGGCTGGGCGAAGGGGATCACCCGTTCGGGTGCTCCGCCGCGCAGGTTGCTCTGCATCTCCTTGCGCTGCTCTTCGCTCATCACGTCGAGGTCGACCCGCACGCTGGTGACGCCTGGCAGCGGGGTGACGGCGCCGGTTACCCGGCTGGTGATGGTGTCGCGCATTGGGCAGCCGGACACGGTCAGGTAAACGCCCACGGCGACGGCGCCGTCGGCGCCGATTTCCACGGACTTGACCATGCCGAGCTCGGTGATCGGGCGGCCGATCTCCGGGTCGTTGACCCCGGACAGCGCGGTCAGCACCTGCTCACGGGTGGGAAGCGGGGAGCTCATGCCCCTTATGGTACGTGCCGGGGATACGCAGGTTTCGCGTATCCCCGGCACGCAGGGGTGAACTAGGCGGGAAGCCGCGCTGGCTACCGGCCCTTGACGACCGCGCCGGTCGCCGGGTTGAGGATCACCGGGCGGAAGTGCGGGGCGGTCTTGAAGTCAAGCACGCCGCCCTTCGCGTCCAGTGAGCCGGACGAAGAGTCGAACGAACCGGGGATGCTCTTCCCGTGCAGCCAGTTGTCCTCGATGAACTTCACCACCGAGGCGGTGTTGATCTCGTTGCTGCTGACGTAGTTCTGCCGCGTGTAGGGCGAGATCACCACGAACGGCAGCCGCTGGCTGTAGCCGCAGCGGTCGTTGGCCGTGCCGATGCTCACCGCGACCGAGGAGCAGATCGCGGCGTCCTGGGTGGCGTCGTTCGATCCGTTGACGATCGTCGGGGCGACGCTGTCGTACCAGCCGTCCGAGTCGTCGTAGGTGACGACGACCGCGGTCGACGCCCAGTACTTGGACTCCTCGACCGAGTTGATGGTGTTGACGAGGAACTTCTGCTCGTCGATCGGGTCGGAGTAACCGGGGTGCGCGTCCTCGGCCTCGGGCGCCTTCAGGTAGGAGACCGAGGGCAGCTTGGCGCCGCCGGTGCCTTGGAGGGCGTCGGTGAAGTCCGACAGGTCGTACTCGTGGTTGGCCTGGTCGGTGTAACCGATCTCCTTGAGCGAGCTGGGCGCCAGGTGGTCGGGGTTGGCGGTCGACGCGTAGTACTCGAACGGGTTGTGGTGTGCCGAGTACTCGGCGTCGGAGACGCCCGCGATGTTGTCGGAGGTCGCACCGCAGACCGCGCCGCCGGCGTTGGTCGAGGTCGGCGCGAAGCCGCCCTGGAACCAGCCCCACGAGACGTCGGCGGTGTTCAGCAGGTCGCCGATGTTCTTGCCGGTCAGCACGCCAAGCGCACCGGTGGTGGTGTGGTTGGTGTCCGAGCAGGTGTCGTAGTACGGGTCGACGTCACCGTTCATCGAGCCGTCGTTGACGGCCGTCGAGGTGGCCGGCTGGCTCGGGGTGGCCGACCAGACCGGGGTGAGCGCCTTGGCGCCGCCGGTGTCACCGGAGATCACGTTGAGCGCGCCGGGGGTCGACGGGCCGAACGTGGTGTCCCAGTCGTTGTCGCTCATCGCGTAGTTCTGCGCGTAGTTCCACAGGCCGGTGACGGTGTTGCCGTCGAAGTAGTCCATGACGATCCCGGGCGGGCAGTACTCGGGCGCGCAGCCCGCGGACGGCGTGGCCGACTGGGTGTTCTGGACGAACTGGTCCATCTTGCCGTTGTCTTCGGCCTTCTCCTCCGGCGTGTAGCCGTGGTTCTGGTCGGAGGTGAGCGCCTCGGACTGGGTCAGCCGCTGCGGGTTGTACTCATTCGGGTTGCTCGTCAGCAGCGGGCCGACCGGGCCCGACTTGGTGATCTTGGTGTAGAGGCCGTTCACGGTCGGGGTGCCCGGCTTGGCGGTGAACTTGGTGCCGTCCGTGTTGGCCGCGTACGGGTACGTGCCGAAGTAGTGGTCGAACGACTCGTTCTCGTCGAAGATCACCACCAGGTGCTTGATCGGCGTGGTCGTGCTGCCCTTGTAAAGGGTCGTCGACACCGTCCCCGGCGTCTTGTAACCCACGAACGCGCGACTTACCGACGTGCTCGCGCTGGCCGCGGTGGCACCCGCGGCCGCGCCTGCGGCCAGTGCGACCGCCGCGCCGATCGCGAGGTAGGGCCTGAGCCGGTTGCGACGGCTCCAGGCGATTGGGCTAAAGCCCATGCTCAGCCTCCTGAGTTCTGCGGGACTTCATTGGCCGGCGAGCCAGGTGAGGCCGCCGCCAGGGCAGCGTGCAAAGGCAGCCCCGGCGCAGAACATTCGCATAGCTGAATTACACCGCAGCGCGGTCAATCTGACCGGCAGGCGAACGAGAGCTCAACAATTGGCGCAGATAGCGCACTAAACCCCACAGTAACTGAACGATCTCAGGGCGGCCTGACGGGAAGCCGGGCAACTAGCTATGAAAATCCTGAATGGTTTTCGATCGCGAAGCGGCCGTTACGCCAGTGACAACAGGGAACGGCCGTAGTAGTCGCCCGGCCCGGTCACCCCAGGCAGTGCCAGGAAGTACCCGCCGCCGACGGGGCTGACGTAGTCGACAAGCGGCTCGTCGATCAGCCGGGTCTGCACCGCGACGAACTGCCGCTGGATGTCCTGCTGGAAGCAGGTGAAGATAAGTCCCATGTCGAGGTTGCCGACTTCGTCCACGCCCCGGTCGTAGTTCCAGGCCCGGCGCAGGATGCGCTGGGACGCGGTGGCCGCGGTGCGCGGGTTGGCCAGCCGGATGTGCGCGGTGAGCGGGACCACGTCTCCGGTCGGGTCGGCCGGGTAGTTCGGCGTCGCGTCCAGCGAGGTGCCGTCGAGCGGGAAGCCGGTGTCGCGCCGGCGGCCGATCATCGTCTCCTGCTCGCCGATGTCGACCCGGTCCCAGAACTCGACCAGCATCCGGATCAGCCGCACGACCAGGTAGGAGCCGTCCGCCGTCCAGGACGGCTCGCCGGCCGTGCCCGGCTTGACCCAGACGAGGGAGTCCATCTGCGCCGCGGAGGACACCGCCGGGTTGGCGATACCGTCCATGAACCCGAGCAGGTTCCGCGGCACGGTCCCCGCGGGCCGCGCGGGCGAGGCGAATCCGTCCATCCGCCAGTTGACCTGCATGCCGCCGCGGGTGTTCTTGGTGATGTCGCGCAGCGCGTGCAGCACGGTGTCCATCGACCCGGCCCGCAGCTGCATGACCAGGTCGCCGCCGGTCTGCGCGGGGTCCAGGTCGTCGTTGGGGAACGAGGTCATCGCCGTCAGCCGGGCCGGGCGCGACGAGGCGAGCCCGTAGCGGTCGTCGAACAGCGTCGCGCCGACGCCGAACGTCACGGTGAGCCCGTCGGGGGTGACGACCGGGCCGAGCACGCCGGAATCGGACGGCGGCCCGCCGATGCCGGCCGGCGGCGGCGTGCCGCCCGCCGTGAGGAACCGGGCGCGGTCGGTGACGGTCTGGAACAGGTCGGTCAGTGCGGCCCGGTTGTCCGCGGTCACCCCGAAGGACACCACGGCGGTGGCCTTGGACGGCTCGGGCAAGATGCCCGCCTGGTACTTCCCGTGGAACGGCACCGCGGGCAGCAACCCGGTCGCCGCGGCCTCGTTGGCCGCGGCGGCCGGATCGGCCGGGGCCGTGCGGCCGTAGTACCCGGCGGCCGCGCCCGCGGCGCCGCCGACGACCACGCCGCCCGCGACACCGCCGGCCAGGCCGCGCAGGAACGACCGCCGTCCGGGCCGGGGGCCGGCCGGGCAGGCGCCGGCCGGCGCCTGCGGCTCCGCGCCGGCCCCGGCTTCCGCCGTGGCCGGCGCTTCCGCCGCGGAAGACGGTTCCGTGGGCTCAGAAGTCATTGGCGGTATTCCTCGGCTCGGTGATCGACGCGATCGGGGCGAGCGACTGCAGCACCGCGCCTGCCGCCGCGTCGATCGCCTCCCTCGCGGGAGTCGGGAGTGCGGAGACGGGAACCCAGCTCCCGTTCTGGCGATGCTCTCGTTCTAGCAGTGACTGCAGCCGGTCGAGCCCGGTGTAGACGGCGGGCAGCCCGGTGTACCGGGGGGCGATCAGCGGGTTCAGCAGGGTGAGCAGCGCGCGGGTGCCCGCGATATTGGCCAGCGTGGTGGCCAGGGTGGTGCCGCTGCCGTAGTCGTCGTTGCCGCTGAGCTGGAACTCGAGCGCGTTCTCGAGGATCTCGTGCGTGCGCAGGCCGACATCGGACAGCGGGATCTGCTGCGTCGGCCACCACGCGAGCAGCGCGTTCACGTTCTTGTCGAGGGCCGCGGCGACCGGGGCGAGCTCCTTGGCCGGCTGGCCGTGCCACAGCCCGTATTCCAGGCGGTAGAAGCCGGTCCAGTCAGGGCTGCTGACGCTGGAGGCGTTGGCGTCGCCGTCGATCTCGCCGTCGTAGTCGCCGAACGTGCCGTAGGCGGCGCCGAGCGTCTGGTACTGCAGGTGGGCGGTCAGCCAGTCGCGCCTGGCCGCCGCCAGGTCCCCGCTGCTGACGTCGTCGGCCAGCACCGCGGTCTCCCGTGCTAGCACCTTGAGCCCGGCTTCGGCGTAGGCCTGGTACTTCTTGGCGTACGGGATCGTCTCGTTGTAGGTGACGGGCACGATCGCCGGAGCCCCCTTCGCGCTCCCGGCCACGGTGACCTTCGTGCCGGTGACCGGGTTGAAGTCGTTGAACAGGCAGAGGAACGCGTACGTGCCCGACCCGACGTCGACGCGCATGGGCGTGGTGGTGCCGGGCCCGGAGTTCACGACCTCCGCGTAGACGGCGCCGTTCGCGGGGTTGACCAGATCGACTTCACCGCCGGAAGTCCCCTGGTTGTCGATCTGGAACGTGTGCCAGCCGGGTCCGGGGACGGTCCAGCTGCCGCCGCACTGGTTGCTGCTGACGGTGATCACGTCGGCCGGCTGCGCGGGGGCGCCGCCGCAGGCGGCAAGACCGGCCGTGAGACCCGCCGCGAGTACGGCGCTGGCGGTCGCGAGCGGGCGTCTGTGGCGCATAACCATCCAGTTTCCTTGCCGATCTCCGCATGCCGCCGCGCGTGCGCCCGGCCGGCCAGGAGCCAGCATAGGGTTGCCTAACTACCGCTACCCAGGGGTGCGGACGCGTTGCGTTAAACGTTCACCTGCTCATAACCCGCCATCAACCAAACGATCAAACTCAAACCACCGCGATCCAGAACGAAGGCGGCGTCCTCCCGTCACCGCCGCCGGCACCCAGGCGGCCGGGAAACAGGCCGCGGCAGAGCGGCCGGCTTGCAGGCGTAGCACGCCGGTCGAGGGGTACGTAAAGCGGCATCGTGGTGAACAAAGCGGTATGCCCGCGCTGCCGAGGCACCGTGCGCGCTCCGACCGCGTGGTCGAGCGCGTGGCGCTGCGACCTGCACGGCGAGATTCACCCGCTGGCCCCGGCCCGGCTTCCGAACACCGACGGCCTGCACGCCCTGGTCAGCCAGTCGCGGGTGCCGGTGCTGCTGCCCTGGCCGCTTCCGGCTGGCTGGCTGGTCAGCGGCTTCACCGGGGCGGGGGACGAGCGCACCGGCGGGCGGGGTTCGGCGCTGGCGCTATCGGGCCCCAACCCGCTCGGCGGGCTGGCGGAGCTGCTGATCGTGGCCGAGGAGCCGGGCGTGGGCCTCGGCGCGGGGCTGGCCGGGCTGCCGGGCCCCGACCCCGGTGACGGCTTCGCCGCCCGTCAGCCGAGTGCGGCCGTCGAGGTGGCCAGGCACGTCGTGCCGCTGTGGCTCGTCGAGTCCGACGGCAAGGCGGTCTTCGCGGGCGAGCTCGACGGCATCTGGCTGTGGCTGATGCTGTGGCCGGACACGGCCGGGACGCTGCTGTTCGAGCCGCTGCCGCTGCGTGACCTGCGGCACCCCGAGCATGCGCTCGACGTGCCGTTCGGCGCCCTGTCGCCGCGGCTGCCCTGCTAGCCGCATTCTGCCCGGCGCGCACCGCTTGGTGCCGCTGTGGCCCGCGAGGCGGGCTACGATGGCCGCCGTGCGCATTGACCTGCACGTCCACAGCAACGCCTCGGACGGTACCGACGACCCCGCGCTGGTGATGCGCCGCGCGGCTGCGGCTGGCCTTGACGTGGTGGCGCTCACCGACCACGACACCCAGGCGGGCGTCGGCGAAGCCCGCGCGGCACTGCCCGACGGGCTGACCCTGGTGCCTGGCATGGAGCTGTCCTGCCAGCTCGGGGAGCGCAGCGTGCACCTGCTCGGGTACCTGTTCGACCCGGCCGACCCGGACCTCGGCGCGGAGACCGCGCGGGCCCGCGACGACCGCGTCTACCGGGCCAAGGCGATGACCGCGCGGCTGGCGGAGCTCGGCACCGGCGTCACCTGGGACCAGGTCAGCGCGATCGCGGGCGACGCGGTGGTCGGGCGCCCGCACCTGGCCCGCGCGCTCGTCGCCGCGGGCGCGATCGAGAGCACGGCCGACGCGTTCACCGACGAGTGGATCGGCGACGGCGGCCGGGCGTTCGTCGGCCGCTACGCGCCAGGGCTGACCCGCGCGGTGGGGCTGATCAGGGCCGCGGGCGGTGTCCCAGTCCTCGCCCACCCCCGCTCGCCCGGTTACGAGGTCCCGTATGCGGTCATCGAGGAGCTGGCCGGCGCGGGGCTCGGCGGTATCGAGGTGTTCCACTTCGATCACGACGAGGCCGAACGGGTCCGGCTGGCCGCGCTGGCCGCGTCGCTCGACCTGATCGTGACGGGCGGCAGCGACGACCACGGCGCGTATTCCCCCGGGCCGGCCGGCGCGGGGAACGGCGGGCCGGGGCTCGGCAGCGACACCACGCCCCCGGCGCAGCTCGAACGGCTGCTGGCGCAGGCGGGGCAGCGGTGACCTTCTTCTTCCAGGCGTTCGTCACGCTGTTCGTGATCATCGACCCGCCGGGCATCGTCCCGGTGTTCATCGGCCTGACCAGGGGACGCTCGGCGCACACCAGGCACCGGCTGGCCTGGCAGGCCGCCGTGGTGGCGTTCGCGGTGATCGTCGCGTTCGCCCTGTTCGGCCAGGAGATCCTCGACTACACCCAGGTCGAGCTGCCGGCCCTGGAGGGGGCGGGCGGGCTGCTGCTCCTGCTGGTCTCCCTGCAGCTGCTCACGGGCAAGTCAGAGGAGCCGAGCTCGACCGAGCGGGCCAAGTCCAACGTGGCGTTCGTGCCGCTTGGCACGCCGCTGCTGGCCGGGCCGGGCGGGATCGTGGCCACCATGCTCTTCGTCCAGCGGGTGCACACTCCCCTCCAGGGCGTGTCGCTGGCGGTCGCCATCATCGCCGTCGCGGTCAGCGCCTGGCTGGTGATGCGGTTCGCCGAGGTCATACAGCGGGTGCTGACGGACAACGGTGTCGAACTGCTGACCAGGATCGCCGGCCTGCTGCTGTCCGCGATCGCGATCCAGCTGGTCGCCCAGTCGGCACTGGCTTTCGCCGCCCAGGCGCACTAGCGTCGGCGGTAAAGTGACCGGGGGCAGCTAGGGTCGGCGTCCGTGACGGGCGCTTTGCGTCGGAGGTGCGGGTCGTGGAGGCTCGGGTCGAGCGGGTATGGACACCGCGGGTCGATGTCGATGAGGAAGTCGACGGCGAGGCAGCACCCGCCGGGCGGCATGAGGTCGAAGAGCTGAACGCGTGGCTCATCGGTGACGACGACGAGGTGATCGTCATCGACCCGGGCGAGGACGCGGCCAGCGTGCTCGACCAGGTCGGTGAGCGCGAGATCCTCGCGGTGATCTGCACCCACGGGCACGCCGCCCACGTGGCCGCCGCGGTCGAGGTCGCGGAGCGCGACGAGGCCCCGGTGGCGCTGCACCCGGCCGACCGGGTGCTGTGGCGGATGTCCCACCAGGACGGTGACCCGGAGATCGAGATGGCTGACGGCGGCCGCTTCGAGGTCGCCGACGTGCAGCTCGAGGTCGTCCGCAGCCACGGACACACACCAGGCTCGGTCAGCCTCTACTGCGCGGACCTGGGCGTGCTGTTCACCGGCGACGCGCTGTCGGCGCGTGGCCCGGTGCCGCACGAGGGTACCTTCGCTGACTTCCCCGGCCAGCTGACCGCGATCGGCGAGCGCCTGCTCGATCTGCCGCCCGGCACCCGGGTGCTGCCCGGCCACGGCGAGGAGAGCACGGTCGGCGACGCCGTCAAGCGGTTCGACGGCTGGGTCACGGCCGGGCCGGCCGGCGTTCTCTGATGATGGAGCAGCTCGGATTCGAGGGGATGCCGCGGCGGCTGTATTCGTGCACCCCCACCCGGCTCGCGACCTGGTCTGACTGCCCGCGCCGTTACCGGATGAGCTACCTGGACCGTCCTGTTCCGCCGAAGGGGCCGCCGTGGGCGCATAACAGCGTCGGCGCGTCCGTGCACAACGCGCTCGCGGGCTGGTGGCGGCTGCCGCTGTCCCGCCGCACGGTCCAGGCGGCGGGCACGCTGGTGACGCAGGGCTGGATCGGCGAGGGGTTCGCGGGCGACGCGCAGTCGGCCCGCTACCGGCAGTGGGCCAGGTCCCTGGTCGAGGACTACGTCAGCGGGCTAGACCCGGCCGACGAGCCGGTCGGGGTGGAGCGCACGGTGGCGACGCGGACGGACAGGATCGCAGTGTCAGGCCGGATCGACCGGCTGGACGCCCGGCCGCGCCTAGACGGCGCGGACGGCACCGAACTCGTCGTGGTCGACTACAAGACCGGCCGTCACCTGCTGTCGGTGGACGACGCGCGCAGCTCGCTCGCGCTGGCGCTCTACGCCCTGGCCGCGTCGCGGGCGCTGCGCCGCGACTGCCGCCGCGTGGAGCTGCACCACCTGCCGTCCGGGCAGGTACTGGCCTGGGAGCACACTGACCAGACACTGGAACGGCACCTGCGGCGGGCCGAGGACGTGGCCGACGAGTGCGCGGAGGCCGACGAGCGGATGCGCGGGCCGCTGCCGCGGGAGAAGTACGACGAGGTGTTCCCGCCGCGGCCGGCCCCGGGCTGCGGCTGGTGCGACTACCTGCGCAGCTGCCCTGACGGGCAGGCGGCCGCGGTGGCACGCCGGCCGTGGGACGCGCTCACGGAGCTGCCAGGGGCGTAGCGGCGCCGGCTGAGTCTAGGACTCGGCCGCGTTCCAGAACTTGGTCAGCGCGTGGGCCGTGGTGGCGGGGGCTTCCACATTCGGGTTGTGCGCGGCCCCCGGGATGCAGGTGTGCTCCGCCCCGAGCCTGACCGCCATGTCCCGCTGCTGAGCGGGCGGCCAGGCGTTGTCGTCCTCGCCGTAGAGCACGAAGGCGGGGATCCGGCGCGCGGCCAGCTCGGCCGTCTTGTCCTCGGCCTTCAGCAGGTACGCGGCCATCGTGACCAGGCCGACGGGGTTGTTCGCGAGCATGCGGTCTTCGAGGAAGCCGAGTACGGGGGCGGTGACGCCGGCCGCGGCCGCCTGAGGCCGCAGCTTGCCGTGCCAGATCTCGGCGACCTTGGCTGACAGGTCCGCCGCCGCGGTGCCGTCCAGGTAGTTCAGCATGAAGTGCAGCTCTTCGGCCCGCGGCCCGGTCAGCGCGGCGGGGCCTGAGCTGAGCAGGGTGAGCGAGGCCGGCGCGCAGCCGCCGAGTACCGCCTCGCGGGCCACCAGGCCGCCGAAGGAGTGACCGAGCAGGTGCAGCGCCTGCACCTCATCGACCAGGGCGGCTACGTCAGCGCCGAGTTCCCCCGGCTGGTAGGCGTCCGGGTCGTCGTCTGGACCCGCCGTCTGGTACTGGCCGCGCAGGTCGGCCGCGACGACCCGGCGGCCCGCCGCGGCGAGCGGGCCGAGGATCGCGATGAAGTCTTCCTTGCTGCCGGTGTAGCCGGGCACGAGCAGTACCGTGCCCAGCTCACAGGGACCGGCCGCGGGCATCGCGTCGAGCACGGCGAACTCGCCGCGCGCGGTCACCACGGTGCCTCGCCGCGTCCCCTCCGGTAGTTCAAGGGAGGTCGGCGTGGACATGTCAGGATGCCTGCTGTGTGCTCTCCGTAGACGGGGTGCTCTCCGTCGCGGTGCTGCCCGCGACCTCGTTACCGCCGCGGGTGCGGCGCCGCTTGCGGCGGGCGCGCGGGGCGGCGGCGTCACCGGACTCGCCGCCGGCCGCCGCTGCCGCGGGGGCGTCGGCGGTGCGGGCGGACCCGGACTCGCCGGACCTCCGCGACCGGGAACGGCTGCGTGACCGGCCACCGGAGGCAGCGTCCTGCTGCCCGCGGGGACGCCCGGTCTCGCCCAGGTCTTCTTCCTCTTCCGCGGCCAGCCCGGCCCGTGCGCCGCGCTGGTCGCGCGGCAGCGTGCCGGTGACGCCCGGCGGGATGGACAGGTCGGTGAACAGGTGCTCGGACGTGGAGTAGGTCTCCGCAGGCTCGGGCTGGCCGATGCCGAGCGCGTCGTTGATGAGCTTCCAGCGGTGCATGTCGCGCCAGTCGACGAACGTCACCGCGACGCCGGCCCGGCCGGCCCGGCCGGTGCGGCCGATCCGGTGCAGGTAGGTTTTCTCGTCGTCGGGGCACTCGTAGTTGACCACGTGGGTCACGCCGTCGACGTCGATGCCGCGTGCGGCCACCTCGGTCGCGACGAGAACGTCGATCTTGCCGCCGCGGAAGGCCCGCAGCGCGCGCTCGCGCTGCGACTGGCCCAGGTCACCGTGCACGGGCGCGGCGGCGAAGCCGCGGTCGGCGAGCGCGGTCGACACCTGGTCGACGGCCCGCTTGGTCTGGCAGAAGACCATGGTCAGGCCGCGGTCCTTGGCCTGCAGCAGCCGGGCGAGCACCTCGATCTTGTCCAGGTGGTGCGTTCGGAAGACGTGCTGCGCGGTCAGCGGCGGCGCGGCCAGCTCTTCCGGCTCCTCGGCCCTGATGTTGGTCGGCCGGTGCATGTGGCGGCGGGCCAGCGTGACCACGTCGCCGGGCATCGTTGCGGAGAACAGCAGCGTCTGGCGGCCTTCAGGCGTGAGGCGCAGCAGCCGCTCGACGTCGGGCAGGAAGCCCAGGTCGAGCATCTTGTCCGCTTCGTCGAGTACAAGCGCGCGGACGTGACCAAGGTCGAGGTTCCGCCGGTTGGCCAGGTCGAGCAGCCGCCCGGGGGTGCCGACGACGATGTCGGTGCCTGCCGTCAGGGCCTCGATCTGCGGCTCGTAGGCGCGGCCGCCGTAGACGGTTAGCACCCGGGCGCCCATCCGGGAGCCCGCCTTCTTCAGGTCGTCGGCCACCTGGATGGCCAGTTCCCTGGTGGGGACGATGACGAGGGCGGCCGGCGGCTTGGCCTCACGGGTGGCGGCGAGCGAGTTCAGCAGCTGGTGCAGGATGGGCACGCCGAACGCGAGCGTCTTGCCGGTGCCGGTCCGCGCCTGGCCGATGATGTCCTGGCCCGTCATGGCCAGCGGCAGCGTCAGTGCCTGAATCGGGAAAGTAGTGTGGATACCCGCGTCGTCAAGCGCGGCGCAGAGCACTTCGTCAACGCCGAGGTCGCGGAACGGCACGCCAGTGATCCGCCCGGGTGCGGGGGTACTGACCGGTGCCTCGTCGCTGGCCTCGGACTGGATAAGCTGAGTTGTCAGGGGTTCCTCCGTGCGCGCATGACCCGTGCCCGCGCCTTCTTGTCAGGCACGCCGCGTACGAGCTGCCGCCATAGTGTCAACGCGTACTGGAGCTATGGCATTCCAGTAGCCCTATCACACCCCACGTTACCAGGGCGTTCAGCGATATGCCTGAATCAAACGATGTTGCCGAAACCGACCCTGCGGGCCTGGTCGGTGCTGAACTCCACGAAGGCGATCTTGTCGGCCGGCACGAGCACCCGGCCGCCCTTCTGCGTGGTGAGCGCGAAGACGCCCTTTCCCTCGGCCCCGGCGAGCGCCGCCGTCAGGTCGCGCTCGAGCTCCGCGGCAGTCGCGTCGGTGTCGATGATCAGCTCCCGCGGTATCGACTGGATCCCGATCTTGACTTCCACCGTTGCCTCCATGTCGTTTCTCTGTTTGTCCAGGTCAGCCGCGGTTTAGCAGGGCCGGGACGGTCAGTGGTCCGGCTGCTCCGCGGTACGCGGCCAGCCGCTGATGCCGCGCCAGGCGAGCCGCGCGACGAGCTGCTCGGCCGCCTCCCGCGGGATCGCGTCCATCGTCGCGAGCCAGTGCCTGGCGCTGACCTGGGCCATGCCGAGCAGGCCGATAGACAGCAGGTAGGCCTCGTCATCGGCCAGGCCGGCGTCCTCCTTGATCACCTGGCTGATCAGGTCGGCGCACACCCGGTCGGCCGCCGCGAGCCTGGCCCGCACGGCCGGCTCGCTGGTGAAGTCGGACTCGAAGACGAGCTTGAACGTGCCGCTGTGCTCGCCCACGTAACCGAAGTACGCCGCGAACGTGGCGTTGACCCGCTGCCGGTTGTCCGCCGTAGAGCGGATCGCGGCGGCGACCGCCTCGATGAGCCGGTCCACGCTCTCGTCGAGCAGGGCCAGGTAAAGGTCCTGCTTGCCGGGGAAGTGCTGGTACAAGACCGGCTTGCTGACACCCGCGCGTTCCGCGATCTCGTCCATCGCGGCGGCGTGGTAGCCGCGCGCGACGAACACCTCCATCGCCGCGTCGAGCAGCTGGCGGCGGCGGGCAAGCCGCGGGAGGCGGGTTCCCCTGGGGCGGGTGGCGGGAGTGGCGGTCACGGTGTTCTCCGGGTCGGGGCGATGATCGAACCCTCTGGTCCTGTCGTTCATCCGCAGGGTCCTCTGCCGGGAGCAGCAGGAAAGGAGGGCTCGCTGTTAACGATAGTCCTCGTCGTCATAGCCCACGCCCCTGATCTGCTCGGCGGCGTCGGCCTCGTCCACCTCCATGGGGACTTCCGGCAGCTCGCCCGCGGTGTCTTCCGTGTCCTCATCGGGAACCTCGCGGGCCTGCTCGGCGGCGTCCTCGCCTGGTGTTTCCATGCTCAGCTCGCTCACTGCCCCACCTCCGCGGCCGGTTTCACTGACTCCTTCACTGCCATCCCATCATCGCAGTCAAGCGACAGGCAGCTGTGGCGGGCAATCTGGAAAACGGACAACACCGGATGTATCAGTGTGGCCCCGTTGTGGGTAGGGATAGTCCATGCGGAGCATCTGGGCTGGGGCGATCTCGTTCGGGATGGTCGTGATCCCGGTCAAGCTCTACACGGCGACCGAGCAGCGGGACGTTTCATTTCGGCAGGTTCACCAGGAGGACGGCGGCCGGATACAGTTCCGGCGGGTCTGCTCGGTGGACGGCGAGGAAGTGCCGTACTCCGATGTGGCCAAGGGGTACGAGCTCGCCACCGGCGACGTCGTGGTGCTGACTGACGACGACCTGAAGGAACTGCCGCTCGCCACCGCCAAGCGGATCGACGTGCTGCACTTCAGCCCGGCGGGCCAGCTCGACCCGATCCTGGCCAACAAGGCCTACTACCTTGAGCCCGAGCCCGCCGGGGTGCGCGCCTACGTGCTGTTCCGCGACGCCCTCGAGCGGTCCGGCCGGGTCGCGGTGGCCAAGGTGGCGATCCGTCAGCGCGAAGCGCTGGCCGCGCTGCGGGTGCGGGACGGCGTGCTCGTGCTCGAGACGCTGCTGTGGCCTGACGAGGTGCGCGCGCCCGACTTCAAGTTCCTCGACGAGGACGTCGACGTGAGGACCCAGGAGCTGAAGATGGCGGCGTCGCTGATCGACACGATGACCGAGGACTTCGACCCGACGCTGTACAAGGACACGTACCGGGAGGCCCTCGAGGCGCTCGTCCAGGCCAAGATCGAGGGGAACGAGGTGGTCCGCCCGGCCGGCGCGGCGGCTCCCGCGGGCGACGCCAACGGCCCGGCCGATCTCACCGAGACGCTGCGCGCGAGCGTGGCGGCGGCCAAGGCGAACAGGGACAAGGATTCGAAGGACGGCAAGGACGCGCCGCCGCCGCCCAAACAGCGCAAGCCCGCGGCCAGCCGCAGGAAGGCCAGCGCGTGACGGCCGCGCCGGTGCCGCACTGGCCGGGCCGTATGGTCACGGTCGCGCCCGGCGAGCGCGTCTGGGTCGCGGCCCCGCCAGCCGTGACGCAAGCCGGGCCCGGCCGCGAGCTCGCGCTCTTCGTGCACGGGATGTCTGGTTCGGCCACCAACTGGACCGATCTGATGGCCGAGCTGGCCCCCGACTTCGACTGCGCGGCGCTCGACCTGCCTGGTTCCGGCTGCTCGCCGCCGCCGCGGGCCGGCCGCGGGTACTCGGTCAGCGCGCTCGCGGACACGGTGATCCGGCTGATCGAGACCCTGGGCAGTGAGCGCGGCCGGCTCAGCCCGGTCCACCTGGTGGGGAACTCGATGGGCGGCGCGGTGGCCGTGCGGGTCGCGGCCCGCCGGCCCGACCTGGTCAGGACGCTCACGCTGATCTCGCCGGCGCTGCCCGACCTGCGGGTACGCCGCTCGGCGCTGCACTTTCCCGTGCTCGGGCTGCCGTTCGTCGGCGAACGGCTGGTCCGCCGCTACGCCCGCCGCATCCCGGTGGAGAACCGGGTGGCCGGGGTCTACGCGATGTGCTTCTACGACCCCGCACGGGTGCACCAGGACCGTATCGCCATCGAGGTGGAGGCGCTGCGGCGCCGTGACGCGCTCGACTACGACGCCCTGTCGCTCGCCAGGGCGGCGCGCACCCTGGTGGGAGAGACGCTGCGGCCCGCCCCGTTCTCGCTGTGGCGGGCGGCCGCGAGGGTGACGGCGCCTTCCCTGGTGCTGTTCGCCGCCGGTGACCGGCTGGTGAACCCGCGGCTCGCCGCCCGCGCCGTCCGCACGTTCAGGAACGCCCGCGTGCTGGTCCTGCCCGAGACCGGGCATATCGCGCAAATGGAACGCCCGGACCTTGTCGCCCGGCTGTTCCGTGCGATGGTTGAGCAGGCGCGGACCTCAGGCGCGGAGGCAGGGAATTCCGGCCGCCGTGACCCGGTTGACGCGTGAAGAAGTCGTCAACCTGACTGGAGTTTGCACAGTGTCGTTGCCACCGCTGGTTGAACCGGCCGCGGACCTGTCGGTCGATGAGGTGAAGCGCTACTCGCGCCATCTGATCATTCCGGACGTCGGCATGGCCGGGCAGAAGCGCCTGAAGAACGCGAAGGTGCTTGTCGTGGGCGCGGGCGGGCTCGGCTCCCCGGCGCTGCTGTACCTGGCCGCGGCTGGCGTCGGCACGCTCGGAATCGTCGACTTCGATACGGTCGACGAGTCGAACCTGCAGCGTCAGATCATCCACGGTGTGTCGGACGTGGGCAAGTCCAAGGCCGAGTCGGCCAAGGAGTCGATCGAAGAGGTCAACCCGTACGTCAAGGTCATCCTGCACAAGGAGCGGCTCGACTCCTCCAACGTGATGGAGATCTTCGCCGATTACGACCTGATCGTGGACGGTACCGACAACTTCGCCACCCGCTACCTGGTGAACGACGCCTGCGTGTTCCTGCACAAGCCGTACGTGTGGGGCTCGATTTACCGCTTCGACGGGCAGGCGAGCGTGTTCTGGGCCGATTACGGGCCCTGCTACCGCTGCCTGTACCCGGAGCCCCCGCCCCCCGGCATGGTCCCGTCCTGCGCCGAGGGCGGCGTCCTCGGCGTGCTCTGCGCGTCGATCGGCTCGATCCAGGTCAACGAGGCGATCAAGATGATCGACGGCATCGGCGACCCGCTGCTCGGCCGGCTGATGATCTACGACGCCCTGGAGATGAGCTACCGCACGGTCAAGATCAACAAGGACCCCGACTGCGCGGTGTGCGGCAAGAACCCGACGGTCACCGAGCTGATCGACTACGAGGCGTTCTGCGGCGCGGTCTCCGAGGAGGCCGAGGAGGCGGTGGTCGGCTCGACGATCAGCGCCAAGGACCTGGCGGCCATGCAGGAGCGGGGCGACAACATCTTCCTGGTTGACGTCCGCGAGCCGAACGAGTACGAGATCGTCAGCATCCCCGGCGCCACGCTGATACCCAAGGGCGAGTTCCTGAACGGCTCGGCCCTGGAGAAGATGCCGAACGACAAGCAGATCGTGCTGCACTGCAAGAGCGGCGCCCGCAGCGCCGAGGTGCTCGCGGTGCTCAAGTCGGCCGGTTTTTCTGACGCGGTACACGTCGGCGGCGGAGTGCTCGCCTGGGTGCACCAGGTGGATCCCTCGCTGCCCACGTACTAGACGCTCATCCGCCGGCGGCCGGCGTCCGCGGTAAGCCGCGGGCGCCGGCCGCCGGTGTTTCCCGTGAGCGCAGGGTGGTATGTCCTGATACGTGCGCTAGCTCGCACGGTAAGGGGGAACCGTGAAGGGTGACCGCGTGGAGATCGTGGTCGATACCGGCGACGGCGCCAGAACCTACGAGGTGGGCGCCACCAGAGCCGGGCGCCGGGTCGACGTGAGCACCGTGCGCGGCGTGGTGGAGGTGACCGAGGTCACCAGAACGGGAACCGCGGTCCGCACCGCCCGGTTCATGGCCAGCCGGGTCATCGCGCTGGTCGAGCACCCGGCGGACACCAGCGCGGTCGGCTGAGGGGCCGGGTTCCCCAGGGCTTCCCCGCTGGCGCACGGGGCGGACTGACGTGCGGGCGGACAGCGACGTTTCCTCTGCTGACGCACTACGATGCGCGGGTGGATCTACTCGACCCGGTGACGCAGCCCTACGCCTGGGGATCGCACACAGCGATCGCCGTGCTTCAGGGACGCCCCGCGCCGACCGCTCAGCCGGAGGCCGAACTGTGGATGGGGGCGCACCCGTCGGCCCCCTCTGGCGTGGACCGGTCAGGGGTCAAGAGCACCCTCGAGGCGGTGATCGGCGCCGACCCGGCGGGCGAGCTCGGCGGCGAGTGCGCCGCGCGGTTCGGCGGCCGGCTGCCGTTCCTGCTCAAGGTCCTCGCCGCTGAGCAGGCACTGTCCATTCAGGTGCACCCGTCAAGGACGCAGGCAGAAGCCGGCTACCGGGCGGAGAACGAGCGCGGCCTTGCGCCCGGTGACAAGACACGCAACTACGTAGACGACTGGCCCAAGCCTGAGCTGCTGTGCGCGCTTACCCGGTTCGAGATCCTGGCCGGGCTGCGGACCACGGCGGACGCGGCAGCGCTGCTGCGCGGCCTTGAGGTCGCCGAGCTCGCGCCACTCGCCGACGGGCTGGCGGGCACGGCCGGTCCGGCGGCGCTGTCGAGTGCGCTGGCGACGATCTTGACCTGGCCCGCCGCGGGCCGGCAGGCCATGATCGAAGCCGTCACGGCCGCCTGCGCGCGGACCGCGGCGGGCGGCGGGCAGTACGCGGCCGCCTGCGCGGCGACCGCCCGGATCGCGGCGGACCACCCGGGCGACCTCGGTCTGGTGGCGTCGCTGCTGATGCGGCACGCGGTCCTCCAGCCCGGCCAGGCGGTCTTCATGCCCGCCGGCGGCCTGCACGCCTACCTGCACGGCACTGGCGTGGAACTGCTTGCCAACTCCGACAACGTGGTCAGGGCCGGGCTCACGGGGAAGCACGTCGACGTGCCCGAGCTGGTGAAGCTGACCGACCCCGCCGCCCAGGTGCCCGTCATCGAGCCGCGTCAGGTCAGTGCCGGGGTATATGTCTACGACTCGCCGGCCCCCGAGTTCCGGCTCTACCGGGCCGTGCCCGGCGCTGGCGAGGTGCACCTGCCCGGGGACGGCGGGCCGCGCATCGTCTTCTGCGTGGAGGGCACCGGGGTACTGCGGGCCGGCCGGGGCACGCTCAAGGTAGCGCGGGGCGAATCGTGTTTCCTGGCCGCGGCCGACGGCGCGGTCAGCGCGTCAGGGCCCGCCGCCCTGTTCGTCGCGACCTGCGGCACTGGTGCCCGCGACTGACATTCGCCTGGCAGTGACGTGCGCCCAGGGGTGACAGGCATGCGTCCGCCGGCGACATGCGCCCGTCATGGCTGACGTGCGCCGTGAAATCGCGGCCGTCATTGCCTGCGATGAAATTGCGGCGCACCGCCGCTGAAATCGCAATGGCACGTGCAGATGCGCCAAACAGTTAACCGTGCAGATGCGCGAACGGTTAACCGTGCATATTGAATAAAGTGTCATTTCCTTTCCGTGACTCTAGCCACCGCGTGGCACTGCGGTTAGCCTGCTGCGCAGGATGGTCTTTTACGGTCGGCCGCGGAGCGGCCGGACCTGGCAGTTCGCGGCACAACGGGAAAGGGCCTTTAATGGTGCGGCGAATTACACCTGGACAGGGTGAGTAATGGCTGGCAGTATGCGCATGGTCTCGGTGGGGCGGCACCGGCTCGCGGCGACGGTACTGGGCGAGGGCGCGCCTGCTGTGGTCATCGAGCCCTCATTCGGCGGCTGCGCCGAGGACTGGACGGAAATCGCGGAAACGCTGTCCGCGGAGACCACGGTGGTTCTGTACGACCGGGTGCCGTACGGCGCGAGCAGCGCCGCGCGCGACGCCCGGACGCCAGCCGCGATCGCCGCCGACCTGGACGGCCTGCTGCGGGAGCTGGCGGTGACCGGGCCGCTGGTCCTCGTCGGGCATTCGGCGGGCGGGATCTACGTGCGGGCCTACGCCGCCGCGCACCTCGACCGGGTGGCCGGCCTGGTCCTGGTCGAGTCGAGCCACGAGGGCCAGCGGCCGGTGCTCGACCCGCTGCGGTCCCGCAGGAACAAGCTGGACGCCGCCCTCACGATCCCGGCGATCATCCGCGAATCGCGGCAGTCGCGCCGCGGCGGCGACCGGTGGTCGGTCATCCGTGAGTTCCGGACGTTCAACAAGGTCACCGCCGGGCAGCCGCCGCTGCCGCCAGGCGGCCTCGGCGACCGCCCGCTGGTGGTGCTGACCTGCTCGCCGGGAAATCCGGCGGTCCCGGTGCCGGTCTGGCAAGGCTGGCACGGACTGCACCAGGACCTCGCCGCGCTGTCGGCCAACAGCAGGCACGTCGTCTCGCCGAGCGATGATCACTACCTGAACTTCGGTGACCCAGGCCTGGTGACCGCCAGCATCAGGGACGTAGTCCGGTGCGCCAGGTCGGGCGAATCGCTCGCGTCGCTGCCAGACCTGGCCAGCGTGGTCGCCCCCAGCGCGGGGGTCCCTAGCCCGGACGCGCTTAGCCCGGATTTCCGTGGTGCGGCGATTCTCGGCCCTGGCGTCCCGAGCGCGGCGGTCCCCAGTCCGGTCGTCGTCTCTGGCCCGGCGGTCCCTGATCCGGCCGTCCCCGGTCCGGTCGTTCCCAGCGCGGGCGCCTCAGACGCTGATTGAGTCGCCAGCCGGGATCGTGGTCAGCGGCAGGCCGGTCAGGCCCTGCTCGCCAAGCAGGTTGCCCGCCATGAACAGGCCGATGTCGCTCAGCAGCAGCTCGTGGATCTGCACGATCTGCTGCGGACGCACCGCTCGCACGAAGTCGGCTGCCTCGGCGATCTTCATCCACGGCCCGCTCGTCGGCACCAGCAGGACTGGTACCTCAGCCTCGGGGACGAAGTACGCGTCGCCCGGGTGGTAAACGGTGCCGTCGATGAGGTAGCCGACGTTGGCGATGACCGGGATGTCAGGGTGGATTACCGCGTGCTGGCTCCCGTGCACCGTGATGGAGAACGAGGCGAGGTCGAGCGCGTCGCCCGCCGAGACCGCGGTGAACTGGCCCGCCCGGTCGGCGAAGACGCCGCTGAGCGCCGCTGGCGCGTACACCCGCAGGTCGGAGCGGGCCGTGAGGGCTTCGTTGATCGCCGCTTCGTTGACGTGGTCCATGTGCTCGTGGGTAAGCAGGACCGCGTCGGCGCCGGCGATGATCTCGGCGGCACCGGGGGAGAACGAGCCGGGGTCGATGACAATCGAGGCGCCGTCCTTCTCGACGACGACGCAGGCGTGCTCGTGCTTGGTCAGCTTCACTGGTCCACCCCTTGAAGTCGGTTCCGCCGCCAGGCGGGTCAGCCCGCCACGCTACTCGGCCGGGGGGCCGGCCACGCTGACCGGGGCGGGTGCGGGGGGCACACGGAGCCACGCGCCCGTTCGGGATAATCGGGTTGTGACCGCTGGCGAAGAGGAAGCGAGGCCGCGGGAGGAGGCGGGCCGTCTGGCGGGCCGCAGACGCTCGCCGAGGTACGGGCCGAGCTGGACCTGCACCACAGCGTGACGCTGCCGCCGGGATCGGCGTTCGGTCCGGAGGAAACAGCGTCGTTCGGGTTCAGCCGGACGATGGCGGTCCCCGATATCCTCGACTGGCTGGCCACCAGCAGCGACTTCATCACCGCGCCGGCCGCTGTCCGCGCGGCCAACCTCGCGCTGAGCAGGGACGCGCTACTCAGCCGGGCGGTGCGCGGTGCGGACGTGAGCGAGGCGGTCGTACAGATGCCGATGCGCTCGTGGTGCTGGCGGGCGGCGCGCCGCTAGCCCGGACGACCGGTGTTTAGGTAATGACTAATCCGCATTACTGCCGGACCGGCAGCTGCCCGTAGCACCTACCATTTCCGTGTGACGACGGACTACGACGGGGCATACGGTGGTCAGCCGTGGCATGACGTCCAGCCGCCGTCTTCCGGTCAGTCGGATCTTGATCAGTCAGACCTCGGGCAGTCGGACCTTGGTCAGTCGGACCCTGGTCAGTCGGATCTTGGGCAGTTGGATCCTGGGCAGTCGGACCTCGGGCAGTCGGACCCTGGTCAGTCAGATCTTGGTCAGCCGGGCACTGGTCAGCCGGGCCCTGGTCAGCTGAGCCCGGAGCCGCCGCGTTCCGGGCCGCCGCAGCCTGCTTTTCACCCGCACCCCGCTCCGCGGGATCCCGTTCGGGCGAAGCCTGTCCAGCGGGATGCGGTCCAGGCGGATCCGGTCAGGCGGGACGGGGGCGAACGGGATGCGGTCCGGCGGGATCCGGACCGGCGGGATGCCGTCCAGCGGGATCCGGCCCAGGAGGATCCGGACCACCGCGACCCGGTCCAGCGGGAACCCGTCCAGCCGAAGCCGGTCGAGCACCGGCCAGCGGAGCGGCGGCTGGTCGAGCCGCGGCCGGTCCAGCCCAAGCCGGTCGAGCGGCGGCCGGTGGAGCAGCGGCCCGTCGAGCGGGACGCCGTCCAGCAGAAGCCCGCTTTTCACCCGCACCCCGTCCAGCCCAAGCCGGGTCAGCCGCAGCAGGGCCAGCCGCGGCCTGGGCAGCCGAACTCGGGGCAGCAGACTCCAGTCCGGCCTCCCCCAGTTCGGCCAGATCCTGACCGGACGCACACCGTTCAGCAGCAGTCTGCCTGGCCGCACCCAGTCCAGCCGCACCCGGTCCAGCCGCACCCGGTGCTGCAGCCCCAAGTGCGGCCCCAAGCTGTTCACCCGCACCCGGGCCAGCAGAGCCAGGGCAACGACCCCGGCCAGCAGCCCCAGGGGCAGCACGACCCGGGCCAGCCGGGCTACGGCCCGCCGCCAGGAGCGGTGCCGCCGTCGGATCCCCGGCTTCAGACTCGGCGCCGCAGCAGGCTGATCGCGCTTACCGTCCTGGTGGTCGGCATCGTCGGGTTCGTGATCGCCGCCGGCGGGGTGATCACCCAGGTCATGCCGCGCAGTTTCTCCGCCGCGCAGCGGCAGCAGATCACCGACTGGCAGTACCTCAAGCGCTGGCGCACGCTCCCGGCCGGCACGATCTTTCCCTCGTCGGTTCGCTACATCCCGCCCAACGCGCTCAGCGACGACTCCTCGCTGATGCTTTCCGCCCGGCGGATCGGCATCGCCAAGCAGGCCACTTGCGCTGCCGCGGCCGACCCGGCCGCCGCCAGGACGCTGGCCGGCCACGGGTGCTCGGCCGTGCTCCGGGCCACCTACGTCGACGGCACGGGCAGCTACGTGGTGACGGTGGGTGCCGCCGTGATGCCGGGCGCCACTCAGGCGGCAGCGGCGGCCCAGGCAATCAACGACGCGGACGGCGCGAGCGGGCTGGGATCCACGGTGCGCAGTGTTTCTTTCGCGCATACCGCGGCGGCTGCCTTCACCAACAAGCGGCGGCAGCTCTCCGGCGCCGTCGCCGCCGGCAGCTACGTCGTGCTCTACGCGGTCGGCTATGCCGATGACCGGCCGGCTGAGCCCGTCGCCGCCAACGACTACACCGACGGAGAGATGACGAGCGCGGGGACGGGCGTGGCCAAGGCCGTGCTTTCCGTGCTGGCCGCGCCGGTGCCGTCCCCCCGCTGCCCGGGGACGCCAGGATGCTGAGCGCGGGCGGCGAGCGGGGAAGCGCGGCCGGCGGGCTTGGAAGCGCGGCCGGCGGCCGGCGGGGAATCGCCAGGGCCGGCGGCCGGGTACTGGCCGCCGTCGCTGTCGCCGTCCTGCTCGGCCTGCTGCCGGTGCTGCCAGCGGCTACGGCGTCGGCCGACTCGGTGCGCGACCAGCAGCAGTGGGTATTCACGATGCTCAACGTCCAGCCCGCGTGGAACGTCACCGAGGGCGAGGGGGTCACGGTCGCGGTCATCGACAGCGGGGTGGACCCGAACGTGACCGATCTCGAGGGGTCGGTGCACCCAGGCCCCGACTACACCGGACTGCACACGTCACCGGGCAACGCGTCCTGGGGCGAGCACGGAACCTGGATGGCGTCCATCATCGCCGGGCACGGCCACGACGGCGGGTTTGACGGTGTGGGGTACGACGGGATCGTCGGCATCGCGCCCAAGTCCAGCATCCTGTCTATCCGGGTCATACCTGACAAGGGCGATCCCGGTTACCAGGCATACAACAACGAGCCTGAGCAGCAGATCCAGGACGAGCTTGCCAAGGGCATCATGACCGCCGTCAAGGACGGCGCCAAAGTGATCAGCATGTCGATCGGCTACTCGGCGCCGAGCGGGGTGGTCCGTGCCGCGATTCAGGATGCCTACTCCCATGGCGTCGTGCTCGTCGCTTCCTCGGGTAACTCGGGCGACAACGACACCCAGCACGCCACGAGCGGGAGCAGCGGGATGGCGCCGGTGTCGTTCCCCGCCGAGTACCCGGGCGTGATCAGCGTGGGCGCGGTCACCCAGCAGAAAACGGCGACGTCGTTCTCCAGCGGGAACCTCTCGGTCCGCATCGCAGCACCGGGCAAGACCGTTCCCGCCGAGGGCAGGAACGGCCTGTATTACACCGTGGACGGCACCAGTCCGGCCTGCGCGCTGGTCGCGGGCGTCGCCGCGCTGATCGAGTCCAGGTACAAGGGGATCTCCCCGGCCCAGGTCACGCAGGCACTGACCAGCACCGCTGAGCACCCGAAGGGCGGGTACGACGTGCTCACCGGATTCGGCATCGTCAACGCGGGCGCGGCCCTTACCGCGGCGGGGCAGCTGATGGCCCAGAAGCCGGCGGGGTCCCAGGTCGCGCTCAGCACGCACTTCGGCGGCGGCGCTGCCGCGGTGCCGGCCGCCCCGGTCGTACCGCGCGGCACGGGGGGCCTGGTCACGTTCGCGCTCCTGGCGCTGACGGCGGCCGCCGCGATCGGCGGCGGCGCCGTCTGGCTGGCCAGGACTCGCGAGCGGGGACGGCGGCGGCGCGACGGACACCATGCCGCCTGAGGGGCCCGAGGGACGTCATGCCGCCTGAGGAAGGAGATCGCGGTGCCCGCAGACCATGCTGACGCCGTGCCCGCAGACCGCGCGGACGCTGTGCCCGTGGCCGACGATGACGCTGTGCCCGCTAGGCGTGGTGACCGGGTACCCGCGGACCATGCTGAGGCTGTGCCCGTGGACGCTGACGCCGCGCCTGCCGACGGTGAGGACGGGGCCGGACGCATGATCGACGACTACTCCTCCCGGGTCCTCGACGTGGTCGACGCCATCCCGCCCGGGCAGGTCATGTCCTACGGCGACGTGGCCGAGTACCTCGGCGAGGGCGGTCCGCGGCAGGTCGGCCGGGTGCTGTCCCGGTACGGCGGCGCGGCGCCCTGGTGGCGGGTGACCCACGCCGACGGCACGCCGGCGCCTGACCACGACGCGGCGGCGCTGCCGCACTACATGGCCGAACACACGCCGTTGCGCTCGCTCGCCAGCCCGGTGCGGGTAGACATGCGCGAGGCCCGCTGGCGGCCAGGCGGCTGACCGGGCCGGCGGGGCTGAGCCCTATTGAGCCCGCTGGGCCGGGCCGTACTGAACTGGCCAGGCTGAGCCACAGTGAACTGGCCGGGTGCACTGAACCGGCCGGGTTGAGCCAGGCTGATGCTGGCCAGCCGGAGCTGGCGAGACTCAGTTGGCTGGCTGGACTGACAGGAGCTGGTTGACCGAAGTGAACTGGCGGGGGTGACCTGGCCAAACCGGGGCCGGAATGTCGGCCCTCCGTGGTGGAATCGGAGCTGATGAACGGTTACCGGCTCGTCCGCCGTGAGCTGGCCGCGCGGCCGGCTCCGCCGGCGTCGCTCGACGAGGCACAGCAGCGGGTGGTCGACCACAAGGGCGGCCCGATGCTCGTGCTGGCCGGGCCAGGTACCGGCAAGACCACGACGATTGTGGCGGCGGTGGCGGAGCGTATCGAGCGCCGGGGCACCGACCCGGGCCGGATCCTGGTGCTCACGTTCAGCAGGAAGGCGGCAGGCGAGCTGCGCGACCGTATCACCGCCCGGCTTGGCCGCACCACCTCAGAGCCGCTCGCCCTCACCTTCCACAGCTATGCCTACGCACTGGTCCGGCGGGAATTCGTGCTCGCGGGGGACGAGCCGCCGCGGCTGCTCTCGGCCCCCGAGCAGCTGCTCGAAATCCGCCGTCTGCTGCGCGGCGAGGTGACCGACGGAGCCGCGGGCTGGCCCGACCGGTTCCGGCCAGCGCTCGCCACCAGGGGATTCGCCGAGGAACTGCGTGACCTCGTGCTCCGGGCGGCGGAGCGCGGGCTTGACGGCAAGTCGCTGCGCCAGCTTGGCCGCGCCGCCGGGCGCGACGACTGGGTGGCCGCGGGCGCCTTCCTTGACCGCTACTCAGGCCGCTTCGACCTGGCGCCGGTGCCCGCCTACGACTACGCGGAGATCGTCAGGATCGCCGCGAGCCTGCTGACGAGGCAGGCGACCAGGCAGCGGGAGCAGGACGCGTACGACGCGGTGTTCGTCGACGAGTACCAGGACTGCGATCCGGCCCAGGAGGCGCTGTTGCGCGCGCTCGCGGGCGACGGCCGGGACCTGGTGGCGGTGGGGGACCCTGACCAGTCGGTCTACGCGTTCCGGGGCGCGGACGTGCGCGTGCTCACCAGCTTTCCTGATAAGTTCCGCGGGCCGGACGGCGCGCCCGCCCCGGTTACCGCGCTGCGCACCTGCCGCCGCAGCGGCCCGGTACTGCTGGCCGCCTCGCGCCGGGTGGCACGCAGGCTGCCTGCCGCCCCCGGCGGCGGCACCGCCGCCCACCGCCGCCTGGCCGCGCTGCCAGGCGGCCCGGCCGGACAGGTCAGGATCTGCGTCGCGGACACCCAGGCGCAGGAGGCGGCCGTCGTTGCCGACACCCTGCGCCGGGCGCACCTGGCAGACGGGGTGCCGTGGGAGCGGATGGCCGTGCTCGTCAGGTCCGCGCAGTGGCAGGTTCCGGCGCTGCGCCGGGCGCTGACGGCGGCGGGCGTCCCGGTTACCGTGGCCGGCGACGAACTGCCGCTGCCGGACGAGCCAGGCGTCAGGCCGCTGCTCACGCTGCTGCGCTGCGCCGTGCAGCCGGACCGGCTCGATGACGAGGCCGCCGCCGAGCTGCTGACAGGACCGCTCGGCCAGACCGACAGCCTCGGCCTGCGGCGACTGCGGCGCGCGCTCGACGGGGTGCCGCTGCGCGAGGCGCTGACCGACCCGCGCGTGCTGCAGGCGGTCCGCGACCGGGTCGCGGCGCCGGCCCGCCGCGTAGCCGCGCTGCTCGACCTGGCGGCCAGGGGCGTCGACGGCGGCGCGAGCGCCGAGGACGTGCTGTGGTCGGTTTGGAACGAGTCGGGTCTGGCTGTCCGGTGGGCCGGGCAGGCCGAACAGGACAGCGCGGCCGACCGGGACCTGGACGCCGTCCTCGCCCTGTTCGAAGCCGCGGCCCGGTTCTCCGACGCGCTTCCGCCCGGCCACCTCCCGGGGGCGCTACCCCCCGCACCCCCCGAGGTCCAGCCCGGTGGGGAAGGGCGAGCGTACCGGGCAGACCGTCTCCCGGGGGCGCGACCACCCGTACCGCCGGGGGGCCTGCCCGGTGGGGCAGCGCGGGTATACCGGGCAGGCCATCTCGGGCTGTTTCTCGAGAGCCTGGCCGGCCAGGAGATCGCCGGTGACACGCTCGCGGAGCACGCGCTGCGCGAGGACTGCGTCCGTCTGCTGACCGCGCACCGCGCCAAGGGCCTGGAGTGGGACGTGGTCGTCGTGGCCGGCGTGCAGGAGGAGGTCTGGCCGGACCTGCGGCTGCGCAATTCGCTGCTCGGGGCCGACGAGCTGGCCGAGGTAGCCGGCGGTTCAGGTGCGTTCGCGGGCGGCAGCGTCCAGGGTCCTGGGGCACCAGAAGACGTCGCGGCCGCCGCCCGTGCGGCCCGGCTGCTGGCGGAGGAGCGGCGGCTGTTCTACGTCGCCGTCACCCGGGCGAGGAAGCTGCTGATGGTGACCGCCTCCGGCGGCGACGAGCACGATCAGCGCCCGTCGCGGTTCCTGGCCGAGCTGGCGGGCGATGACATCGAAATCGAGCGGGCCAGCGCGGCGACCCGCTGGCTGTCGCTCCCGGCCCTCGTCGCCGACCTGCGCAGGACCTCGGCCGACCCGGCCATGCCGGCGGTGCTCCGTGAGGCCGCCGCGCGCCAGCTGGCCCGGCTGGCCGACGCCGGCGTGCGCGGCGCCGATCCCGCGGACTGGTACGCGCTGACCGGCCTGTCCGACGCCGGGCCCATCGTGGGCGATGGCGAGCGGGTCAGGCTGTCCCCGTCCCACGTGGAGACATTTACCCGGTGCGGCCTGCGCTGGCTGCTCGAGTCCGCGGTCGGGGCCGGCCACTCGGATGTCCTGCGCCACCTGGGCACCGTGATCCACGCGGCGGCGCAGCTCATCGCCGACGGGGCCACCGAGGGGGAGGTGGCGGGCCGGATCGACGATATCTGGCACCACCTGGACTTCGGCAGCGTGTGGTACGGGACGCGGCAGCGTGAGCTGGCCGAGCGGATGGTACGCAAGTTCCTCGACTGGCACGAGGCCAACCCGAGGGAGCTGCTCGCGGCCGAGCAGGCACTGCGGGTGCAGGTGGGCCAGGTGGAGATCACCGGCCGGGTGGACCGGCTTGAGCGCGACGACCAGGGCCGCGGCGTCATCGTCGACCTGAAGACCGGGGCGTCCGCGCCGCACGCGGACGAGCTCGACCGTCATCCCCAGCTTGGCGTCTACCAGCTGGCGGTGCTGCTCGGCGCGTTCGAGCGGCTCGGGGTGACCGAGCCCGGCGGCGCCGAGCTGGTCCAGGTGGGCAAGGCAGGACTGACCGCCCGGGCGCGGGTCCAGCGGCAGACGGCCCTGGCGGACGATCAGGAGCCCGGCTGGGCGCGGAACCTGGTCGACGCCGTGGCGGAGGGCATGGCGGGGCCCGTCTACCGGGCGCGGGTGAACCCGGGCTGCCGTACCTGCCCGGTGGCCTCATGCTGCCCCGTGCACCCCGATGGCGGAGAGGTTGGCGGGTAAGGAGCGCATTAACGCGATCAGTACCCGGCCGGTACATTGGACCGGCAGGAGGTAACCATCGGTGGACTACGTGACCAGCAGGGCGCCGTCGCCCAGCGACGACCGGCACGCCTGGGCCGAGCCAGGGGTGGAAGAGCTGGCCAGCGGCCTGTACCGGATACCGCTGCCGCTGCCGGGCGATGCGCTGACCGCGGTCAATGTCTATGCGATGACCGGCGACCACGGGGTCGACCTGATCGACGCGGGCATGGCGCTCACGCAGGCCCGCGAGCGGCTGACCGCGGCCCTGGGCCAGCTGGGCTACGGCCTGCCCGACATCAGGAACTTCTTCATCACCCATATCCACCAGGATCACTACACGCTGGCGGTCCAGCTCAGGACCACGCTGCGGGGCCAGATCACGCTTGGTGACGCCGAACGCGCCAACATGGCCGCGATCAGGGATGTCGCCGCCGGACGGGCCGAGGTCGGCTACATCGAGATGCTCGCGCCGATGGGCGCGGCCGACCTGGCGTCTCAGGTCGGCGACATCCTCGCACCGCGGCTGGCCAATCCGGAGCCGAGGCTCGAGTGGGCCGACCCCGACCACTGGCTGGCCGACGGTACGGTGATCGACCTGCCCGGCCGTACGCTGCGCGCCATCCACACGCCCGGCCACACCACCGGGCACGTCGTATTCCACGACGAAGCCGCCGCCCTGCTGTTCGCGGGCGATCACGTGCTGCCGCACATCACCCCGTCGATCGGTTTCCAGCCGGTCATCACCCGGCGGTCGCTCAGCCAGTACCTGGGCTCGCTGCGGCTGATGCTGACGTTGCCGGACACGCGGCTGCTGCCCGCGCACGGGCCGGTCCGCGAGTCCACCCACGCGCGGGTAGACGAGCTGCTCGAGCACCACGAGACCAGGCTCGCGCAGACACTCGAGATCGCGGCCCAGGGGCCAGTCTCGACCTTCGAGGTGGCGGGCAAGCTGCCGTGGACCCGCAGGCAGCGCAAGCTGACCGAGCTCGACCCGATGAACCAGCTCCTCGCCACGGGCGAGACCGCCGCCCACCTCGAGGTGCTCGTCCTGCGGGGCCAGCTCGTCAGGGAGCGTTCGGCGGAGGGCATCGACCTGTACACCGCCCCGGCCGGCCCGCCGCACGAGTAGCCGGAAGCCGCCGCATCGCGTGCGGCGGGCCGCGAATGTCGGCGGGATCTGCTGGAATGGGGACGTGGAACGGTACACGCCTGGGCAGCTGGCACGGGTACTCCGGCTGCCTGAGCCGACGGCGGAGCAGGCAGCGGTCATCGGGGCGCCGATGGGGCCGCTTGCCGTTATCGCAGGCGCGGGTTCCGGCAAGAGCGAGACGATGGCCGCGCGGCTGGTCTGGCTGGTGGCCAACGGCATGGTCCGCCCTGAGCGGGTGCTCGGGCTGACGTTCACCAGGAAGGCCGCGGCCGAGCTGGCCGAGCGGATCCGGGTGCGGCTTGACGCGCTGCGCCGGGCCGGGCTCGCGGAGGCGCCGGCCGAGGACGAGACGGGCCCGTGGGCGGGTGATCCCGTGATCAGCACTTACCACGCCTACGCGGGCCGTCTGGTCAGCGACCACGCGCTACGCGAGGGGCTCGAGCCGTCGATGCGGCTGATCACGGCCGCGCTGTCCTGGCAGCTGGCCTCGTCGATCGTGGCCGCCTACGACGGACCGATGGACCAGGTGCAGTGGACGCCGCAGACGGTCACCGCGGCGGTGCTCGACCTGGCCGGAGACCTGACCGAGCACCTGAAGTCGCCCCGCGACGTGCGCGGGACGGGGGAGTGGCTGGACGCCGAGGCGGCCCGGTGGCCCGGCCGGGTGCTGGCCGGGGTGCGCAAGGTCATCGAGACCCAGCGGACCAGGGAGCAGCTGCTGCCGCTGGTCGAGCGGTACGCGGCGGCCAAACGGGCCCGCGAGGTGCTCGACCACGGTGACCAGGTGGCGATCGCCGCGCGGATCGCCGGCCGGCACCCCGAGGTCGGCGCCGCCGAGCGCACCCGTTACCAGGCGGTGCTGCTCGACGAGTACCAGGACACCAGCTACGCGCAGCTCTTCCTGCTGCGTTCGCTGTTCGGCGGCGGCCACCCGGTGACGGCGGTCGGCGACCCGTGCCAGTCGATCTACGGCTGGCGGGGCGCGACCGCGGGCAACCTGCGCCGGTTCACGGTCGACTTCGCCGCCAGATCGGGTGCGCCCGCCCCTGTCTGCCAGCTCTCCACCAGCTTCCGCAACGCCGGCCGGGTGCTTGACGCGGCCGCCGCGCTGCAGGCCGGGCTGCGGGCGCAGGCGCCCGATGTCCCCGTCCTCGCGCCGGCGCCTGACCGGGGCGGCCGCGGCCGCGTCTGCGCCGCCCTGCTGCCGACGGTGCCCGAAGAGTCCGAGTGGGTCGCCGCCCAGGCCGCCGCGCTGCTGGCGCTGCCCGCCGGATCGGCGCCTGACGGCGGGCTGTGGCCGGACGGCAGGCTCGCCGGGGTGCGCCCGTCGGACATCGCGGTGCTGTGCAGGAAACGCTCCCAGTTCATCCCGTTGCGCCGGGCGCTCGAGGCGCGCGGCATACCCTGCGAGGTGGTCGGCCTCGGCGGCCTGCTTTCTGTGCCTGAAGTCCAGGACGTGGTGGCGACGCTGCGGGTACTGCACGATGCCGCGTCCTCTGACGCCCTCGCCCGGCTGCTGACCGGGCCGCGCTGGCGGATCGGTCCCCGCGACCTGGTGGCCCTCGGTCGCCGGGCCCGCGACCTGGCCCGCGGCACCGGCGACACGGCCGCGCGCGCGGCGGAACCGGGCGCGTCCGCTGCGGACGGCGCACTTGCTACTGACGGCGCGCCCGGTGCGGACAGCACGGTGAGCGAGCCTGCCGAAGCGCTGGCAGCCGATCCGCTGGCCGACGCGGTCACCGACCTCACCAGCCAGTCGGCGACCGCGTCGCTCGTCGAGGCGCTCGACGACCTGGGGAACCCGGCCGGCTACTCGGCCGCGGGCTACGCACGGCTGTCGGCCCTGGCGGCGGAGACCAGGCGGCTGCGCGAGCGGGTCACCAGGCCGCTGGCGGACCTCATCGCCGACGTGGAGCGGACGCTCAGCCTCGACATCGAGGTAGCCTCCCGCCCAGGCGGCGACCTGGCCGCGGCCCGGGCTGACCTGGACAAGTTCACCGACGTGGCCGCCGCGTTCGCCGGCGACCAGCCGGAGCCGACGCTTGGCGCGTTCCTCGCCTACCTGACCGCCGCGCAGCAAGAGGAGTTCGGCCTCGAAACCGGCCGGGTCGGCGAGTCGGACACGGTGAAGCTGCTGACCGTGCACGCGGCCAAGGGCCTGCAGTGGCCCGCCGTCTTCGTGCCCGGGCTCGCGGCGGGGGAGAAGTCGCAGGTCTTTCCCGCCCGGCCGCGGGTGCCGACCCGGTGGACCCACAACCCGCGCCTGATACCGTTCCCGCTGCGCGGCGACGCTGGTGACCTGCCCGCGCTGCCCGCACTCGACGCCGACTCGCTGGCCGAGTTCAACGAGGCCTGCGCGGCGCGTGACCTGGCCGAGGAGCGCAGGCTCGGGTACGTGGCGGCGACCAGGGCCGAGTTCTGGCTTGGCTGCTCAGGCTACTGGTGGGGCGAGGCGACCGCGCCGCTCGGCCCGTCGGTGTTCCTGACCGAGATCAGGGCGGCCTGCCAGGCTGGCGCGGGGACGGTGACCCGCTGGGCGGACCCGCCCGGCGCTGGCACGGACAACCCGCTGCTGGCCAGGACCGAGGAAGCGGACTGGCCGGCGACGCCGGCCGGCCGGCAGCACGCGGCCGTCGCGGCGGCGGCCGCCATGGTCGAAGAAGCCCGCCAGAACGTGAGCCAGCGCGACGACAAGCAGGCTGACGGGGACCAGCGCGACGAGAACCGCGCAGACTCGAACGCGCCGGAACCAGAACGGGAACACGAGCTGACCGAGGCCGAGCGCGAGCTCGTCGCGGCCTGGGAGCTGGACACCGGCCTGCTGCTGGCGGAGCGAGCGGCCGAGCACGCCCGCGGCGACGGCCCGGTCGAGGTGGTCCTGCCCGCCAGGCTGTCGGTTTCCGCTCTGGTGACCCTGGCGAGGGACCCGGACGAGCTGGCGCGCCAGGTCCGCCGTCCGCTGCCGCAGGCACCCGCCCGCCAGGCGCGCCGCGGCACCGCGTTCCACCGGTGGCTTGAGGAGCGGTTCGGCCAGCAGCGGCTAATCGGCGACGACGACCTGTTCGCCGCGGAGGGTGACGACAGGCAGGACGGACCGGACAGCAGCCTGATCGAGCTGAAGGCCCGCTTCGAGGCGGGGGAGTGGGGCGGCCGGTGGCCGCGCGAGGTCGAGGTCCCGTTCGACACGCAGATCGGCGACCGTCAGATCCGCGGGCGCATCGACGCGGTCTTCGCCGACCCGGGCGGCGGCTACGACGTCGTCGACTGGAAGACCGGCCAGCCGCCCCGCGGGGCGGCCGAGCGGGACGCGGTGGCGGTCCAGCTGGCCGCCTACCGGCTCGCCTGGTCCGCCCTGGCCGGGGTCCCGCTGGACCAGGTCCGGGCGGCCTTCTACTACGTCAGGCACGACCGGACGGTCCGCCCGGCTGACCTGCTCGACGCTGACGGCCTGAAGGAACTCATCGGCCGGGTGCCGGTGGCCGGCTAAGGCCGCACCGAGTCAGGGCTCCAGGTAGCGCTCGATCGTCTCGACCTTCGAGGTCAGGTCGTCGGTGACGCCTGGGCGCACGTCCGCCTTGAGTACGAGGCTGACCCGCGGCGCCCGGGCCGCGACGGCGTCCACGGCGTCCTTCACGACGGCCATGACCTCGTCCCAGGCTGATGTGTAATTTGCTGCCATTTAGCCATGCTGAACGGCACAGATCAGACAGCTAAGCCCTACGACATCTACGCCAGGGTCAGTCGGGTCGCGCGTAAGGACAGCAAGAAGAAGAACGAGCCGTCCACGGGCGGACAGGTTGCGATATGCCGTCTGAGGCTCGCCGATCTTGATCTGCCGGAGGGGAAGGTACTGATTGATCCAGGTCGCTCGGCCTGGGACCCGGTTGTCCAGCGCCCGGCGTGGGACGAGCTGATGGACCGGCTTGAGCGCGGCGTGTCCGGCGGCTTCATCGTGTTTGACCTGGAGCGGTTCACCCGGCAGCCGAACGACGCCGAGCGGATGATCGAGCTGGCGGCTCGCGGCCTGGGGGTGCTGGACAGCGAGAGCGAGTACGACCTGACCACGCCGAACGGCAAGAAGGCATTCCGCGACGCGGTCAACGCCGCCGCCTACTACTCCGACCGCCTGTCCACCAGAGCCCGGCGAGGCAAGCGGCTCAAGGCAATGTCGGGGGAGCCGAACACCACAACCCGGCCATTCGGCTTCGAGGACGATTTCGTGACCGTGCGCGAAGCCGAAGCCGAGATCATCCGGGAACTGACGAGGCGATTCTTGGCGGGAGAACCGCAGCATGCGCTGGTGCGTGAGCTTAACGCACGCGGCATCCTCAGCAGCAAGGGCAACCCTTGGACTGTCAGATCCCTGCAACTTCTTCTGCTCAGAGAGCGCAACTGCGGGAGAATCCTCCACACCGACACGGAAACAAACGTTAAGTCCATTGCCGGGCATCTGCCGGGGAAGCCGATCATTACCGAAGACGACTTCGACCGGGTATGCGCGATATACGCCGCGCGCCGTGGCAGCGAGGCGCCCTCGGAGATCTACCTGTGCACGGGGATAGCCTTCTGCGGCCGTCCGGACTGTGGCAAACCGCTCACAGGTCACCCAGTAGACGCTCTGAAGCGGTACGAGGACCGTTCGATACGCCGGGAATACAGGTGCGGCCCATCTTCTAGCGGCAAGGGCTATGCCAAGATCAGCGTTGATCAGCGTGGCTTGGATGAGGCGGCCGGAGCCATCGCTGTGGAGATGCTGTCTGACTCTCGCCATGCCGAGGCGATCGAATCCGTCACCCGGGAACTTGAGAGCGAAGCCGCGCGGCTGGACCTGGCTATCGCCGAGGCTGAACATGTCGCAGAAGCGCTGGCTGACCGCCTTGGGCGCGGAGAACTCACTCTCTCGCGCTATGACATCGCCAATCGGCCACTGGATGAGCGCATAGCCAAGCTCAAGGCCGAACGCGAAGCGCTGGGCGACACAGCTCCAGGCGCTTCACGGCAGCCAAGCCAGAAGCACTGGCAAGAGCGGTGGGATGACGCCGACACGGCGGAAAAACGCGAGCTGTTGAAAATGGCCTTGCGCGGCCGGCGCCTCGTCGTCGACCCGGCCAGCCTTAAGCGCGCTGAGCGGTCCGATGTCACCCGACGGCTCAGGATCGTCTCAGCGGAGGGCAAGGACCTGCCGGACATGACGATGGCGATCTCCGACGTGATCGCGGCCCGTGCCGCACATGGCGGGCTGGTGTCCGCCCCTAGCGCACCGGACACCAGATGGTCGAAGCGCCGGATTTTCACCGAAGAGTACAAGAACCGCATTCTTGATGAGTATGAGAATGCGGGACCGGGAGAACGCGCTGCTCTGATGCGCAGGGAGGGTCTGTACGTCTCGATTATCGCCTACTGGGGCCGCAAGAGAGTCGGGTAGACCATGGCCGCGGAACTTGTCAGCTCAGACCGGCCGATTGACATCTACGCCCGCGTCAGCCAGCTCAAGCGCAACGAGAAGCGCGAACCGTCGACCGACGGCCAGGTATCGGTGTGCCGGATCCGCCTTGCCGACTTTGGTCTCGTGGAGGGCAAGGTTCTGGTTGACCCCGGGCGCTCTGCGTGGAACCCGGCTGTCGAGCGTCCGGCGTGGGACGAGCTGATGGACCGGCTTGAGCGTGGTGTGTCTGGAGGTTTCATCGTGTTCGACCTGGAGCGGTTCACCCGTCAGCCGAAGGACGGCGAGCGGATGATCGGGGTAGCCGCTCGCGGTCTCCTGGTGCTGGACAGCGAGAGCGAGTACGACCTGCGGACCCCGAACGGCAAGAAGGCGTTCCGCGACGCGATCAACGCCGCCGCCTACTACTCCGCCCGCCTGTCCACCAGGAGCGCCCGCGGGAAGAAACTTAAGGCGATGGCAGGCGAGCCGAACGGCTCGGCGCGGCCCTTCGGCTTTGAGGATGACCGCGTCACCCTGCGCGAGGACGAAGCTGCCGTCCTGCGGGAGCTGACCGCCCGGTTTCTGGCGGTCGAACTGCAAGACGCGCTGATCGCGGACCTGAACACGCGGGGGATTCCCACGACTCAGGGCAGGCCGTGGACGCGCCCGGCGCTGAAGGCGCTGCTCACTCGTCAGCGGAACTGCGGCAGGATCATCTACACCGACCCCGCGTCGGGCGTGACGTCCGTCGTTGGCCGCCTGCCAGGCGCTCCGATCGTTTCCGAGGAGGACTTCGACCGGGGGATCGCGATTTACGCCGCACGTCGGCGCGGGCGCCCGAGTTCACCGCACTACCTCTGCTCGTCCTTCGCCGTCTGCGGGCAGCCTGGCTGCGGCCATATCCTGCACGGCCGGACCCGTAACGGCCTCAAGCCCTACCCGGATGGATCGGTAAGCCGTTCGTACTGGTGCAACCCCACTGCCGGAGGGTGCGGAAAGACCGAAGTGGACCAGCGGGCACTGGATTCAGCGGCCCGCGCCCTCGTGGTTGAGATCTTGTCGGACACGCGCAACACCGACGAGATCGAGCACGCCGCCTACGAGGCAGCCAGCGAAGCCGTCCAACTAGACATCAAGATCGCCGAAGCTGAGGCGGTAGCGGAAGCTCTCAGCGATCGCCTGGGACGAGGCGAGATCACCCTCGCCCACTACGACCTGGTCATCAAGCCAGTCGATGAACGCATCGCTAGCCTCCGGGCCGAACGCGCCGCACTCCCCGATCCCGGCCCCGTCCCCGTCCCCGGAACACAGCAGTCACTGGGAACAAGCCGTGCCCAATGGCGACAGCGGTGGGACACCGCCGACTACAAGAGAAAGCGAGACCTGCTCAAGATGGCGCTGCGGGGCAAGCACCTGGTGATACAGCCAGCTCAACGGGGCAGGGGCAGCGCCGACCTGGACGATGTCGTAGGCCGCGTCAGCGTTGGTCAAGGTTAAGCAGGGCGAGCATCCTGCCAGCCCGCACTCCAGGTCGACGTCGAGGTCACCAGTGAAGCTGTGGTATCCCGGGGCTACGCTGGCAGCATGCTTGTCGCTTTCTCAATTACGCTACGCCGCTCGGCACGGGTGAGGGCGTCGGCGAGAGCGGGCTGCCCAACCGGACCGACGCCATGTTCACGAACATCGTGTGCTTAGCGCACTGTTAGCACTGAACGGCATCGCCGCAGCTCAGAACACCTACAGGAGGTCCCTCTGTCATGATCGTCGCGTTCTCGGTCGCTCCGTCCGGTACCGGACGCGCCGACGGTTCCGTCTCCGATGCGGTTGCCGCAGCGGTGAAGATCGTACGAGACTCCGGCCTGCCGCACCGGACGTCGGCGATGTTCACTGAACTCGAAGGC
>DASYAD010000339.1:0-5905 GCA_036501515.1 Trebonia sp. | reverse complement strand
CAGCTCGCGGCGACGCTGGCCGAGCACTCGATCCGGGTCAACATCGTGCACCCGACCGGCGTCGCGTCCGGCATGACCATGAACGCGGCGATGGCAGAGCTGGCCGAGCAGGCGATGGCGGGCGGCGATGCCAACGGCATGGCCGCCATGCAGAACGCGCTGCCGGTGCAGATCCTACAGCCGGCCGACATCTCCGACGCGATCGCCTTCCTGGTATCTGACCAGGCAAAATGGATCACCGGGGTCTCGCTGCCGGTCGACGCCGGCTTCTCCATCCGCTAGGAGCTCTCGCAGTGAACTTCGCCTTCAGCCCGGAGCAGGAAGAGTTCCGGCGCTCCGTGCGCCGCTTCCTCGCCGACAAGTCCCCGGCCGCCGAGGTGCGGCGGCTGATGGAGACCGAGGTGGGATACGATCCGCAGGTCTGGAAGCAGCTGGCCGACCAGCTCGGGCTGCAGGGGCTGGCGATTCCCGAGGAATTCGGCGGGGCGGGGGCGACGCCGGTAGAGCTGGGCATCGCCTTCGAGGAGATGGGCCGGGCGCTGCTGTGCGCGCCGTTCTTCTCCACGGTGGGACTGGCTGCCCAGGCGCTGCTTGCCGTCGGCGACGACGAGGCCAAGCGGGACTACCTGCCGCGGATCGCCGATGGCTCGCTGCTGGCGACAGTGGCCGTGACGGAGGCGGACGGCCGCTGGGACCTGGCCACGGTGCGGACCTCGGCGGCCGCTGACGACGCGGCGCCCGGGGCGCCCGCGGCGTTCCGGCTTGACGGGACCAAGATGTTCGTGGTCGACGGGCATATCGCGCAGCTGCTGCTCGTGGTGGCCAGGACCGACGACGGGCTCGGCCTGTTCGCCGTCGACGCTTCTGACGCCGGCGTCGTGCGCACCCTGCTACCGACGCTTGACATGACCCGCAAACTCGCCCGGGTAGAGCTCCGGAAGGTCCCCGCGCGCCTGGTGAGCGGGCCGGACGATGCGACCGGCGCGCTGTCGCGGGCGCTCGATCTCGCGCTCGTAGCGCTCACCGCGGAGCAGGTGGGGGGCGCGCAGCGCTGCCTGGACATGGCGGTCGACTACGCGAAGATCAGGATGCAGTTCGGCCGCCCGATCGGCAGCTTCCAGGCGATCAAGCACAAGTGCGCGGAGATGCTAATCGAGGTCGAGTCGGCCAAATCCGCCGCCTACCACGCGGCCGACTCCGCCGCCTACCACGCGGCCGAGGCGACCTCACACGAGCTTGGCGTGGCCGCGGCGATCGCGAAGGCCTTCTGCTCCGAGGCGTACTTCCATGTCGCGGCCGAGACCATCCAGGTGCACGGCGGCATCGGCTTCACCTGGGAGCATGACGCGCACCTGTACTTCCGCCGGGCTAAGTCGAGCCAGTTGATGCTGGGCGACGAGCACTACCACCGGGAGCGCTTCGCGGCACTCACCGGCATCTGAGCGTTGCCGCGCCCCGGCCGCGGTCAGCGGCCGGGGCGTCAGCGGCCAGGGTAAGCGGCAGGGGTCAGCGGAGCTGCCACTGCGGCCGGGAGAAGGTCGCGCGGTCGACTTGCGCCGCGCCGATGGGATTGCCGATCTGCGTGTAACCCATGCCAACTTGCTGCGCGCAGCTTCTGGTCATGTCAAGGGATTCCCACACAGCCTTGACGGTGCCCTGGATCGCGGCCGGCGGCTTGGCGGCGATCATCGCGGCGAGCTCGGCCGCGCGGGCGCGCAGGGCATCGGCCGGCACGACCTCGGAAACCAGGCCGATCTCTCTAGCTCTGGTCGCGGACATCCGCTCGTCGAGCCCCAGTAGCGCCATCCTGAGCACCTCGCCAAGGGGCACCCGGCGCGCCAGCCCGCTAGGCTCCAGGGCCGCGGTAATGCCGTAGCTGACGTGCGGGTCGAAGAACGTCGCGTCGTCCGAGCAGATCACGATGTCGGCCTCATTAACCCAGTAAAGTGCCCCACCAGCGACCATCCCGTGCAGCGCCGTCACCAGCGGCTTCCACACCTTGTTGTACTTCGGGCCGAGCTGCACGCCAGGATCGCGCTGGCTCCAGACGTTGGGCGCCAAGTCGATGCCCGACCTGACGTCGACGCCCGTACAGAACGCCCGCTCCCCGTTGGCCTGCAAGACGATGACCCGCACGTCATCGTCGAGCCTGACGGCGTTCCACAGGTGCTCGAACTCATCGCACATCTGCTGATTGAACGCGTTCAGCTTGTCGGGCCTGTTCAGGGTGACGGTCGCGATGTGACCGGCGACCTCGACGATGATCGTCTCGTATTTCATGCTGCTCCTTTGCCGCTGAACACGAAATCGGAGATAAGGGCGGCCAGCGCCAGCGGCCGGTCGCTCTGGATCGCATGACCGGCACCCGCCACGACCTCGGTCCGCACCCCGGGCATCCGGCGGCGGAACTCGGCCACGTCGTTGTCGGTGACGAATTTCGAGTCGCCGCCGCGGACCAGCATGACCGGGGCGTCGATCGCGGAGACGTCTTGCCACAGCGCCGTGTACTCGAACTGGCTGACGGGCAGTTCGCCGAACAGGTCGTAGCGCCAGGTCCAGCGGCCGTCGGGCAGCTCCACGGCATTGTGCCTGACGCCGCGCTCGACCGCCGACCGCGGCCTGCGCGGGCTGGCCGCCACAGCCGCGGCGGCGATCGCCTCGAAGGAGTCGAATACCGGCGGGCCTGAGACCAGCGCCACGGCGCCGCGGTCGGACTTGCTCATGCTCCGGGTGGCTTCGTGAACCTGCGGGGTGACGTCGACGACGACGGCCTTGCGGACCAGGTCCGGCCGGGCGGCGGCGAGCCGGATCGCGGTGACACCGCCGAGCGACATGCCCACCGCGGCGGCCGCGTTGGGCGCGGCCTCATCGAGCACGGCGGCCACCGCCTCGGCGTTGCGCCACGGCCCGTAGTCCCGGTCGCCGCGGCGACCGGAGTGTCCGTGGCCGGGCAGGTCGACCGCGATCAACGGGCGGCCGAGCGCGAGCGCGACGGTGTCCCAGGTGTGCGCGTTCTGGCCGCCGCCATGCAGCAGCACGAGCTCGGGCTCGGCCGACCCCCACACGATCGCGCTGACTGCCTGGCCGGAGGCCACCGCGAACGACTGGCGCCGCACGGCTGGCGGACCGGAAAACGGCAGGCCCGCCTCGGCAGCGTTCTCAGCGAGCAGCCCGAACTCGTCGTAGGGCGCGGCCGGCGTCATCAGCCCAGCCAGCCCGCGAGGGTCTCGACGTCGCGCAGCCCGTTTGGTCCCACCGGCTGCACGTTGAGAATGGTGACGCCCGAGGCCTGGTAGGCCGCGATCCGGTCCCGCACGAACCCCTCAGAGCCGATCAGCGACATGCCCGCCACGAGGTCGGCTGGCACCAGCGCCGCCGCCGCCTTCCGGTCTCCGCTCAGGTAGGCGTCCTGGATCTGCGCGGCCTCCCGCTCGAACCCGTACCGCCTGAGCACGTCGTTGTAGAAGTTCTTGCCGCGCGCGCCCATGCCGCCGAAGTACATGGCCAGCATGGGCCTGGCCCGCTCGCGCAGGTGCTCGACGTCGTCGCCGATGGCCAGCGGCCCGTCGGCGACGATCTCAAGCGGGCCGAGCGCGGGGTCGCGCCTGGCCAGGCCGGCCCGCAGTGACGCCCCCCACACGTCGGGCGCGCGGTCTGGCCAGTAGTGGAGTGGCAGCCAGCCGTCGGCGGCGGCCGCCGTCAGCTCCACGTTCTTCGGGCCGAGCGAGGCGACGTAGATCGGGATACGGTCCCTGACCGGGTGGGTGATCAGCTTCAGTGGCTTGCCAAGGCCGGTGCCGCGGCCCTCGGCGAGCGGGATCTGGTACTTGGCACCCGCGTGCACCAGGCGGTCGCGCCGCCAGACCGACCGGCAGATCTCGATGATCTCCGCGGTCCTGGCGAGCGGCGCATCGTAGGGGACGCCGTGAAAGCCCTCCACCACCTGCGGCCCTGACGCCCCGATCCCGAGGATGAACCGGCCGCCTGACAGCCGGTCAAGGCCGACCGCGGTCATCGCGAGCAGCGCCGGCGTCCTGGTGTACAACGGCAGGATGGCGGAGCCGATCTGCGCGCGGCTGGTGACCGCGGCGATGAAGCCCATCGTCGAGACCGCGTCGGCCGTGTACGCCTCGCCGGCCCACAGGTACTCGACGCCGACGTCCTCCAGCTTCCTCAGGTGCTTGCCGAAGGCTTCTGGGTCATCCCTCATGCCGACTACCGCGCCGAGTTTCAATGCCTGGCCTCTCAATCGCCCAGTCTCCCGACTGTCCGACTCACATAATAAAGGGTACTCTTTAGCCATGTCGATTGCCGTCACCGAAGACCACCGCGCGCTCGCGCAGACCGTCGCCGACTTTCTCGCCAAGCACCAGGCCCGCGCCAGCGCGCGCGGCCTGCTCGAGGCGGACGAGGAGCCGCTGCCTGGCTTCTGGGCCGAGCTGGCCGGCCTCGGGCTGCTCGGGCTCCACATTCCCGAGGAGCTCGGCGGCTCCGGGTTCACGCTGTCCGAGGTGCTTGTCGTGGCCGAGGGGCTGGGCCGGGCGGTCGCGCCTGGCCCGTTCGTCCCCACCGTGATCGCCAGTGCGGTGATCGCCGCGGCCGCACCTGACGGCCTGCGCGAGCGCCTGCTGCCCGGCCTGGCCGACGGCAGCCTGATCGGCGCGGCGGCCCTCGGCGGCCACGTATCACTGGCCGCCCGCGACGCGCATCCCGGCGGCACCGCGTCGGGGAACGCGGGCGTGGTGATCGGCGGCGCGCTCGCCGACGTGCTGCTCGTGCCGTCCGGTGACGACGTGCTTGTCATCGAGAAAGCGCTCGGCGGACTCACCGCCACGGTGCCGGCCAACCTGGACCCGAGCCGCCGGGCGGCGAAGGTACGGCTTGAGGCCGCTCCCGTGACCGTGCTGCCGGGCGCCCGCGGCCTGCTGACCGATGTCGCGCGGACCGTGTTCGCGGCGGAGGCCGCGGGCATCGCCACCGAGGTCACCTACCGGGCCAGCGAGTACGCCAAGACCCGGGTGCAATTCGGCCGCCCGATCGCGACGTTCCAGGCCGTCAAGCACCACTGCGCGAACATGCTGGTCGCGGCCGAGCTCGCGACCGCGGCCGCCTGGGACGCCGGGCGCGCCGGGGTGGCCGGCGGCGACCAGCTCAGCTACACGGCGGCGATCGCCGCCACCCTGGCCGTTCCCGCCGCGGTGCAGAACGCCCAGCTCAATATCCAGGTGCACGGCGGCATCGGGTTCACCTGGGAGCACGACGCCCACCTGTACCTGCGCCGGGCAGCCGCCGTCGCGGCCGTCCTCGACATCGAGCAGGCCTCCAGGGACATCACTGACCTGGTCCGCCGCGGCGTCCGCCGGGCGGCCGCGATTGACCTGCCGGCCGAGGCGGAGCCGATCAGGGAGGCCATGCAGGCCGATGTAGCCCGGCTACGCGCGCTGGACGGCGACGCGCAGAAGCGGGCACTGATCGAAACCGGCTACGTGATGCCGCACTGGCCCCGGCCCTGGGGCAGGGACGCGGCCGCGATCGAGCAGCTGGTCACCGAGCAGGAGTTCGCGGCGGCCGGGATCAGCCGCCCCGCGTACGGCATCACCGGCTGGGTCATCCTCACCTTGATCCAGCGCGCCACCCCGGACCAGGTAGCCCGCTGGGTGCCCCCGGCTTTGAACCAGGACCTGATCTGGTGCCAGCTGTTCAGCGAGCCGGGCGCGGGCTCGGACGCGGCCGGCATCAGGACGATGGCGACGCGCGTGATGGGGGATGGGGAGGCGGGTGGGGGCTGGCTGATCAATGGCCAGAAGGTCTGGACGAGCGGCGCGCACCTGGCCAGCTTCGGCCTGGCCACCGTCCGCACGAACCCGGACGCGCCCAAGCACCAGGGCATCACCACGATGGTGAT
>DASYAD010000338.1:0-1961 GCA_036501515.1 Trebonia sp. | reverse complement strand
GCCGGCCGCCCGGATGGGGCTGCGCTCGGTCTGGGTCGACCGCGACCACACGGGTCATCCGGCCAAGTTCGCCGAGCGCCGTGTCACCACGATGCGCCGCCTGCCGGAGACGGTGACCGACGTGAGCGCGCTGCCCGCCTGGCCGGTCTCCTTAGGATTGACTCATGGCTACTAGTGCGGAATTGCTTGTCGACGGGTTCGGGCGGATCAGGGAGAACGTGGCCGACGTGCTTAGCGGGCTGACCGCGGAGCAGCTCGCCTACCAGATCGACGCGGACGCCAACCCGGTGAGCTGGCTGGTCTGGCACCTCACCCGCGTGCAGGACGATCACGTCGCGGCCGCCTTCGGCGTGCCGCAGGTATGGACATCCGAGGGCTGGGCCAGTCGGCTTGGCCTGCCATCGGGGATGAAGGACCACGGGTACGGCCACACCAGCGGCCAGGTCGCCACCATCGCGGCCGCAACCGCCGCGTCCGGACTGCTCGGCGAGTACCACGAGGCGACGTACGCGCAGTCGGTGAAGCTCGTGTCCGAGATCAGCGACGCCGACCTCGACCGGGTCGTCGACACGCGGTGGACGCCGCCGGTGACGCTCGGGGTGCGGCTGGTGTCCGTGCTCGATGACGACATGCAGCACGTGGGGCAGGCCGCCTACGTGCGCGGCATCGCGCTGCGGAAGGACTAGGCGCCGTCCGGGTCTACGCAGACGAGGCCCCACGGCCTGTCGTTGACCCTGGTGATGACGATCGTCGCGCGGGCCCGGCCTGCGAGCTTCAGCCGCCGCCTTATCTGGTCGACGTCCCCGGCCAGGCCGCGACGCCTGATGTCGACCGCGCCCACGTCAAGCTCGCGGAGGCGCTTCGCGAACTGCTTCTCGTGCCAGGGGGCCGAATGCCAGACGCGGAGCGTGCGGGCGAACGGCGTTCTCACGTCCGCGTCGAGCGTGAGGAACGCGATCTGGGGATCGATCTTGGCGATGTCGCCGCCAAGATCGCGCGCCAGGTCCTCGACCAGGCCGGCCCTGGTGACGGCCGGGTTCGGGTCCAGGAGGTACTCTCCTGGCTCGCGCAGCGGCACCGGGTCGCCGGGGTGGGCGACCAGCGTGCGGGGCGCGGGGGCGGCGAGCGGGGTGCGGGGCGCATGCCCCGCGGTGGACGGCGTTAGGACCGTCGCGCGGCGCGGGCCGTGGGTGCCGGGCGGCGCGCTCGCCAGGGAGGGTGACCACAGGACCGCTTCCTTGAGGTCACGGGCCTCGGCGATGAACTCGGCCTCCCAGTACGGGGGGATCAGCTCAACGGGGATGCCGGGGGCGGCCTTGATGCAGACCGCTTCGACCTGGCTAGTCAGGGCCAGGCACCAGTCGAGCGGCGGCTCGGACGCGCCTGGACGGAAGCGGCGCGCGTCGGGGGCCGAGGCGGTGCGGGATCCCGAACGGCGGGCCGGGTCGATGAAGACCGCGTCGACACCCGCCAGGGGAACGTCGCGGACGTCGGCCACGACGGCCGTCACGTGCTCCGCCCCGCCGTAGACCGCGGCGTTGTGCAGGGCAAGGCGGGCGTGGGTCTCGTCCCGGTCGACGGCGAGCACTTCACTCGCCGCCGCACTCGGGGCCGCCAGGGCGATCAGGTCGCCGCCGATGCCGCAGCACAGGTCCGCGATGCGGCTGGCGGGCCCGAGCCGCGCGGCCCGGTACCTGGCGACCGCCTCCGACGAGGACTGCTCGTACCCGGCCCGGGTGAACAGCATCTGCGCCGCGCGGCTGAACTTGGCCGCGGCGGCCAGCCGCAGTTCCCGCTGGGCCATCGCCGTGGCGACCAGGTCGGCCGGGTACTCGCGGCGGAGCCGCTCGGCGAGTGCGAGTGGCGGCGAACTCGCAGCCTCGGCCTCATCGGCGATGCGGGCGAGAAGCTCGCGCCCTTGCTGCGTGAGCAGGGCAGTCGGGTCAGTGGCCATCGCGCAT
>DASYAD010000337.1:0-26814 GCA_036501515.1 Trebonia sp. | reverse complement strand
CTGACCCCGACTCAACCCCGACCCCGACCCTCGCCCGCCGACTGAAGCCCGCCGACTGAGGCGGATGTGTAGACCGAGGCGGGCGCCCCGACTGAGGCGGATGTGTTGACTGAGGCGAGCACGCCGACTGAGGCGGATGTGTCGACCGAGGCGGGCGCCCCGACTGAGGCGGTGTGTCGACCGAGGCGAGCGCGCCGACTGAGGCGGGCGCATCGACTGAGGCGGGCGTCGACTGAGGCGGCGCGCCCCAGTGAGACGGATGTGTCGACCGAGGCGGGCGTCGACTGAGGCGAGGGCGCCGACCGAGGCGCGCCGTCCGGCTGAGCCGCGCCCGCCGGCTGAAACGGCGGGCGCGGCCAGCGAGTGAGCAACGGGCGCAGCCGCGCTACTCCGGGACGAAGCTGGTGCTGCAGACGAAGCCGGTCTTGTAGCCGGCCGGCGCGCCGATGACGGTTCCGGTCAGCGTGACCTTGTAGTTCTTAGTCGGGTCGCCGACCCCGAACTGGTACGTGGTCTTCGTGCTGGCGGGCGTGACGAACTTCCAGGTGTGCGAGACCGTCTTGTACTTGATCTTCACCTGGACGGTCGTCTTGGCCCGCGTGCTCGTCACGGCCAGCGTCTCCCGCTGCCCGGCGTGCGGGTGCACGATGTTCACGTGCACGGCGCACTTGTCCACCTTGAGCGCGGCTGGCGTGGCGGCGAAGGCCGGGCCTGCTAGCCCGGCCGCCGCGACCAGCGAAATCGTCCCGGCGGCGAGAATACTCCCAAGTCTCACAACGGTCCCCTTTGACCCGGCGATGCTTGCTTAGCGGTCTGCCGCGAACACTGAGTGATCGCGGCCGCCTAAGGATTAGCACGGGACAGGAGGGACGCGCCCGGGTTGTTTACTTCTTCTTCTTGTCGCGCTTTCCGAAGGCGGCCGGCACCGCGCCGGGGCCGCGCCCGCCGCCGAAGGCGGGCGGCAGCGCACTCGGGCCGCCGCGCAGGCCGGGGAAACCGTCGCCGTTACCGCCGGGCCCGCCCGCCGCCTGCGCGTCGCGCAGCAGCTCGGCCAGCTCGTCCATGGACTGCGGGGCAGCCGGCGCGGCCGCCGCCGCCGGCGGCTGGGCCGCGTCCCCTGCAGGGATCGCGGTCTGGCCGGCCTTGCGCGGGTCGCCGCTCTTGCGCTTGCCCTTCGCGTTCTTGGCCGCCTTGGCCCTGGCCGCCGCCTTGCGGCCGCCGCCCATCATGCCTGGAATCCCCGGCATGCCCGGCATACCGCCGCCCATCAGCATCTTCATCTGCCGCTGGCCCTCGAAGAAGTTCGTGACCAGCTGGGAGACCTCGCCGACGGCGACACCGGAGCCGTTGGCGATTCGCAGCCGCCGCGAGCCGTTGATGACCTTGGGGTTGCGGCGCTCCTCGGGGGTCATCGACCGGACGATCGCCTCAGCGCGGTCCAGGTCCTTGTCGTTGACCTTGTCCAGCAGTTCCTTGTTCTTCGAGGCGCCCGGCATCATGCCGAGGATGTTCTTCAGCGGGCCGAGCTTGCGCAGCATGCCGAGCTGCTCGACGAAGTCCTCGAGTGTGAACCCTTCGCCGGTCATCAGGCGGTCGGCCATCGACGCGGCCTGGTCGGCGTCGAACGCCTTCTCGGCCTGCTCGATCAGCGTGAGGACGTCACCCATGTCGAGGATGCGGGTGGCCATACGGTCCGGGTGGAAGACGTCGAAGTCGCCCAGCTTCTCACCGGTGGAGGCGAACATCACCGGCTTGCCGGTCAGCGCCGCGATGGACAGCGCCGCACCGCCCCTGGCGTCGCCGTCGAGCTTGGTCAGCACCACGCCGTCGTAACCGACGCCGTCGAGGAACGCCTGGGCTGTCGCCACCGCGTCCTGGCCGATCATCGCGTCGACGACGTACAGGACCTCGTCCGGGTCGGTCGCGTCGCGGATCGAGGCGGCCTGCGCCATCAGCTCCGCGTCGATGCCGAGACGGCCGGCGGTGTCGATGATCACGGTGTTGTACAGCGACCGCTTCGCCTCGTCGATCGACTGCCTGGCCACCGCCACCGGGTCGCCGACGCCGTTACCGGGCTCTGGTGCGAACACGGGCACGCCGGCCTGCTCGCCGACCACCTGCAGCTGAGTCACCGCGTTGGGCCGCTGCAAGTCGGCCGCGACGAGCAGCGGGGTGTTGCCCTGCTCGCGCAGCCACAGCGCGAGCTTGCCCGCCAGGGTGGTCTTGCCGGCGCCCTGAAGGCCGGCCAGCATGATCACCGTCGGCGGGTTCTTGGCGAACCGCAGCCGCCGCGTCTCGCCGCCGAGGATCGTGACGAGCTCCTCGTGCACGATCTTGATGACCTGCTGGGCCGGGTTCAGCGCCTGCGACACCTCCACGCCCGCGGCACGTTCCTTGACCCGGGCGATGAACTGCCGGACAACGGGCAGCGCGACGTCCGCCTCAAGCAGGGCGATGCGGATCTCGCGGGCGGTCGCGTCAATGTCGGCCTGTGACAGCCGCCCCTTGCCTCGCAGCGAGGAGAAGACCTGGGTCAGCCGATCGGATAGCGTCTCAAACACACTTCAAGGCTACCGGCCCGCGCGAGCAGAGGCTCTATATCTTCGCGCCCGCGATCCCGGCGGCGGCGTTCAGCCGGGCGTGAGGGCGGAAAGGACCATTTTCACCGTGCGCTTGCGCAGGTCCGGGTCACTGAGCAGGGCGCCGGAGGAATCGGTGACGTAGAAAACGTCCACCGCTTCGGCGCCGAGTGTCTCCACCCGCGCCGCCTGGACGTTCAGGCCCGCGTCGCCGAGGGCCCGGCCGATCCGCCACAGCAGCCCTGGCTCGTCGTGCGCGCGGACCTCGACGACGGTGGCGCTGCTCGACGCGTCGTCGACCAGCGTTACCTTCGGCGGCGGCGCGCTCGCGGAGTGCGGGCGGACGGCCCTGGCGCGGCGCTCGAGCCGGTCCTCCACGTCGAGCCGGCCCTCAAGCATCCGCCGCAGGTCCGCGGAGACCAGCGTGGCGTCCGGCGGGTCGCCGTACTCGGGCACCACGCTGAACACCGCGACCGCGGTGTCGCCGACCGCCGAGGCGTTCGCGCCGCGGACGGCGAGCCGGTGCGAGGCGAGGACCCCGGCCGCCCGCCAGAGCAGCCCGGGCCGGTCCAGGGCCACGACTGTGACCTCGGTCCCGTCGACGATCGCGGCCGGGCCGCCGTCAGCCACCAGCGCCAGCTGGTCGTCGCGCAGCGGTGCGGGCTCCGGCATCGGCTCGCCGTCGAGCACAGCGCTGACCCGGCGCACCAGCTCCGACACCAGGCCGGCCTTCCAGTCGTTCCAGGCGGCGGGGCCGGTAGCGAGCCCGTCGGCCTGCGACAGGGCGTGCAGCAGCTCAAGCAGCGTCCGCGAGCCGCCGATCGTCGTGGCGACATGCTGCACGGTCATCGGGTCGTCCAGGTCCCGCCTGGTCGCCACCGCCGGAAGCAGCAGGTGGTGGCGGACCGTGTCGGCGACGAGCTGCTCGTCGGCCTCGCTCAGGCCCACCCGCTTGCACACGTCGCGGGCCACCACCTCGCCGGAGACGCTGTGGTCGCCTGGCCAGCCCTTGCCGATGTCGTGCAGCAGGGCGGCGAGCAGCAGCAGGTCGGGCCGCGCGACGTCGCGGGCCAGGGCGGCCGCGTTGGCGGCGCACTCGACCAGGTGCCTGTCCACGGTGAACCGGTGCAGCGGGTTGCGCTGCGGACGGTTGCGCACCCGGTCCCAGTCGGGGATGAGGGCGGCGAGCAGGCCTTCCTGGTCGAGGGCCTCCCAGACCGCGATCGCGCTCGACCCCGCGCCGAGCAGGGCGAGCAGCGCGTTGCGGGCCTCGGCCGGCCACGGGATCGGCAGCGGCGGGCACTCGGAAAGGCGCGCCAGGGCACGCGGGGCCAGCGGCAGGCCGACCTGGGCGGCCGCGGCCGCCGCGCGCAGGACGAGCACCGGGTCGGTCGCGGGAGACGCCGCCCGCGCGAGCACCACCTCGCCGTCCTGTTCGACTACCCCGTCGGCGAGCGGTCTGCGCTCGAGTTTGCCGCGGCGCATCCTGACGCCGAGAGCGCGGCGGCCGCCCGCACGGTCCGCCTGGCGGAAGGCATGGTCGACGGCGTAGGCGACGGTGCGGCCAGCCCCGGCCAGCTGCCGCAGCAGCGCGTCGCCGTCGAGCAGGCCGAGCGTGCGGGCTACCTCGTCCTGCTCCTCGAGCACCAGCCGGTCAAGGCGGCGCCCGGTGACCTCGTGGAGCACGTGGCGGGCGTCCATCACCTGCTCGTAGGCGGCCCTGACCTTGGGGCCGGGCGCCGGGGCGACCCAGGCCGCCGCGATCGCCTGGATGGCGTGCACGTCCCGCTGACCGCCGCGGGACTCCTTCAGGTCCGGCTCGAGCAGGAAGGCGAGCTCGCCGTGCAGCCTGGTCCGCTCCTCGTGCAGCTCCTTGAGCTCGGCGAGCCTGGTGCGCGCGTTGGACCGCCAGTCCTCGAGGGCGCCCTCGCGCAGCCGGGTCGTCAGGTCCGGGTCGCCGGCCACGTGCCTGGCGTACAGCAGCCCGAGTGCGACCTTCAGGTCGTTGCGGGCCACCCGCCGCGCCTGCGGGACGGTCCTGACGGCATGGTCGAGCCGGGCACCTGAATCCCAGACCGGGTACCAGATCCGGTCAGCGATCCTGGCGATGCCGTCCCTGCCGTCATGCAGCATCAGCACGTCGAGGTCGCTGCCGGGCAGCAGTTCCTTGCGTCCGTAGCCGCCCACGGCGACCAGGGCGACGCCGGGTTCGGCGCCAAGCATCCCAGCCAGCCACCGGTCGGTTTCTGTAGTCCTACGGCTACGATCAGCCGCGAAAGAAGTCATCATGCTCACCAGGCCCCCGGATGATCAGGGTGCGCACACCCCCAGGGCATGACGCACTCGCGGTACCGGCTCCCCCGACTGCGAACTCCGATATCCCGCGTTCCGCTGGCAGACCCGGGGGGATCTGGGCTTCAGGATGAAGAAGGCTCGCACTGCACCAGGACGAGCCTGGCGTTATCCAGCTCAGATGGCGTCGGACCCGCGCTCCCCAGTACGTACCCGAACGACTGTCTCAACCGGTACTGTCCACACCTTGCCGTCACCAATACGGCCGGTCTGTGATGCCTTCGCGATGACTCCAACGAGGTCGTCCACGTCTTCGTCGTCGCAGATAAGTTCCAGTCTCACCTTAGGCACGAGGTCTACCTGGTACTCGGCACCCCGGTACACCTCGGTGTGCCCGCGCTGTCTGCCGTATCCGCTCGCTTCACTGACTGTCATGCCCTGCACGCCGAATGCCTGCAACGCTGCTTTGACATCGTCGAGTTTGAAGGGCTTGATGACAGCCGTAATGAGCTTCATGTGACCACCCTCTCGTTCCACATCCGACAATGCCTTAGACGCGTTTCCTGCGTCCAGTCCGAATGTGTCAGGGGCGTGAAACAGCGGACCCGACTATTACGGCAGGGTTACCTAACCCCGCAAATAGCAGGTCAGCGCAACAGTCAGCCGCCTCAGTCGCCTGAGCCGCCTCAGTCGCCCAGGATCGCGTCTACGAACGTCACCGGGTCGAACGGCGCCAGGTCGTCGGGACCCTCGCCGAGCCCGACCAGCTTGACCGGGACGCCGAGCTCGCGCTGCACGGCGATCACGATGCCGCCCTTAGCGGTGCCGTCCAGCTTGGTCAGCACGATGCCGGTCACGTCGACGACCTCGGCGAATACCCGCGCCTGGCGCAGGCCGTTCTGGCCGGTGGTCGCGTCGAGCACCAGCAGCACCTCGTCAACGGCGGTGCGCTTCTCGATCACCCGCTTGACCTTGCCGAGCTCGTCCATCAGGTCGTTCTTGGTGTGCAGGCGGCCGGCGGTGTCGATGAGCACCACATCCGCCTCCTGCTCGATGCCCGCGGAAACCGCGTCGAAGGCGACGCTGGCCGGGTCGGCCTGGTCCTTGTCGGACCGGATGACCTGCGCGCCCACCCGCTCGCCCCAGGTCTGCAGCTGGTCGGCGGCCGCCGCGCGGAACGTGTCGGCCGCGCCGAGCACCACCGTCTCCCCGTCGCCGACGAGCGACCGGGCGAGCTTCCCGCAGGTGGTCGTCTTGCCGGTGCCGTTGACGCCGACCACGAGCACGACCGCGGGGCGGCCCTCGTGCCGCTGGGTGCGCAGCGCCCGGCTGGCCTCGGTCTCTACCTGGGCGAGCAGTTCACCGCGGAGCATGGCGCGGACCTCGTCCGGCGTCCTGCTTCCCTCGACCTTGACCCTGGTCCGCAGGTCGGACGTGATCTGCCTGGCCGGCGTCACCCCGACGTCGGCGGTGATCAGCACTTCCTCGATCTCGTCCCAGGTGTCGTCATCGAGCCGGTCCCGCGACAGCAGGCCGAGCAGCGCACTGCCGAAACCGGACTGCGACCGGGCCAGCCGGGCCCGGAGCCGGATCATCCGCCCTGCGGAGGGCGGCGGCTTCTCCAGCGTCGGCTTGGGCGGCGCGGGCGGCGCCTGCGGGGCGAGGAGCTCGGACGCGGGCGGCGGGGCGGTGGCGGTCGCGGTCCCGCCTCCCCCGGCGTTATCGCTGGCCTTCGGCAGCGGGCCGGTCAGGTCAAGTTCGCGCGCCCGGCCGCGGCGCACCCCGTGCATGCCGCGCGGCCGCAGCAGCACCGTGCCTCCGACGCCGATCAGCAGCACGGCGACCACCACGATGAGGATGATGTACGCAGTCATATAAGCCCACAGTCTCCCGTAACGACATATCCCCGACGCGGCGCGCACAGTCTGTCCGCGTTCAACGCCCCTGAGCACGCTACAACATGCCCGGGCTACTGCTCAGCATGCGCCGGCTCAGGCGGGCTCTGGTTCCCGCACGCGCTGGCTGATTACCTGGGACACCCCGTCGCCGCGCATCGAGACGCCGTACAGAGCGTCGGCCGCCTCCATCGTGCGCCGCTGGTGGGTGATGACGATGAGCTGCGAGCTTTCCTGCAGTTCGCTGAAAACCCCGAGCAGGCGCTGCAGGTTGCTGTCGTCGAGCGCCGCCTCGACCTCGTCGAGCACGTAGAACGGCGAAGGGCGGGCCTTGAAGATGGCGAACAGGTAGGCGATCGCGGTCAGTGACCGCTCACCGCCGGACAGCAGGGACAGCCGCTTGACCTTCTTGCCCGGCGGCCTGGCCTCGATCTCGATGCCGGTCGTCAGCATGTCGTCGGGCTCGGTCAGGATCAGCCGCCCTGCGCCGCCGGGGAACAGCCGGGAGAACAGCCCCTCGAACTCGCGCGCGGTGTCCGCGTAGGCGGAGGCGAAGACCTCCTGTACCCGGTCGTCCACCTCCTTGACGACCATCAGCAGGTCCCTGCGGGTCTTGCGGAGATCCTCGAGCTGCGTCGCCAGGAACTGGTGGCGCTCCTGCAGGGCCGCGTACTCCTCAAGCGCGAGCGGGTTCACCTTGCCGAGCCTGGTGAGCTGCCGCTCGGCCTCGGCGGCGCGGGCCTCCTGCTCCTCCCGCAGGTAGGGCACGCCCACGATCTCGGGCAACGGGGGCTCGGCGGGCGCCCGGGCCGTCTTCCTGGCCGGCCGGGCCGGCTCCGCTGCGGGCTCGGCCGCTTCCGCCTCGGCCCGCACCGCGCGCAGCGCGTCGGCGAGCGAGCCGGGCGCCTGAACCGCCGCCGCGCCTGGTTCTCCGGCCGACCCGGAGCCGACTGACATAGCCTCCGCCGGCCCAGACTCCGCCGGCCCAGACTCCGCCGGCCCAGACTCCGCCGGCACCGCCTCAGCTTCCGCTCCGTCGTCCTGCTGGGCACGGGCTCGCTGGCCTTCGGCGGCCGCCGAAAGCCGCGCGCCTTCGGCTTCCGTCTCTTCCCCGTCCGCCGTTTCCCCGTCCGCCGTTTCCCCGGCCTCGGCCGACTGAGCCCCGGCCTGCTGGGCGGCGGGCGCCACGTTCACGACGACGGTGCCGCGCTTGCGCGCGGCGACGGCGAGCGGAGAATCGCCGGGCACCAGGACAAGGCTGTCAGGCCCGTACTCAGCGGCCAGCGCGTCCGGCTCGATGCCGTACTCGTCGGCGGCGTGCGAGGCCAGCTGCTCAAGTCGCAGCCGGTGCTCGTTGCGGGAGATCTCGGTGCCGTGCGCGGTGTTCACGACCTTGTCCAGCTCACCCGACACCGCGGTCACCTGGGCGCGGGCCGCCTTCAGGGCCTCGGTCCCGCTGCTGCTTGCCGCCTCGGCCTCGGCCCGCCGCGCGGCCGCGAGCGCCAGCGAGCCTTCGGCGGCGGCTACCGCCTGGCCCGCCCCGGCGGCGACGGCGCGGGCGACCGCGGCCTGCGCGGCGCGCTGCTGCCGGCGGAGGGCGGCGCGCTGCCTGGCGGCCCGCTCGGTGACCGCCGAGGAAGCCAGCGAGTCGGCTCGCCCGCTGATCGCGCGGAGCCGCTCCTCGACGGTGCGCACCTCGAGGCGCGCCTCCATCTCGGCGTTCCGCGCGGACGAGGCGCGCTGAGTCAGTTCTTCGCGTTCGTCGTCGGCCTGCTGGTTCTCGAATTCCGGGTCGGCCGCCCGCAGCTCGTCGGCCTCTGCCTCGGCGAGCTCGCTCTTCAGCGACGCGTGCTTGGCCTGGTCCTTCTCCGCGCTGCGGAGCGCGGCCCCCACCGCCGCGTCGAGCCGCTTGGCCTCGTCGGCGGCGGCCCGCGCGGCCCCGGCTAGACGGCCGAGCCGGCCGGATATCTCGGCCGCGGCCGCGTCCACGGCCCGCATACGGCCGCGGATCTCTTCAAGCTCCTGCCGGGAGGACTCGGCCGCCTCGGTCGCCGCGGCGAGCGCGTCCGCCGCCGCCTCCCCCGCCAGTTCAGCCGCCGACAGCCTGGTGGCGGCATCGTCGGCGGCGGCCCGCACGTCAAGCAGCGACTGACCGCCCGCCGACCCGCCGCGCGCCCAGTGCGCACCGATCAGGTCACCGTCAGCGGTCACCGCGCGAAAACCGGGATGATCCAGAACGAAAGCGGCTGCCACTGTCAGGTCATCCGCGACCGCGACGTCGCCGAGCAGCGCCGCGACCGCGCCGGACAGCCCGGCGGATCCGGTCACCAGGCCGGCGGCCCAGCGCAGGCCCGAAGGCAGCACCGGGCGGGCAGGTGCGCCGTCGCCGTCCGCTGAGGCGGTCCCCGTGGACCCGGCGATCACCAGGCCGACGGTCCCAGCGTTCGCGCTCCTGATGCCGGCCAGAACTTCCACCGCGGCGTCGAGTCCGTCGACGGTGAGCGCCTCGGCGGCCGCGCCGAGCGCGGCGCCGACGGCTTTCTGGTAGCCGTCGGCGACCGTCAGCTGCGCGGCGAAGGCCCCGAGTATGCCTCGGAACCGCTCGGGGTCGGCCAGCACGGCGGCGGTCGCGTCGACGCCCTTGCGCAGGGTCTCGCCCAGCGCGTCGGCGCGGGCCCGCAGCGCCGCCGCCTCGCTGTTGGCGGCCCGTTCGGCCTTGCGGGCAGCCACCACCCGTTCTGAATGCTGGTTGTGTACATGCTGTGCCTTGTCGAGTTCGGCGGCCAGCCCGCTGCGGTCGGAGTCCCCGTCCTCGGCGACGTCCTGCACCTCGCTGTACTCAAGGCGGGCACGCTCGGCCCGCGCCCTGGCCTGCTCGGCGGCCGTGGTCAGCCGGTCGATCTCCTCGCTGGTGGCGGCGGCACGGCTGGCCGCGGCGTCCACCATGCCGCGCAGCCGGGCCAGGCGCTCGGCCCGGCCGGCGGCGGCCCTGGCGGCGTCGGCCAGCCTGCGCTCCGCGGCGGAGAGGGAAGTCTCGGCCATCGTCCGCTCCGCGACCGACTCAGCCAGCACCTCGCGGCCCTCGCCGAGGCGCTCGGTCAGTCCCGATTCCTCGGCCCGCAGCTCGGCCGCCTGCCGCTCAAGCTCGTCCGGGTCCCGTCCTGGCCGCTCAGGCTCCGCGTCGGCGGCCAGCAGCCTGACCCGCTCGGCCGCGAGGCCGCGGACACCGCGGAGCTTCTCGGTCAGCGAGGACAGCGCGAACCAGGTCTCCTGGGAGCGGGCGAGCTCGGCCGCCTGCGCCTGGACCGCGACGTCGAAGGCGGCCTCACGGGCACGCGCTCCGGCGAGGGCGGCGTCGAGTTCGGCGCGGCGCGAGCGGATCGCGGCTTCGTCGGCCTCCTCGCGCTCGAGCTTGTCGCGCAGCCTCAGGTAGTCGTCGGCCAGCAGCCGGAGCCTGGCATCACGCAGGTCGGCCTGAATGGTGGCCGCCCGCCGCGCGACCTCGGCCTGCCGTCCGAGCGGCTTGAGCCGCCGCCCGAGCTCGCCGGTCAGGTCGACCAGCCTGGTCAGGTTGGCCTGCATCGCGTCGAGCTTGCGGAGCGCCTTCTCCTTGCGCTTGCGGTGCTTGAGCACGCCCGCCGCTTCCTCGATGATCGCCCGGCGGGCCTCAGGCCCGGCGTGCAGGATCTGGTCGAGCTGCCCCTGGCCGACGATCACGTGCATCTCGCGCCCGAGCCCGCTGTCCGACAGCAGGTCCTGAACGTCGAGCAGGCGGCAGCTGTCGCCGTTGATCGCGTACTCGCTCTGTCCGGAACGGAACATCAGGCGGCTGATCGTCACCTCGGCATAGTCGATCGGCAGGGCGCCGTCGCTGTTGTCGATGGTGAGCGCGACCTCGGCCCGGCCCAGGGGCGCCCGGCTGGTGGTGCCCGCGAAGATGACGTCTTCCATCTTGCCGCCGCGGAGGCTCTTCGCCCCCTGCTCGCCCATCACCCACGACAGCGCGTCGACAACGTTGGACTTGCCTGAACCGTTCGGGCCGACGACGCAGGTGATGCCCGTTTCAAGGCGCAGCGTGGTCGCGGAGGCGAAGGACTTGAAGCCGCGCAGGGTGAGGGACTTCAGGTACACGCGTCCACTCCTCCCCCGAAACCGCGGCGCGATGCGCCCCCGGAGAACGCCCGCCGCCTTCCGGTGAACATTACCGCCCCCAGGGGACCGGCCGTCGGAAGCGCCGCCGGAACGGGAAAATCACAGGAACAACAGATGGCCGCTCAATGACCGTCAGGGTAAAACGGGCACACCGGGGCCAACTGGCTAATCGCTGGAGTGTGTTTCTTGACACATCATGTACCAACGGCGAAAAGCTAATGCGATCTCGCATACGCGAATGCACATAGCGTAGTCGATGACCTCGCATATCCGTCAAACCGGACACACGGAAACGGGCCTAACTACCCTGGAGAGCACAAATGCGGCGCATCGCTGGCCGTCGCCAGCCGTTCCGCCTGCCGGGCGAAATCCTAAGAGCTGGTATATACCGGCCAGATTTCCCGTTTTACCGGGACGCTTACCCAACGGTAGGCGGCCTGAGGCCGCCACCCGGAGTTGAGCTACGACAACGATAAGGGACGCCGGGAAGGCGCCCCTTGTTCGTTTTCTGCGGTTGTGCCTTGCCGGGCCCGCGGGTAGCGGGCTGAGCCCTGCTCTCCTGAGATCGTCAGGTAAGCGCGGGCTCGCGGTCAAACACGAGCACGTCCTCGTCGTGCGTCATCGCAGCAAGGGCGTCGTTCTCTTCCTGGAGCCGCAGAAGCTCGGCTTCCAGGTCGCGAACACGCTGCTGGAGACGACGCATTTCGGAGACCATACGCGGGTCAGGACCGCCGACGTGGCCGAATAGAGCCTTTGACATGATGAAAGGTCCTCCACACTGAGTGACCAGAGTGGGCACAATGTGAACCGCACGCCCTTGCGTGCGGGCAACAGTTACAGGGTCTCACCATGATCTTTCAAGGTCAAGTTGAGAGCAGCCTGTCACTCGTTATGCCAACTATCTTACCAAAGATACGAGCGTCAAACAAACGACTGCCCGCCTGGAACCCCTACATCTAGGGGCTTTCTGCTTGTGCCATCCTACCAGTAGCCACTCTCGGGTGACAGAGTTCACGCATCGACGACGCGCCGAGTCGCCGGAACCTCTGGCGCGGCGGGGCGGGTTGTGCTCTGCCCGCTGACGCTTTGCGTGCCGGCACCGTGCTTGCCGGCACCGTGCTTGCCGACACCAGGCTTGCCGGCTCCGGTCTTGCTCGCACCGGGCATCTTCTGGCACCGGGGGCAGCTGTAGGACGAGCGGTTCATAAACGCCTCGCGGCGGATCGGGGTGCCGCAGCGGGCGCACGGCTCTCCCTCTCGCCCGTAAGCGTTCAGCGACCGGTCGAAATAGCCGCTCTCGCCGTTGACGTTCACGTACAGCGCGTCGAAAGACGTCCCGCCGGCCGTGAGGGCCTCGCCGAGCACCTCGTTCACGGCTTCGAGCAGCACGGAGACCTCAGCCGGCTGGAGGGTGTCGGTCGGCCTGGCCCAGTGCAGCCTGGCCCGCCAGAGCGCCTCGTCGGCATAGATGTTCCCGATTCCGCTGATCAGCGACTGATCGAGCAGCGCACGCTTTACCTGCGTCTTGCGCCGGGTCAGGCGGCGCTCGAATTCGCTCGCGTCGAACGCCGCCTCGAGCGGGTCGGGCGCGATGTGCGCGATCGGCGCGGGCACCACCCGGGACGCGTCCGCGGGGCTCACCAGGGGTACCAGCATCAGGTGGCCGAACGTGCGCTGGTCGGTGAAGCGCAGGTCGGGCCCGCCGTCGCGGAACGTGAAACGCGCCCGCACGTGCGATGAGAGCGGCCGGGCGGGATCGCCAACGAGGAGCTGGCCGCTCATCCCGAGGTGCGCCAGCAGCGCCTCGGTGTCGTCAAGTGCGAACCACAGGTACTTGCCGCGGCGCTCGGCCCCCAGGAAGGTACGGCCGGCCATCGCGGCCGCGAAACCGTCAGATCCGCCGAGGTCGCGGCGCACCGCGCGCGGGTTGAGCACCGCCGCGCTGGCGACCGTACGGCCCACTACGTGCCGCTCGAGCCCCGCGCGGACGGTTTCGACTTCCGGCAGCTCGGGCACGGCGCCTCCATGCGGGGTTAGACATCGGACAGTCCGGGATTAGACAGCGGGGCCGGCCAGGAGGACGCAGCCCGGGTTAGCCGTCAGCCCGGGCCGGGCCGGGCGGCAGCCAGCGGCTAAGCGCCGGGGGCCGACTCCGGCGCGGCGGGCTGGACAGGCACCACATTGCGTAGCGCCGGCCGGTGGTCGCCTGAAGCGTCCTGGGCGGTCTCCGCGGCATCCGCTTCCGCGGTGATCGCGCGGTACGCGGCTTCGGCCGCCAGCTGCTCCGCGGCCTTCTTCGAGCGGCCCTCGCCTGACCCGAGTTCTCTGCTGCCGACCTTGACCACGGCCCTGAACAGCTTCTGGTGATCGGGACCGCTGTCCTTAACCTGGTACTCGGGCACGCCGAGGCCACGGTCCGCCGTCAGCTCCTGCAGCGACGTCTTCCAGTCGAGGCCGGCGCCGAGCAGCGAGGACCGTGCGATCACCGGGTCGAAGAGCCGGTGCACCAGGCCGCTTGCCGCTTCGAGGCCGCAGTCGATATACGTCGCGCCGATCACGGCCTCGAGCGTGTCCGCGAGGATCGACGGCTTGTCCCTGCCGCCGGTCCCCTCCTCGCCCCGGCCGAGCTTGACGAACGAGCCAAGCTGAAGGTCACGGGCGACCTCGGCCAGCGCGGTCATCTGCACCACGGCGGCGCGCAGCTTGGCCAGCTGTCCTTCCGGCAGGTCGGGGTGCCCCCGGTACAAGGTGTCAGTGACCACCAGGCTGAGCACCGAGTCGCCAAGGAACTCAAGCCGCTCGTTGGTCGGCAGGCCGCCGTTCTCGTACGCGTACGAGCGGTGCGTCAGCGCGCGCTCGAGAGTCCCCGCGCTCATGGGCACGCCGAGAACGCACGACAGATCAGCGGGCTCTCCCGCCTGGGTTACATCCCCGTCGTTCCGTCTTCCGCTCACCGGCGCTCCCTGTTACATGCAGGCTCAGGTGGCCGGGTCGATGACCTGCCGGCGGCGGTAGGTACCGCACGTCGGGCAGGCGGCGTGCGGCAGCTTCTGCGCGTGGCAGTTCGAGCACTCGACCAGCGTCACGGCAGCAGCCTTCCACTGCGCGCGGCGGGACCGGGTGTTGCTGCGCGACATCTTCCGCTTGGGAACAGCCACTTCGGCTCTCCTGTCAGTTTTCTACTCAGTGGGGTCGTGAATATCTAGCTGTGCGAGCAGACCCCACCGGGGGTCTGTTTTCTCTCCGTGCCCGTGGTCGGGGCCGGCGTCCGCCAGCTTGGCACCGCACTCCGCGCACAGCCCTGGGCAGTCCTCACTGCACAGCGGCGAGAGCGGCAGTGCGAGGACCACAGCATCGCGGAACGCTGGCTCCAGGTCGAGGAGGTCGCCGTCGAGGAATCGTTCCTCGACGTCGTTCTCGTCCTCACCCGGGTCCGGCAGGTACCGGTAAAGCTCCTGGAAGCTGATCCCAGTCGAGGAAGTCAGCGGGTCCAGGCAGCGGGCGCACTCGCCGGTAAGCGGTGCGACCGCACTGCCGGTGACGAGCACCCCCTCGGAGACCGCCTGGAATCGCAGGTCGAGAGCCACGTCAGCACCGGCAGGAACCAAGACTAGCCCAGAACCGAGACCGTCCGGCGCAGCCGCCGTCCGCTTCACGTCCCTGAACTCGCCCGGCCGCTGGCCGAGAGCCCGCATGTCGAACACGAAGTCGCCGCTGCCACGGGCGTGCGAGCTGGACGGCTTGCTGCCTTTCGACACCTGACCCGCCTGTTCCGCACTCTCGCCGTGTGCACCGGGCACCCCGCGCGCGTCTGATTTAGTGTTTAGCTTCGACATCACAGTTTATCGTGTAGGTGATTTCCTGGCCGACGGATTAGCGTACCCGCGGGCAGCGCTATTCCCAACTTGAAGAGTACCGCCGCGGGCGCTACTCCTCGGCCAGCCGGGCCTGCAGGCGGCCGAGCACCTGCTCGGGGACCAGCCCGCTGACGTCGCCGCCGTACTTCGCGATCTCCTTGACCAGGCTAGAGCTCAGGAACGAGAACAGCGGGTTGGTCGTCATAAACAGCGTCTCGATCTTCGCGAGACGGTAGTTCATCTGGGCCATCTGCATCTCGTACTCGAAGTCACTGACCGCGCGCAGTCCCTTGACGATCGCGTTGACGCCGTTCGCCGCGCAGAAGTCCACCAGCAGGCCGTGGAACCGCTCCACGCGCACGTTGCCGTAGCCCTTGGTGACCTCGCTGAGCAGTTCGACCCGCTCGTCGACGGTGAACAGGGACTTCTTGGTGATGTTGATGAGAACGGCGACGATCACTTCGTCATGCAGGCCTGCGGCGCGGGCGATGATATCCAGATGACCGTTCGTTACCGGGTCGAAGGAACCAGGGCAGACTACTCGCGCCACGCGGCATCACTCCTCATGCGCCCGGCGGGGGCGCGTCAACCGACGGCCCTGGCACGGCTGCCCGCGGCTGCTCCGCTTGACCCGCCTCCGTGCCGCTGCCGTACCAGCCGTACCAGAAGGTCGCCTCACCGTACCTTCGCGACTTACCCGCCGCGTATGCGGGGGGCCAGTCAACCGGCCCGGACCTGGTAGCCCGCTCCACCACGACGAGCGCGTCCTCGGCCAGCCAGCCGCGGCCGAGCTGGCCGAGCACGGCGGTGACGGCCGGGCCGACCACCGCGTAGGGCGGGTCGGCGAACACCAGGTCGTAGCGGCCGTCGTCCGGCGGGCGGGCAAGCAGCCGCTCGACGCTCATCGCGGCCACGATCGCACCGCGCAGGCGCACCGCGGCGATGTTCTCCCTGACCACAGCGGCCGCGCGGGCATCTGACTCGACCAGCAGCACGCTCGCCGCGCCGCGCGAGAGCGCCTCGAGCCCGACCGCGCCGGAGCCCGCGTACAGGTCAAGCACCCGCAGACCGTCCAGGCGGCCGAGCTCGGAAAGCAGCGAGGCGAACAGCCCCTCCCTGGCCCGGTCGCTCGTCGGCCGGGTGCCGTTGCCGGGCGGAACCCGCAGCCGACGCCCGCCAGCCGCCCCGGCGATCAGTCGTGTCACGCAACCAGTCTGCCAGCAGTTCGTCGTGCCGCCAGGCAGGACATCGCGGGTAGGGAGCGGTCGTCCACCGGAAGACAGCCGTCAGGCTTTATCCAGGAACTCGGCCCGGCGGTCGCCGAGGAAGTCGTCGATCGCCTCCTTGGCGGCGGGGTAGCCGGCCAGCTCAGGGTCGGCGCCGACCAGCGCGGCCGCCTCCTCGCGGGCCGCCGCGATCAGGTCCTCGTCAGCCAGCAGCCGCAGCAGCTTGAGGCTGCTGCGGCGGCCAGCCTGGGCCGAGCCGAGCACGTCACCCTCACGGCGCTGCTGCAGGTCAAGCCGGGACAGCTGGAAGCCGTCGCCGGTCTCGGCCACCGCGTCGAGCCGCTCCCTGGCCGGGCTGTCAGGCGGCGCCTCGGTCACCAGCAGGCACAGGCCCGCGTCACGGCCCCGGCCCACCCGGCCGCGCAGCTGGTGCAGCTGCGACACCCCGAACCGCTCGGCGTCCATGATCACCATCACCGTGGCGTTGGGCACGTCCACCCCGACCTCGATCACCGTGGTCGAGACGAGCACGTCGAGCTCACCGGTGGCGAACGCGGACATCACCCGGTCCTTCTCGTCGGGAACGAGCCGCCCGTGCATGATGCCGACGCGCACACCGGAAAGCGCTCCCTCGGCGAGTCCAGGCGCCACGTCGAGGACGGCAAGCGGCGGCCGCCGCTCCTCGGCCGCGCTCTCCGCCGCGTCCTCACCAGGCGCCCCGGTGCTGCCCTCTTCTGGCGCGCCGGTGCCGTCTCCGTCGCCGTCGTCGTCGCCGGCCCCGATACGCGGGCAGACCACGTATGCCTGGCGGCCCGCGGCGACCTCCTCGCGCACCCGCTGCCACGCCCGCTCCAGGTAGTGCGGCCGCTCGACGGCGGGCACCACGTGCGTCGCGATCGGCGAGCGGCCGGCCGGCAGCTCGGACAGCGTCGACACCTCAAGGTCGCCGAACACGGTCATCGCCACCGTGCGCGGGATGGGCGTGGCGGTCATCACCAGCACGTGCGGCCTGGACCCGCCCGCCTTCTCGCGCAGCGCGTCGCGCTGCTCCACGCCGAACCGGTGCTGCTCGTCGATGACCACCAGTCCCAGGTCGGCGAACTGCACCTGGTCCTCGAGCAGCGCGTGCGTGCCGACCAGGATGCCCGCGTCGCCGGTGAACACGTCGCTCAGCGCGCTGCGCCTGGCCCGCACGCCGGTCGAGCCGGTCAGCAGCGCCACCCGGGTCGCCTGCTCGCCGTCCCCGAGCTGGCCGGCACCGAGCTGCCCGGCCTGGGCGAGCGGTCCGAGCAGGGCGGTGATCGAGCGGTAGTGCTGCTGTGCGAGCACCTCGGTCGGCGCGAGCAGCGCGGCCTGCCCGCCCGAGTCCACCACCTGGAGCATGGCCCGCACGGCGACGATCGTCTTGCCGGAACCGACCTCGCCCTGCAGCAGCCTGTTCATCGGGTAGGCGCACGCCAGGTCGTGCGCGATGACGTCGCCCACCGAGCGCTGGCCGTCGGTCAGCGTGAACGGCAGCCTGCGTTCGAAGGCGGCGGCGATCCCGTCCTCGGCGGCCGGCCGCGGCACGGCAGGCATCGCCGCGGCCGCGTGCCGCCGCTGGGCCAGCGCGGCCTGCATGGTGAACGCCTCGTCCCACTTGAGCCGCTTGGTCGCGCGCCGGATGTCGGCGCGGTCCGTCGGCCGGTGGATCGCCCGCAGCGCCAGCTCCCGCGGCCACAGGTCGTGCCGCGCGCGCAACTCGGCGGGGAGCGGGTCCTCGCCGGCGTCGAGGCCGTCGAGGACCGCCCCGATGTGCTTGGAGATCGCCCAGGAGGTCAGCTTGGCCGTCGCCGGGTAGACCGGGATCAGCTCCGAGGCGAACTCCTCGGCCAGCTCGGTGGTCAGCCGGTCATCGGCGGCCGACCGGCTGGCGGACACGGGCAGCAGCTCGTACTCCGGGTGGACCAGCTGGCGGCGGCCGCGGAAGCTGGAGACCGTCCCGGCGAACAGGGCCAGCGCGCCCGGCTGCAGCTGCTTGGCGTGGTAGCCGGCCCCGGCGAAGAACGTGAGCTGCAGCTTGCCGGTCCCGTCGGTGACGATGACCTCAAGCCGGGTGGCCGGGCCGCGGCCGCCGCGCGCCCGCCCGCCGGGCGGTCCGATCACGCCGGACTGGGCGACCTCCGCGAGCACAGTCGCGTGGTCGCCCTCGTGCAGCGAGTCGAGCGGGGTCAGCTCGCCCCTGGTGTAATACCGGCGCGGGTAGTGGCGCAGGAGGTCGCCGACCGTCCGCAGGCCGAAGACCTTCTCGAACGTCTCGCTGGCCTTCTTGCCGAGCGGCCCGACCAGCGGATCGCGGAGCGTGGTCACGTGGCCAGCATATGAGCGTCCGCCGACATTCCGGGGAGACGGGGTTGCCGGCGGGGCGCCCCGGCCGGGCGCGGGGCCGCTCCCCCGTGGCTCTGGGGAGGATCCGCGCCAGAGACCCGGGGGACTGCCACCGGGGAGTACCGTGAGACGGTTCGCATGCGGGGCCGGACGTCAGGTATGCTTCGCAGGCTGCCTCTGTTCCGTGCTGGTGTTTAGCGTGCCGCTCCGGCTGAGGCGCTATCAGACTCTACGAATCCAATTTTGGAGGCAGCCGTGGCTTCCGTCTGCGACGTTTGCGGCAAGGGGCCGGGCTTCGGCAACAACGTGTCGCACTCGCACGTACGCACCCGCCGTCGCTGGAACCCGAACATCCAGACCGTGCGCGCGATCGTGTCAGGAACTCCCAAGCGCCTGAACGTGTGCACCTCCTGCATCAAGGCCGGCAAGGTCACCCGCTAGGCCGTTAAGCACCGCGAATCGAGCCGGCCCGGCTACGGGCCGGCTCGATTTGTGCTGTCGGCAATGCCGTCGGCCGCAACTGAGCGGCAGCCCGCCTGAGTGGCAGCCTGCCCGAGTGACAGCCTGCCTGAGTGACAGCGCGGCTGATTTGCCGTGCGGTTCACCGGCTCAGCGGAAGTGCTCCCAGCCGCCGGGGCCGCCGTGGACGGCGCCGTCGACCGTGACGCCGTCGCCTTCGCGCACTTCGCCGATCACCCGCCAGCGGCCGGGCAACCCGGTATCCGGGGGGAACGCCGCCACCAGCGCGTGATCCTCGCCGCCGGTCAGCACCCAGTCGAGGGTCATAGGGGTGAGGCTGTCAGCCGGCCCCGTTCTGTCAAGACTGACTTGTGCCAGCAGTGCGGCCGCGGCTGCCCGCAGCGCGGCACCGGGGGCAAGGGCCGCGGCCCTGAGTTCGACCAGAACGCCGCTGGCGGCGGCCACATGGCCGAGGTCGGACAGCAGGCCGTCGCTGGTGTCGATCATCGCGGTCGCGCCGAGGCGGGCCGCCTCGGGACCGGCGTCGTAGGGCGGCGACGGGCGCAGGTGAGCCGAGACCAGCCCGGCGAGGGCCGGCGGCAGCTCGTCCCCTGCTCCGCCGCTGTCCGCTGAGCCATGCGTGCCGGTGCCCGCCGTGATTCCGGTGTCCGTCGTTGGACCGATGCCTGCCGTGAGCAGGGCAAGCCCGGCGGCCGAATGGCCGAGCGGACCCGCCACCGCGATCAGGTCGCCCGGCCGGGCGCCCGAGCGGAGCACCGGGCGGCGCCCCTCCAGGTCACCGAGCGCGGTCACGGACAACACGACCAAGTCGGCGCTGGCGGTGTCACCGCCGACGATCCCCGCGCCCGCCCTTGCCGCCTCGGCCGCCAGCCCGTCGGCCAGCTCAGTGGCCCAGCGGGCGGGGAGCGCGCCCGGCGCGGCCAGTGCGACGAGCAGCGCCGTGTTCACCGCGCCCATCGCCGCGATGTCGGCCAGGCTGCGGGCGGCGGCCTTTACCCCGACGTCGTGCGCCCAAGACCAGTCCCGGCGGAAGTGCCTGCCCTCGATCAGCATGTCGACCGCCGCTACCACGGCTCCCGAGGGCGCGGTCACCACCGCCGCGTCGTCTCCGATGCCCACCGAGGTCAGCGCGCCCGCGGGCATCCGCGAACGCAGGGCGGCGATCACGCCCCACTCCCCCAGGTCCGCCACAGACCCGTCTTCAACCGCGATTTCGGCCGCCTCCAGCGCTGCGTCGGTCCTGACCGTTACGAGCCTAGCCAGCCCGTCTGCCCAGGGCGCGGGCGGTGGTCCAGGCGCGCGCGGCGGCCCGCAAAAGCGCTCGCGCATCGCTTAGCACACCAATAGCCAGAAAAACTACGGGACCGGGATGAAACAGGTCTGGACCACTGCTGTACGGTGACAGTTCAGGGTGGCAACGTAGGCCGCTCCCAGGAGGACGCCATGGTGCAGGCATACATCCTCGTCCAGACGGAGGTCGGCAGAGCCGCCGACGTGGCCCGGCAGATCGCAGAGATCGCCGGTGTCATGCAGGCGGAGGATGTCACCGGCCCGTATGACGTCATCGTGCGCGCCCGCGCCGAGAACGTGGACGAGCTAGGCAAGCTGGTCGCGGCCCAGATTCAGGCGGTCGAGGGCATTACGCGTACGCTCACTTGCCCGGTGGTGCGCATCTAGTCGTTCAGACGTCGGCTAGCAGCACGCCGGCGAGCGCCGTGGTCCGCGGGCCCGCGCCGAGGGTGAGCGCTGCCCTCAGGTCGTCGGCGGTATCCACGTCCCTGTGCAGGCCCGCGAGCCCGCCCAGGTCGAGTTCGAGCGCGCCGGAGGCGGCGTGCCTGGCCGCCGACGCACCGCCGAACCGCGGACGGAACTCAGCCCCTGGACGGACCGCGTACAGCGTGGTGCCCACCCGGGCCGCGTCAGGCACGAACGCCGCGGCCGCCGGCGCCGCCTCCACCGCGCGCAGCGCCGCGGCCAGCTCGGCCGGGCGCAGCGCGGGCAGGTCGGCGGTGAGGGCCGCCAGCCCGGTCCCCGGCCAGCGCCGCGCCGCGAACGCCGCGCCGTGCCGCAGGGCCGCGTTCAGTCCTTCCTGCACGCCTGAGCCGTGCGCACTGAGGTCGGCGGGCTCGTCGGACACGATGACCGCCCCGAGCGCGGCCAGCAGCGGTCCCGCTACCGGGTCGGTGGTGATCACGACGACCCGGGCGACCGCCGGGCAGGCGGCCACGGCGGCGACGGTGTCCGAGGCGAGCGCGAGCGCGAGCTCGCGGCGGCGCTCGCCTGCCAGCACGGCGAGCCGCGACTTGGCGCGTGCTAGTACCTTGACTGGCAGCAGAACTGTCCAGCTAAACCGGGTTGAGTCAGTCATCTGCCGGAACCTTGTTCTTTTGACGTATCAGCTGACGCGGAGTCGCGGACGGGGCTAGGGAACGGGGTTCCGCGACCAGCGGCAAACTTGGGAGTATGACGTTGCGGTACCGGACCACGGGAAGGCCTCTCCGATGAGCAAGTCTTACTCGCCCGCGTGGCGGCTGTTCACCGTCATCGTGTTTCGTCCCCTCCTGCATGTGCTGGTCAGGAACAAGTGGTCGGGCCGGGAGAACATTCCCAAGACCGGTCCGGTCATTCTCGCGCCGAACCACATGTCCTACGCCGACTGGGGCACCGACTCGCTGTTCTTCTACGAGGCCGGACGGTACCCGACGTTCATGATCAAGGCCTCGGCGTTCAAGGCGCCGTTCATCGGCAAGCTGCTCGTCGGCTGCGGCCAGATCCCGGTCAACCGCGGCTCCAAGGACGCCGCCCAGGCGCTCAAGCAGGCCGAGCAGGCCCTCGCCGAGGGCGCGGCGGTGATCATCTACCCCGAGGGCACCGCGACCCGCGACCCGGACCTGTGGCCGATGGCGGCCAAGACAGGCGTTGCCCGGGTGGCCCTCGCCACTGGCGCCCCGGTGATCCCCGTGGCCCGCTGGGGTACGCAAAACGTTCTCCCTTACGGCAGCAAGAAGGCCAGGGTCTGGCCGCGGCAAACCGTGCGTACGGTAGCCGGCAAGCCGGTCGACCTGTCGGAATGGGCCGGCAAGTCGACCTCGGCCAAGTCCCTGCGTGCCGCCACCGACGCGATCATGGCCGACGTGACCGCCCTGGTGGCCTCCCTGCGCGGCGAGGAACCGCCCGCGGTGCCGTTCGATCCCGCCAAGCCGGCCATCGGAACGGACGCGGCTGACAAATGAAGGCTGCGGTGCTCGGCGCGGGCTCCTGGGGGACCACGTTCGCGCAGGTGCTCTGTGACGCGGGAACGCCGGTCAGGCTCTGGGCCAGGCGGCCGGACATCGCGGAGGCGGTCAACGGCATCCACGAGAACCCCCGCTACCTGCCAGGGATCACGCTGCCCGCCACGCTGAGCGCGACGTCGGACGTGGCCGTCGCGCTGGACGGCGCGGATCTCGTGGTGCTCGCGGTCAGCGCGCAGTCACTCAGGGAGGTGCTGACCGCGTGGGCGCATCTCATCCCCGACGGGTCACTGCTCGTCTCCCTGATGAAAGGCATCGAGCTCGGTACGAGCAAGCGGATGAGCGAGGTCGTGCTCGAGGTCACCGGCGTGCCGGAGTCCCGGGTCGCGGTGGTCTCAGGGCCGAACCTGGCCCTGGAGATCGCCCGGCGGCAGGTCGCCGCGTCCGTGGTCGCGTGCTCCGACGAACTGTCCGCCCGGCTGCTGCAGCGGGCGTGCCACACAGGGTACTTCCGCCCGTACTGGAACACCGACGTGCTCGGCTGTGAGCTGGGCGGAACCGTGAAAAACACGATCGCGCTCGTGGTCGGTATCGCGGTCGCGCTCGGCCTCGGCGACAACACCAAGGCGACGCTGATCACCCGCGGCCTGGCCGAGATGGCCAGGCTCGGCGAGGCGATGGGGGCCGACCCGCGGACGTTCGCCGGACTCGCGGGCATGGGCGACCTGGTCGCGACGTGCTCATCGCCGCTGTCGCGGAACCGGCGGTTCGGCGAGTACCTCGGCCAGGGCATGAACGCCGCGCAGGCCAAGGAACTGACGACGCAGACCGCGGAGGGCGTCACCTCCTACGCCCCCGTGCTCGAGCTCGCGCGCAAGCACGGCGTGGAAATGCCGATCACGGAGATGGTCGGCGCGGTGATCACCGGCCAGCTGTCGGTCAGCGACGCGGCGGCGGCGCTCACGTCGCGCTCGGCCAAGCCCGAATGGTACGGTGCCTAGCCGCACCTGGCCTGCCGTCAAAAAACGGCATCGCAGGCAGACCCGTCCCGGTCGGACGGTACGGTGATGCTCTCATGGGGATGCAGCTTGACCTGATGGAGCCCTGCTTGTGGAGATAGCTCGAAGGCAACTCGGGGAGAACACCAGGGCGGTGCACCTGCCGCCGCCGCCTGACACCGCACAGCGACCGCTCGGCACGCCCGTCTACCGGACAGCGGCATGGGCCTTCTCCTCCGCGCAGGAGTACGCGGCCGTGCTGAACGACCAGATGCCCGGGTACAGCTACAGCCGGATCGACAACCCGACCGTCGACGCGTTCGCCCGCGCGGTGGCCGCGCTCGAAGGCGCCAACCTGCAGCGCTGGCCCGCGGCGCAGGCATTCGCGTCCGGGATGGCGGCGATCTCCGGGGTGTTCTGGACGTTCGCCAGGGCGGGCGCGCACGTGGTGGCGTCCGCCGCGGTCTACGGCGGCACCTACAGCCTGCTGCGCAACGTGCTGACCAGGTTCGGGGTCGAGGTCGACTTCGTCGACATCACCGACGTCGACGCGGTGGCCGCCGCGGTCCGGCCGGCGACGCGGATCATCTACGCGGAGACGATCGCCAACCCGACGACCGCGGTGGCCGACATCGACCGGCTGTCCGAGATCGCCCACGAGCACGGCGCGCTGCTGGTCGTCGACTCGACGCTGGCCCCGCCGGTCATCTGCCGGCCGCTCGAGCACGGCGCCGACCTGGTGGTCCACTCGGCCACCAAGTACATCGGCGGTCACTCCGACGTCACCGGCGGCGTGGTCACCGGCGCGCTCGAGCTCATCACCCAGATCCGCGCGACGCGCGTCGACACCGGCGGCTCGCTCAGCCCCGACGACGCGTTCCTGCTGCGCCGCGGGCTTGAGACGCTGCCCGTCCGTGTCCGCCGCCAGTGTGCCACCGCCTCGGTATTCGCCGCCACGCTGGCCAAGCACCCGGCGGTCGCGTACGTGGACTACCCCGGGCTGGCGACTCACGCGGGACACGAGATGGCAAGGCGGCTGTTCGACAGCGGCCCCGAAGGCGGCCGGTTCGGCGCGGTCGTCACCGTCACGCCGTACGGCGGCCGTGAGGCCGGGCTGGCCTTCGCCAGCTCGCTGCGGCTGGCGGCCGCGGCGACCTCGCTCGGCGGCACGCACACGGTCGTCTCGCACGTCGCGTCGACCACGCACCGCCAGCTCGACGAACGGGCACTCGCCGCGGCGGGCATCGACGCCGGCGCGGTGCGCTTCTCGATCGGTCTCGAGGACTCTGAGGACCTGATCAGCGACGCCTTCGTGGCCCTGGAGGGCCTGACGGCGGGGACACGCGGCTACGCGCATGGGGACGTAACGCCCAGGCAACCGTTATTTTTCTGGTCAGCGGCTAGCATCTTCGGGTTGACGTCTAGCAGCGGAGGTGGTGCATGGGTTCGGCGCGCAAGATCCGGGTGGCCGTGGTCTTCGGCGGGCGCAGCGCGGAGCACGCGGTGTCGTGCGCGAGCGCGGGGCTGGTGCTCGGGGCCATCGACCGCGACCGCTACGACGTCGTGCCGATCGGCATCGCGCGCGACGGCCGCTGGGTGCTGACCTCGGGCGACCCCGCGCGGCTGGCGCTGACGGCCGGCTCTGAGCCGTCGGTCGACGCGGTCGCGACACCGGGGGTATCGGTGACACCCGCGGCCGGGCCAGGCGGCGGCGCGCTGGTGTTCAGCGGGCCCGCCTCGGTACCGCCGGAGCTGGGCGAGGTCGATGTCGTCCTGCCGCTGCTCCACGGCACGTTCGGCGAGGACGGGACGATCCAGGGCCTGTTTGAGATGGCCGGGATCCGCTACGCGGGCGCGGGCGTGCTGGCCAGCGCGGCGGGCATGGACAAGGAGTACACGAAGCTGCTGTTCGCCGCGCGCGGGCTGCCCATCGGGCCCTACGTGGTAGTCAAGGACAGGGACTGGGGCTCCGCGCCGTCGTCGCCCTCTTCGCCGGAGCGTAAGCGGGTGCTCGACGAGGTGGCCGAGCTCGGCTACCCGGTGTTCGTCAAGCCCGCCAGGGGCGGGTCCTCGATCGGCACGTCGCGGGTTGACTCCGCTGACGGGCTTGAGGCGGCCATCGAGGAGGCCCGCAGGTACGACAGGAAGGTCCTGGTCGAAGCGGCCGTCACCGGGGCCGAGGTCGAGTGCGCGGTGCTCGAAGGGACCGGCGGAGGGCCTGCTGAGGCGTCCGTGCCGGGGATGATCGTGGTCGACCCGCAGTCCACCTGGTACGACTTCGAGGCCAAGTACCTGACCGGGCAGTCGCGGATGGAGATCCCTGCTCCGCTGCCGCCCGCCGCGGCGGCCCAGGTGCAGGCGCTCGCCTGCGCGGCGTTCGACGCGATCGGCTGCGAGGGCCTGGCCCGGGTGGACTTCTTCTACACCACGGACGGGGAAGTCCTGGTGAACGAGATCAACACCATGCCGGGCATGACACCGTCCTCCGGGTTCCCCATGATGTGGGCGGCCTCTGGGCTGCCGCTGCCGCAGCTGATCGAGCGGATCCTCACGACCGCGCTCGCGAAGCAGTAGCCGCTCGAAGGCGATGACCCGGCCGGCCGAGCGGGCCGGGCCGGGCCGCTGCCGTTGGGCCGGGCCGAGTCGCGGCGGCCGGCGCGTGTGTCCGCTGGCGGGTTCCGCGGAAACAACGCATGGCGGCACCGGGGAGTCCCCCCGTGCCGCCGTGCGTTTCTTCTATTAACCGCCTGCGCGGCTTCTGCCTGGGCTTTTGCCCCGTTACTTCTTCTTGGCAGCGGTCCTGGCGGCCGGCTTCTTCGCCTCGTCCGCCTTCGCGCCGTTGACCAGCGCCTTGAAGTCGGCACCAGGGCGGAACTTCGGCACCGACTGAGCGGCGACGTGAATCTCGGCGCCGGTCGCAGGGTTACGGGCCGTGCGCGCCGGCCGGTCGCTCTTCTCGAAGACGCCGAAGCCGGTGATCGCCACCTTGTCGCCGTCTGCCACTGCCGACTGAATGGTCTCAAGGACCGCGTTCAGCGCCTCGGTCGCGGACTTCTTGTCCCCCAGGCGACCCGAGAGCGCGTCGATCAGATCACGCTTGTTCATTGTTCACTCCTGCGTTCCCCCACGGGAGGCCGCGCTTGTGGCTGCTTGCCTGGGCCGCGACCCCTGACCAGCCCGAAATTAGGCGATCAGGCCCGGCTACACAATAACCTTGGCGAATATTGGCCGGCGTGTCGGGCCTTTTCGCGCTCCGCTTTCCGCATCCGACCCGACATCTCGGTAAATTTCCGGCGGCGGGGCGAGAGCGGCGCGGAGCGTCGACTCGCGCGCTACGCCGGCTGCGCAAGGCCTTTTGATTACCCGGCGTAGCCGGATCCGGCCGCGAAGTCAGCGCGATTTCCGCCTTGGAGGGGTCCCCGGCCGGGCCTGACGACAGAACTCAAGAGGTCCCCGGCTGGGCGCTGACGACAGAACTCGAGAGGTCCCCGACTGCGCCCTGACGACCAAACCCGAGACGTCCCCCCGGCCGGGCCAGAACTCGAGAGGTCCCCGGGCTTTGGCTGACGACAGAACTCAAGAGGTTCCCGGCCGGGCCTGATGAAAGAAGAAGAGCCGAACAGGGTGGTGGCGGCTGGCGGCTGGCCGGGGTGATCGGCTTGGGCGGTCCCGCTGGTGCCGAAGAGTGACGGTGCCTCGCCGTGGTGCCGGCGGCAGAGACCAATGGTGCGGCTC
>DASYAD010000336.1:0-14619 GCA_036501515.1 Trebonia sp. | reverse complement strand
GGCCAGGTAGACCCGGTTGACCGGGATAGACAGGTGGCCCGGAGTAGGCGGGCTGGCTGGGCTGGCCCGCCTGCGGCGCGCCCGCCGCGAAGTAGCCAGGCGGGACCGCGCCTGGCGGCATTGCCTGGCCCGGGCCGTACGGCCCGGGCGGCGCGGGCGCCCCGAATGGCCCAGCCGACCCTTGGCCTGCATATTCCGGCCCGCCGGGCGAGGACGGGCCGCGGCCGCCTGGGCCAGGGAAGCCGCCTGGGCCAGGGAACTGGCCGCCGGGTCCGGGGAACTGGCCAGGCGGCTGCTGCCCGGGGTACCCGGGCGCCCCGCCAGGGGACCCGGGCGGCGGAAAGCCCTGGCCCGCCGGTGGTCCCCCGGCCGCTGGTCCGGGCCTGAAACCGCCGGGGACGGCGGACGGACCAGGGAATCCAGCGGAGCCTTGCCCGGCGAGTCCGTCGCCGTAAGGCGCGCGGTCATACCCCGAGCCCTGGCCCCCGGGATGCCAGGGCGTCTGAGTGGTCGGCCCCGGGCCTGCCGTTCCCGGTCGCTGGACCGCCTGCGGATGCTGACCTTGCAGATGCGGGGCCTGCGGATGCGGGGCCTGCGGATGCGGGCCCTGCGGATGCGACGCCTGCGGATGGCCGGCCTGCGGGTAGCCGAGGGGCATCTGGCCGAAAGGAGCCTGGCCGAACTGCTCCCCTGCCGCTTGCCCGCCAGCGAACGCGCCAGACTGCGGCCCCTGTCCGGTGCCCGGCACCCCCGCGTACTGCTGAGGTCCCTGGTACTGCTGGCCGCCCTGCGGCCCGCCGGGCCACGGCTGCTGCCCTCCAGGTACCGGGCCACCAGGTACCGGGCCGCCGGACATCGGACCGCCAGTCATCGGACCGCCAGTCATCGGCCCGCCGGACATCGGGCCGCCAGTCATCGGACCGCCAGTCATCGGGCCGGCGTACCCGCCTGCGCCCAGGTTCTGCTGCGCGCTGAACCCCGGCGCCCCGTACGGGCCGGGGCCGCCGCCAGGAGCGCCCTGGTACGCAGGCACGGTTCCCCAGCCGGCCTCAGGGCCGCCGCGGGGCGCGTCCTGCTCTGGGCTGGCGCCACGGCCCGGCCGGCTGCTTGCCTCCCGGCCGGGATCACCGCCCGGCCAGGCGCCGGCCTCGGACTGCTCAGGCGGCCCCCCAGAGAACACTCCCACAGCAACGATCGTAAGCAACCGCGGGAGCGCAGGCACCCCGCTCCGGGTAATCCCGGGTACCGCGGGCCCAACTCAGCCGCCGGTCCAGGGCCGGAAGCCGGCGGGAAGTGAGCCTTCTCACTCCCCGCCGTTCACTCCCGCACGCCGCCTCACACGTGCGGCATTACCTGGTCGGCGATGTCAGCCAGCTGGTCGAGATCGTCGAGGTCAAGAACCTGCAGGTAGAGGGTCTGAACCCCCGCTTCCGCGAGCGCGCCGATCTTCTCGGTGATCTCGGCGGGCGACCCGGCCAGGCCGTTGACGCGCAGGTCGTCAAGGTCGCGGCCGACGGCAGCGGCGCGGCGGGACAGCGTGGCCTCGTCCTTGCCGCAGCAGACCGTGTGCGCTGCCGAGTAGACGAGCTCGGACGGCTCGCGCCCCGCCGCGGCGCACGCGTCCCGCACCCGGCCGAACTGCGCCGCGACCTCGTCCGCGGGCGAGAACGCGATGTTGAATTCGTCCGCGTACCTGGCGGCGAGGGCCGGCGTGCGGCGCGGACCGTGCCCGCCGACAATCACCGGCGGGCGGGGGCGCTGGGCTGGCTTTGGCAACGCGGGTGAATCGGTGAGCTGGTAGTACGCGCCCTGGTAGCTGAACTTCTCGCCCGCCGGGGTCGCCCAGAGTCCCGTGATGACCGCGAGCTGCTCTTCCAGGCGGTCGAAGCGCTCCCTGGTAGGCGGGAACGGGATGCCGTAGGCGGCGTGCTCCGCCTCGAACCAGCCCGCGCCGAGACCAAGTTCGACGCGCCCGCCGCTCATCTCGTCGATGCCGGCCACGGCGACGGCCAGCGGCCCCGGGTAGCGGAAGGTCGCGGAGGTAACGAGCGTGCCGAGGCGGATCCTGCTGGTTTCGACGGCGAGGCCGGCCAAGGTGGTCCAGGCGTCGGACGGGCCGGGCTCGCCGGACACGTCGCCCATCTTCAGGTAGTGATCGGATCGGAAGAACGCGTCGAAGCCGAGGTCTTCCGCCGCCTTGGCGACGCGGCGGAGCGTGGCGTAGCTGGCCCCCTGCTGGGGCTCGGTGAAGATCCTTAGTCGCATGCCCCTATCGTCGCGCACCGCGACACCCCGCGCCGTGGCCGGCCGCCAGACGGCCACCCCGGCATCAGGCCCGGGGCAGCGGAAGGTCCAGGCCGGCCGTCAGCTGGCGACGGCGCCGACGTCCGGGCTCGCCCCCAGGGTGTAGACCGCGCCGGGTTCCACCGCGCGGCAGGTGTGCTCCCAGTGCACTCCCCCGCTCCTGGTACGGCGGCCAAGCCAGTTTCGCCCGGTGGGCACGTAGATCGCGTCGAGGTCGACCGACACACGGGTCACCACCTCGACGACCCGGACGACGAAGCCGCGCTGCTGCCCGAGGAGCGCGGCGCCGGCCCGCATCACCGCGGCCAGGTCGTCGTCGATCCCGGAGACGATCACGCCCTCGGCCGTGTCATGACCGAGTAGTTCCCATAGATACATGCGCGCCAGCGTACCACCTGATGACCGCGTTCGTCTACGGTCGACTACTGTCGAAGCATTGCGATTGGCAACTTTGCCAATCGAGTACGGTACAAGAATGTCGATAGGTGACGAATCAGACCCAAGGGCGTATGTACAGCTCGCCGGGGTCCTGCGCAAGGCGATCGCCGCGGGAAAGTACCCGCCTGGCACCGCCACCCCGTCGATCACGACGCTCAGCCAGGAGTACGGCCATGCCAGGCAGACCTGCTCTAAGGCGCTCGGTGTCCTGGTCAAGGAAGGCCTGCTGATCCGCTATCCCGGCCTGGGCTACTACGTGGCGGGAAAGCCCGGCGACCCCGCGCCGGAGAATCCTGAGCGCGGCGCGGGCAGGACCGACGAGCTGTAACCCTGGGCAAGGCAAACCCAGGACCGCTATTCAGAACGAGTGCGGCTTACCCTGTCACCCGCCGCTCAGCGCCCCCCGTCGCCCGCACCGCGGGTGAGGGCGGCCACGCACTCGACGTGGTGGGTCATCGGGAACGCGTCGAACGCGCGCAGCCCCGCCAGCCGCCAGCCGCCCGCGGTCAGCAGGCCGAGGTCACGCGCCAGCGTCGCCGGGTCGCAGGAGACGTAGGCGAAGCGCTCCGCCCGGCTGTCACCGGTCAGGTAGTCGACGACCTCCCTGGCCAGCCCTGCCCGCGGCGGGTCGGCGATCACCAGCCGGGCAGGCGGCAGGTCGGGCTCGTTCAGTGCCCGGGCCACGTCTGACTGGCGGAAGGCGGCCCAGGGGCAGTCACCCAGGTTCTGCCGGGCGTTCTTGACGGCGGCGGAGTCGAATTCGATCCCGGTCACCGCGCCCTCCGGCCCGACCAGCGGCGCTATCGCCCCCGCGAACAGGCCAGCCCCGCAGTACAGGTCAAGCACCGTGTCGCCCGGCGCCGGGGCCAGCGCTTCGGTCACGGCACTGACCAGCGCGTCCGCCGCGGCGGGATGGACCTGCCAGAACCCGTCGGCGCTGACCTGCCATATCCGCCCGGCCGCCTGCTCGGCGAGGAAGGGACGGCCCTCGACCAGCGTGCGGTGCTGGCGCGGCGGCCTGACCCGGCCGCCGCGGCGGCCGTCCTTCCCGTGGCCCGCTTTCCCGCCGCCTGGTTTGCGCTGGGGGCCGTCGTCTTCGACGACGGTCAGCGCGAAGTTCTCGGTCGTTTCCGCGCCGCCGACAGCGACCTCGACCGCGGCCGCACCGCTCCAGTTGTCACCGGTGACGTCAAGCTCGCGGATGGCCTGGTGCGCGATCGGGCAGTCGCCGATGTCGACGACCTCGTGCGAGCGGTGCCCGCGAAGGCCGGCGACACCGGCTTTGTCGACGGCGAACTGCACCCGGGTGCGCCAGCCAAGCCCTGGCGTCCCGCCAGTCGCCGTTATCTCGGCGTCACCATCGCCGGGCAGGGCCTCGACCGTGACCTCGCGGTCGATGCCGGCCAGGCGCCGCAGCTGCTGGGTGATGACCGACGCCTTGAGTGCGCGCTGGGCGGACAGCGAGGCATGCTGCCAGTCGCAGCCGCCGCAGCCGCCGGGATGCGCGTTCGGGCACGGCGGCTCGACCCGGTCCGGTGACGGCCGCAGGACGCGCACCGCGTCCGCGCGGACGAACCTCGACGTGACCTCGGTCACGCGGGCGATCACCGATTCTCCGGGCAGCGCGTGCCTGACGAACATCACCGGCAGGCCGTCCGGCCGGGCGACGCACCAGCCGCCCTGCGCGACGTCCTCGACGGCCACCTCGAGCTCCTGCCCGACCAGGAACGGCGCGTCTTGCTGGGTGACCGGGCCGTCCTCGCCTGACAGCGCGTGATTGCCCGCCGCGTCGGCGGCCGCCCCCGCGGCCGCGCGCGGACCGCGGCGCGGGTCGTCCGAGGAGTCCGCACCCGTGGTTTTCCCGGCCCGCGGCGCGACCCCGCCAACCGTTCCCGGCCGCCTGCGGGGCCCTTGTACTGGCGGTACGCCACCGGGCATCAGAATCTCCTCCTTCGGGGAGTCGCATTCTCCCAGGTTCGGGCATAACTTTGGCGGGGCGCCGGGTGCGTGTGCCCGGACGCGGACCGTGAAAGGACGGGTCGTGCATATCGTGATCATGGGCTGCGGGCGGGTCGGGTCGACGCTCGCCCACATCCTGGAGGACCGTGGCACCACGGTCGCGGTCATCGACCGTGACCCAGAGGCCTTCCGCAGGCTCCGTCCGTCGTTCAAAGGCGACCGGGTGACCGGAATCGGCTTCGACCGGGACGTGCTGTCCAGGGCGGGAATCGAGCGGGCCGACGGCTTCGCGGCCGTGAGCAGTGGTGACAACTCCAACATTATCGCCGCCCGGGTGGCCCGCGAGACGTTCGGCGTGCAGCAGGTCGCCGCGCGGATCTACGACCCCCGCCGGGCCGAGGTCTACGAGCGGCTCGGCATCCCCACCGTCGCGACCGTCCGCTGGACGGCCGACCAGATGCTGCGCAAGCTGCTGCCCGAGAGCACGGAGCCGCTCTGGCGGGACGCGACCGGCAAGGTCGTGCTCAGCCAGGCGGCCGTGTGCCCCGACTGGATTGGCGAGCCGGTCAAGCTGATCGAGGCATCGGTGGCAACCAGGATCGTGTTCATCGACCGGCTCGGCGAGGCGATCGTCCCGCAGCCGGGGACCGTGCTCCAGCAGGGCGACGTGGTGCACGTCATCGCCAAGGAAGCCGAACTCGACCGCATCTGCGGCGCGCTCGGCAAGCGGGACGGGAGTGGTCACTGATGCGGGTCGCCATCGCCGGGGCGGGAGCCGTGGGCCGGTCCATCGCCCGCGAGCTGCTTGAGAACGGCCACGAGGTGCTGCTGATCGACCAGAAGCCGAGCGCGATCAAGGTCGACAGCGTGCCGCGGGCCGAGTGGCTGCTGGCCGACGCCTGCGAGATCAGCTCCCTCGACGACGCCGCACTCGACCGCTGCCACGTGGTCGTCGCCGCGACCGGCGACGACAAGGTCAACCTGGTCGTGTCGCTGCTGGCCAAGACGGAGTACGGGGTGCCCAGGGTCGTTGCCCGGGTGAACCACCCCGGCAACGAGTGGCTGTACAACGAGTCCTGGGGCGTCGACGTGGCGGTTTCGACCCCCCGCCTGCTGTCCGCGCTCGTCGAGGAGGCCGTGAGCGTCGGCGACCTGGTGCGGCTGATGACCTTCGGTCAGAGCGAGGCGAGCCTGGTGGAGCTGACCATGCCGTCCGACGCGCCGCTCGCCGGGCAGCAGGTCGGCTCGATCGAGTGGCCGGCCGACGCGGCGCTGGTCGCCATCTTGCGCGAGGGGCGGGTGCTTGTCCCGCAGTCGCAGGATCCGCTGCAGGGCGGCGACGAGCTGTTCTTCGTGACGTCGCAGGACGTCGAAGAGGAGCTTGAGCGGCTCTTCGCCAGCGAGTAACGCCGTCGCCCGGTGGCGCCGCCCAGTAAGCGGTGTCACCGGTCCGCCGGTGATGCCGTCGCTCGCCGCGGAGACTTGCTGCGACCGTTACCCGCCGTACGGGTCGACGGCGGGGGCCGGCCCCGTCGGGGGTGCCGTGGCCGGCCCGCCGTTCGCTAACCGGGTCTCGGTCATCTCCGGCCCGCGCTGGAACGGGTTCGGCGTGGTGCCGAACCGGTTCTCCTCCTGCTGCTGGGCCTGCTGAGCCCGCGCCTGCTCCTCGATCGCGGCCGCGGCGTCCGCGGGCAGCCTCAGCTCGAGCAGGTCGCGCGGCGGAACCGGGTGGTCGCCGCGGACCACCACGACCTCGCGCAGCACCGCCTCAAGCGGTGCCGCCGCCTCCGGATCGGCCGCGGCCGCGCCGGCGAACAGGCCGCGCAGGAACCAGCGCGGTCCGTCCACGCCGGCGAACCTGACCGGCCGCAGCCCCGCGGCCGGCTGGCCGGCCTCAGCCGGGACGTAGGCGACAAGCTCGGTACCGAACGGGCCCTCGCGCTGCTCGCTCCGGCCGCCGGTGCCCGCGATCTCGGCGGCGATCTCGCCGCGGACCTCATCCCACAGCCCCGACCGCTTGGGCGCGGCGAAAGCCTGCAGCTGAAGTTCGCTGAGCTGGTGACGCACGGTTACCCAGGCGCCGTGCTGCTCGGCGAAGACGAGCTGGATGTCTGTGCCTTCGTGCACCGGGACCTGGAGGCTGCCGAGGTCGACCCGGGGCAGGTCCGGGTGCGGCTCAGTTACGTCCCACGGGCCTGTGACCAGTTCCTGTGCCTCGCCGGCCGCGGCCTCCGCGGCCTCGGCGGCCTGCTGGCCTTCCAGGTCACGCTCGCGGTCACCGGCGCTGCGTCGCCGACCGAACACTGCGCATCTCCTCCAGTCGCCTGACGGCTCTGTTCACGTCCGCGGGGCTGTCGGCCCGCGGGTTCATCGCTCGGCGGTGACGGGCTGCGGGCAGCCCGCCGCATGGCCGCCGGTCGAGCCGAATCCGTCCGCGCCGCGGACCGACTCTGGCAGGGCCGGCACCTCACGGAACGTCACGTTTTCCACCCGCTGCACCACCAGCTGCGCGATGCGGTCGCCGCGGCGCAGCGAGACCGGCACGGACGCGTCGGTGTTCAGCAGGATTACCTTGATCTCGCCACGGTACCCGGCGTCGATCGTGCCCGGCGCGTTCACCATCGTGAGCCCGTGCCTGGCCGCCAGCCCGGAACGCGGGTGCACGAACCCCGCGTAGCCGTCCGGCAGGGCGATCGCGATCCCGGTGCGGACGACCGCCCGCTGCCCGGGGGCCAGGTCGACGTCCTCGGCGGCGGCCAGGTCGGCGCCCGCGTCGCCCGGGCGCGCGTAGCCGGGCACCGGGACCGCCGCGTCAAGCCGGGTGATCAGCACGTCAGGCGGTCTGATGCCCGCGTGCGCGCCCGCCTCGCCGGTGGTCATCGGCCGTGTCTCCCTCGCCTGTCGGTCATCCGCTCGCTTACCCTCCGAGACTACGCCACGCGGCCACCTCCGCGCTGTACCGCGGCTAACCGCCGCCGTCAGCCCGCGGTCAGCCGCGGTCGGCCGGCTGTCAGCGGCCGGCGTCCTGCCGCAGCGCCCGGGAGGCGCTCGTCAGGGCGGCGGTGATCGGCACGGCGACCACCGCGCCGGGGATGCCGGCCACCACGCCGGCGACCGCGAGGACGAGAATCACCGCGAGCGGGTGCAGGTGCACCATCTTCCCGACGACCTGCGGCTGGAGCAGGTGACTCTCCAGCTGGTTCATCACGATCATGACCGCGAGCACGATCAGGGCCGCGAGCAGACCCTTGGTCGCGAGCACGATGAGGATCGCGACGGTGCCGGCGATCAGCACGCCGGCCAGCGGCACGAACGCGGCGATGAACATGAACAGCGCCAGCGGCGCGACGAGCGGCGACCCGATGACCGTGAGCGTGATCCCCATGACGACCGCGTGGATGGCGGCTACCGCGACCGTGCCCCTGACGTAGTAGACGACGGCATGCCAGGCGGCGTGGCCTGCCAGGTTCGCCCGCCGGCCACGGTCGCCCGGCAGCCCGCCGATCAGCCAGGACCAGATGCGCTCGCCGTCCTTGATCAAGAAGAACGAGATGAAGAAGCAGAGCACGATGCCCGCCAGCAACTCGACGACGATCCGGCCGCCGGTCAGCGCCGCGCCCTCGACCGTGGAGCGGTGCTGGGTCAGGTAGTTCACGAAATTGTCGGAGATCTTGGCCAGGTTTCCTGTCCTGATGTGCAGCGGCGCCGAGGCCAGCCAGCGCTGGATCTCCGTGCTCGTGTGGCGGACCTGGGTAACGAGGGTCGGGTACTCGGCCTCCACCCGGGTGGTCACCAGCCACACCGCGCCGCCGATGAGGGCGAAGGCGAGCAGCAGGGTGCACCAGGTCGCGGACAGCGGGCCGAGCCCCGCCCGGCGCAACCGGAACGTCAGCGGTTGCAGGAGCGCGGTCAGCAAGATCGCGGCGGCGAAGGGCACGATGACGAGGTAGAGCAGCGCGGCGACCTTGCCCGCCACGTAGAGCAGCGCCGCCAGCAGGAGCAGCCGCCAGGCCCAGGCGGCACTGACCCGCAGCCAGCGCGGCACCTCCGCCGCCCGCGTACCGTCCTGCACGGCCGGCAGGCCGCCGTCACCGGGTCCGCCGTCACCAGGTTCGCCGCCGCTAAGGCCAGCGCCCTCAGGGCCGCTCGCGGCCGTCTCAGGGGCGGGCAGCACCGTCACCGCGGGCGGCGGGGTGCCGTTGCCGGCGCTGGAGGCGGTGCCCCCGTCTGCGCCTGCCGCGGCCCAGCGGGTCCTGGCGGCCAGCCCGGCCGCCCGGAGCGCGGCCAGCCCGGCCGCGGCCCGCTTGCCTGCCCGACCAACCATGACTCCATCTAACCAACTACCGTGGAGTGTGCGCACTCGCCGCGCTTATGCGAGAAACGCAGCGACCCCGGAGGGACATCGGGGTACGGGGCGCTTGTCCCCGGGAAACAACAGGAGGCACGGAAATGGGTTCGTACCGCGAGCGGCTGCTTGTGCCGGCTGCCTACTGGCTGCTCGCCGTCCCGGTGGTGCTCGTGCTGGGCTCCGAGGCCTGGTTCATCGTCGGCGGCTTCGTCCCGCCGCTGGTCATCGGGTTGCTCGGGGCGTTCGTGGCCGTCTTCCTTGTCCACTGGAGCGTCGCGCTGATCGAGGTGGCCGACGGCGTGCTGCGGGCGGACGGCGACACTCTCGCACTGAGCGAGGTCGGCGAGGTGGCCGCGCTCGATGAGAAGCAGTCGGCCGCGATGCGCGGCGCCTGGGCGGACCCGTCGGCGCACATCCTGCTCCGGCCCTACCTGAAGCGCGCCGTCTACGTCGGCCTGGAAAACCCGGGCGAGGGGGTGCCCTACTGGCTGGTGGCGACGCGGCACCCGGTCGAGCTCGCGGCCGCGATCGAGCAGGCCCGCGGCGCGGGCGCGGGCGAGCCTGGCGGGCCGCAGCCTGGTGACCGCGAGTCCGTGGGATGATGACGCGCAGTCAGGGCACACGGACAGTAGTCCCCCATGCGATCCACGACCGGGGGCACAGGGGTCGCTCCCGCGGAGATTAGGAGCTATTGATGGCGAAGGGCAAGAAGGGCGAAGGCTCTAACGGGAAGCTGGTCACTACGATCGCGGTTACCGGAGGGGTGTTCCTGCTGCGCAAGCTGCTGGCCACGGCGTGGACCAAGGCGACCGGGCGGGTACCGCCGACGGACCTGTCCGATCCCGCGGTCAGCCTGCCCGAGGTGCTCGCCTGGGCCCTCGCGACCGGCCTCATCGTGGAGACGGCGCGGTTCGCGATCATCCGCGGCACGATGCGCCGCTCGGCTGAGCCGGAGACTGAGGCAAGCTAGCCCCGTACGGCGGTCAGCGGCTGGCCAGGCCCGCCATCCAGGCGGCCGGGCTAGCGTCCGCTGACCGCTGCATGCGATCGGTGGAGGTCACCGTCCCCGCGAGCGTCACGCCCGCGGGGACCGGTCCATCACGCGGCGCACTCTCGGCAGACCAGCTGGCCGTTCCTTTCCTCGGCAAGCTGGCTCCGGTGGTGCACAAGGAAGCAACGCGAGCAAGTGAACTCGTCCGCCTGCCTCGGTATCACCCGGAACGAGAGCTCCTCGTTCGACAAGTCGGCACCGGGAAGTTCAAGGCCTTCCGCGGCATCGTCCGGGTCAAGGTCGATCGTGGACGACGACTTATCCATCCGGCGGGCCTGCAGTTCCTGCAGGCTGTCCTCACCCAGGTCATCATCGGTCTTGCGTGGGCTGTCGTAGTCGGTAGCCATTGTGACTCATCCCCCTCCATATGTGCGCGCGGTCGCTGCGCGGGTGTAACGCTCCGGAAGCCTTCGTTGTGCCCGATTCCGGCGGGGAATTCTGCCATGTTCACGGGCGTCGTGCACGCTGCACGCGAACTGGCTTCACCGTGTCCCGCGAGGACCGTCTCCGGCCGCTGGTAAACCGCACATTCCACCCATCTATTCCGCCTTCCCGCCCCCGGTTCGCAGGCTCAGAGAAATCCCAGAGCACTGCTGCGGGAAGGACGACGGCCAAGCGTAACAAGGGGATCCCGAACGGAGGCACGGCTCCCCAAGATCGCCTGCCGTTTCCTTGGCGGCCTGGTGCCCGGCCGTCCGGTCCGCGGCCTGGCACGGTCACGGCCGTAGCACGCGGGCCGCGCTCAGCCGTCCCGCGCCGGGTCGAGCGCAGCCATTGCCGCACTCAGCCGTCCCGTTCCGGTGCCAGCGCGGAGAGTACCCCGGCCAGCCGTCCCACACCGGATCCATCGCGGCCAGTGCCCCCGGTCAGCCGTCCCGTTCCGGGTCCAGCGCAGCCAGTGCCGCACTCAGCGGGCCGAACAGGCCGGGACCGGCCGCCACCGTCATCGAGCTTGACACCGGGGCGCCGCCCAGGCCGCCGACCACCGCCCCGGCCTCGCTGGCGACCAGCGCGCCGGCCGCCCAGTCCCAGTAGTTCAGGCCGCGCTCGTAGAAGCCGTCCAGGCGGCCCGCGGCGACCGCGCACAGGTCGACAGACGCCACTCCGGCCCGCCTGATGTCCCGCAGCCGCGGCAGGAGTGCCGCGACCACCTCACCCTGCACCTTGCGCCTGGCCGGCAGGTAGCCGAACCCGGTCCCGATCAGCGCCCGGTCAAGCGGCACCCCGGGCAAGCAGTGCAGCCGGGTCCGGCCGCCCGCGGCGGACTCCAGCCAGCCGCCGCCGCCCTGGCAGGCGCTGAACGTCTCGCCGCGGGCCGGGACGTAGACCGCGCCGGCCACGATCTGGCCGCCGACCTCGGCCGCGATCGACACGGCCCAGTCATGCAGGCCGTACAGGTAGTTGACGGTTCCGTCGAGCGGGTCGATCACCCACCGGGCGGGCGCGCCGTCGGTGCTCCCGATCTGCCCGCCTTCCTCACCGAGGATCGCGTCGTCCGGGCGCACCGCGAGGATCCGGGACCTGATCAGCTCTTCCGACCTGCGGTCCATCTCGGTGACGACATCGGTCGGGCTTGACTTGGTCGCGGCGACCTCGACGCGTCCAGCGCCCGAGGCCAGCATCTCCCCCGCCTCCCTGGCCACGCTGACCGCCAGGTCGCGCAGCGCCGCTCCGCTCGCAAACTCGCTCACAAGACCCCCTCGCCGGCACCCGCCGGCCGCGTCCGCGGACACCCAGCGCTCCCCCGCTCGCTCGCAAACCCGCTCACGCCCGCACCTGCGGTCCCTGAGTTGCGGGCTGTCCTGGGCGGCGGGGGGCGTACCGGCAGCAGTCCTGCGGGCACGCCTGCCCCCCGTTCGCGAGACCGGCCGCGTAGGCCCGCGGCCCGAAGCCGCCGAGCGCCAGCGCCGGCTCGCCGCTGGTTAGTTCCGCGACCAGCTCGCGCACCATCGCGGCGAAGCGCGGCGCCGGTCCAGGCGCCGCCGCCCGCGCGAACGGCAGGCCAAGCGCCCGCGCGGTCGCCGCCGCCTCCACGTCGAGGTCGTGCACGACCTCCATGTGGTCGCTGACGAAGCCGACCGGCACCGCGACGACGGCCGACGGCGGGCCTTCAGGCAGCGGGTCACCGTCCACGCCGGTCCCCTTGGCCAGCGCGGCCAGGTGGTCGTTGACGTCCGGTTCGAGCCAGGGCACGCTCGGCGGGCCACTCCGGCTCTGGAAGACCAGGTCGAAGGGAAGAGTGCCACCACGCACCCGTTCCGCGATCAGGGTTGACGCCTCCCTCAGCTCGGCCGCGTACCGGCCGCCGACGGCACCGGGGACCGCCGTCCCCTGGGCGGCACTGCCGCTGGTGGCGGCCATTCCCACCGGGATGCTGTGGGCGGTGAACACCAGCCGGGCGCGCTCCTGGGCGGCGGCGGGCAGGCTCGCCAGGGCCCGCTCGGCGTTGGCCGCGAACGGCTCGATGAAGCCGGGGTGGTTGAAGTACGGGCGGATCTTGTCAATCCGCGGTGTTTCGCCGGAGTCGGTCCCCCCGGGCCCTGTCTCCCCCGTCAGTGTCTCCCCGGCCGCCGGCTCCCCGGTCACTGTCTTTCCGGTCACTGTCTTTCCGGTCACTGCGCCAGGCCCGGTGGCGGCGACCGCGCGGTCGATGTCGTCCAGGTACTGGCGGCAGGCGGAGTACGAGCTGTACGCGGAGGTCGCGAACGCCACCGCGTGCCGCACGCCGTCGGCCCTCATCTGCTTGACGGTGTCCTCGATGAACGGGTCCCAGTTCCGGTTTCCCCAGTACAGCGGCAGGTCCAGACCCGCCTCGGCGAACTCGGCGGCGACGGCGGCAAGCATGTCACGGCACTGGGCACTGATCGGGCTCACGCCGCCGACGGCGTAGTAGTGCTCGGCCACCTCGTCGAGGCGCTGCCGGGGGACGCCGCGGCCGCGGGTGACGTTCTCGAGGAACGGAAGCACGTCTCCGGGTCCCTCGGGGCCGCCGAAAGACAGCAGCAGGAACGCGTCGTATGCGGGCATGCTTCCATCCAACCAGGCACCGCCGGAGACCCGGTAACCAGTGCTCAGGTAGCCGCCGCTGACCCGCGGGCGAAACGGAACCGGGAACAGCGGGCCTGGTAAACAGGGAACAGAGGGCCTGGTAAACCGGTTGATAGCGCGGAGTATCTTCAGGTTCTGTTCAGATTCTGGCGGAAAGGCACGCGATGGCGGGTGCGAGCGGTGCAGGTCTCGGCGCGGGAGCGCGGGGTCTGCTGGCGCCGTACGCGGAAATCTTCGCCATTCCGCGGGCCTGGCGGTTCTCCGTCGCCGGGATCATCGGCCGGATGCCGATGGCCATGTACGGTCTCGGCACGGTGCTGCTCATCTCGGCCGGCACGGGCCGTTACGGCGTGGCCGGCAGCGTGTCGGCCGCCGGGGCGCTCGGCGGGGCGCTGTGCGCGCCGCAGCTCGGACGCCTGGTCGACCGGCTCGGGCAGCGCCGGGTGCTGATCCCGGTCTGCGTGACGTTCGCGCTCGCGGTGGCGGGCCTGACCGCCGCGGTCGAGCTGCACGCGCCCGACTGGACGCTGTTCGCCTGCGGGATCGTCGGCGGCGCGGCCATGCCGCAGACCGGCCCGATGGCCCGCGCGCGCTGGTCGGTACTGCTGGCGGGGACACCCCGGCTGCACACCGCGTTCTCGGTCGAGTCGGTGGCGGACGAGCTGTGTTTCGTCATCGGCCCGGCCGCGGTGACGCTGCTCGCCACCCAGCTGCACCCGGCCGCCGGGATCGGCTGCGCGGCCCTCTGCGCGCTGATCGGGTCGCTGTGGTTCGCGTCGCAGCGGGCGACCGAGCCGTCCGTGGTGATCGTCGACGGCCGGCCGGCCGCGCCGGGGCAGACCGCCGCCGACGCGGCTGATGCCCGGGCCGGGCGGACCCGCCCGCCGCGTGCGTACGCGCGGCCCGCCCGGCTGGCCGCCCCCGGCCTTGTCGTGCTGCTGCCTGTGTACCTGTTCATCGGTGCGATGTTTGTCACCATCGACCTCAGCACGGTCGACTTCGCCACCCGGCTCGGGCACAAACCGCTGGCCGGCCTGATTCTCGGCTGCTATGCGCTCGGCAGCGCCACCGGAGGCCTCTGGTACGGGTCGCGCACCTGGCACGCGGCCGCGTCGCGGCGGATGGCGGTCACCCTGTGCGTGACGGTGGCGGGCGTGTGCAGCTTCTGGGCGATGCCCAACCTGCTGGTGCTCGCCCCGGTGATCTACCTGTGCGGTATGACGATCGCGCCCACCCTGATCGCCGGCTACAGCCTGCTCGAGGCCACCGCGCTGCCCGGCCGGGCCACCGAAGCGATGTCCTGGCTGTCGACCGGGATCGCGGTTGGCCTGGCGATCGGCTCGACGGCGGCCGGGTTCATCCTCGACGCGTTCGGGCCGCGCTGGGGGTACGCGTTCGCGGCGGCGTCCGGCGTCACCGCGGCGCTGATCTACCTGGCCGGCCTGCGCCGGGTGGCGGCAGGGAAGGACCT
>DASYAD010000335.1:0-42758 GCA_036501515.1 Trebonia sp. | reverse complement strand
GACCGCGCGGCTGTCGAGCGCGTGGAAGGACGCGCCGCCGAGCAGCTTCTCGATCTCGGCGGTGATGACGTCGGCTTCCTCCCGTTCGTCGGCCACCGCGTGCAGCACAACCGGGCTGTCGGGGATGTCAGTCCTGGCCGGGACCAGTTCCCGGCCTGGCACGAGCGTGCCCGGCCTGATCAGCTGCATAGCGGCCCGCACGATGGTCGGCGCGGAACGGTAACTGCGCGACAGCCGCACGGTCGCCGCGGCCACGTCGCCGGCGGTCGCCGCGGCCCCCTTCCGGCCAGTGCTGGCAAGGGCGCCCGCACGGGGCGCCCGGCTGGCGAAGTCCTGGGAGAAGCGCAGGAAGTAGCCGACATCCCCGCCGCGGAACCCGTAGATCGCCTGGTCGGGGTCGCCGATCGCACAGATACGGGCGCCGGGCCGTGCGAGCTGCGTCAGCATCAGGTACTGCTGCTCGTCCACGTCCTGGTACTCGTCGACGAACACGTCTGTCCACCGCTCCTGGTAGGTGGCGGCCAGCGACGGGTCCGCGCTGAGCAGTTCCACCGGCCGGGTGACCAGCTCGTCGACGTCGACCAGGCCGAGCTCGCGCAACGCCCCGTCGTAGCGCGCGGTGATGGCGTCAAGTTCCGGGTCGGCGAAGTAGTCGCTGCCGTCGAAAGCACCGTCGCCGTAACCACCGTCGTCGTCGAAAGCACCGTCGCCGTAACCACCGTCGTCGTCGAAAGCACTGTCATCGAAGGCACTGTCATCGAACCCGCCGTCGGCGTCGTCCGCGGCTGAGGAGACCGCGCGGGCGATGGCGGAAACGCGCCTCCGTTTGGAATCCGCGATACGGGCACCGAGCACGGCCGGGCTGCCGCCCTTGGACAGCGACCGAAGCACCTGCGTGCGAGTCTTCTCGTCGGCGACCTTCAGGTCGGCGGGCAGGCCGAGCAGCTTGCACTGCTCGCGCAGGATCAGCAGGCCGAGGCCGTGGAAAGTGGCGACGGTGACCTGGCCGGCGATGTCCGCGCCGAGCAGCGCCGAGAGGCGGTCGCGCAGTTCGTCGCGCGCACGGCGGGTGAACGTGACCGCCAGGCAGTGCCCGGGCGGCAGGCCGGCTTCGATCCGGTGCGCGATCGCGTGGATGAGCACCCGGGTCTTGCCGGCCCCCGGGCCGGCCACCACCAGCAGCGGGCCGTCGTCGTGGGTGACGATCGCCTGCTGCTGGGGGTCGAGGCCCGGCACCAGGGCACCGGCGGCGGACAGGCCGGCTGAGCCGGCTGCTGCCAGCGAGAGTTCCCCGGCCGGCCGTCCGGCTGACAGTCCCGCGGACAGCCCGGCCGCCACGGCCGGCTCCGCCGCCTGGTCTCCCCCTGGCACCGCGGCCCCGCGGCTGGCGCCCCGGTTCTGGCGCGGGGTCCGCGGCAGGTCGAACAGCGCCGCGCCCGCCAGCTCGTCCGGGTCGAACAGCCGGATCGTCCCGTACACGCCGTCGTACCCGGCGTCGCGGCGCACCTCGCCGCGCCGCAGCCGGGCGATGGCCTCGGCGACGATCGACGGTGCACCGGCGGCCAGGTCGTCGAGCGGTACCTCACCGAGGATGCCGAGTTCCGGTCCGAACCGCTCCACCAAGGCGCTGACCTGGGCGGCGACGGACTTGGACTTCGGACCGACGCCGGCGATCTCGCCCAGGATCTCTGGCAGCGGCACGAACGAGGCGAAGCTCGCCGCACCGTCGAGCCGGTAACCCTCCGGACGGTCGGCCAGCACGTCGACCCGGTGCTCCACCCCGATCGTCGGCTTCTTGCCGCACACCGGGCAAAGGCCGCCGGATTCACGAGTCTCCTCCGGAGTCATCCGGACGTCGCAGGCCCGGTGGCCGTCGAGGTGGTACTTGCCCTCTTCAGGAAAGAACTCGACCGTGCCGCCGAAGCCGTCGCCCGTCTTCAGCGCCTGGTAGATGCCGAAGTAGTCGGGCTCGGCGAGCTCGAACGCGGTCGCTTCCCTGCCCAGCATGGGCGGCGAGTGCGCGTCGGAGTTGGACACCAGCCGGTACCCGTCCAGGCTGGACACCCGCCAGTTCATCTCCGGGTCGGAGGACAACCCGGTCTCGATCGCCACGATGTGGTCCGCCAGGTCGGCGTAGCAGTCGGCGACCCGGTCGAAGCCGGACTGCGACCCGAGCACCGCGAACCAGGGCGTCCAGGCGTGGGCGGGTACCAGGTAGCAGCCGTCGCCGCCGGCCAGGGTGATCTCGAGCAGGTTGCGCGAGTCAAGCCCGAGGATGGGCCGGCCGTCGGAGGCGAGGTTCCCTACCCGGGCCAGGGCGCGGGTTATCTCGTCGACGGCGTCCAGCGACGGCGCGTAGAGCAGGTGGTGCACCTTCCGGGTCCGGTCGTCGCGCTTGTAGATGGTGGAGATCTCCGACGACAGCATGAACCTGACCGGCGTGCGGCAGGCGGCCGGCAGCGTGTCGTGCACGGCCCGCTCCAGGTCAGGCCGCAGCCGGAACAGGCCGGGGGTGTCTGGCACCAGCTTCGCGCCAAGCTCTTCGCGCCATATCGGGTGGGTAAAGTCACCAGTCCCAATTACACCGATCCCTTTGCGCCCCGCCCACCACGCGAGGTGCTCAAGGTCGCAGTCCCGGCTGCAGGCACGCGAAAACTTGGAATGTATATGGAGGTCCGCGTAAAAACGCACCGTTGAATTATCGCGGTCATCCGCTCGTCACGTGACGGGATCTGCGACAATGCCGCCGTTTCAGCCGCGATTTCCGCGACCGGGAAATGCGCGCCAGTGTCTCGGCGCCTATACCGCGATGCCTGTGTCCAGGCGCCTACGCCTCGGGGAACGTGCCCCAGGTGTCGGGGACGAACTCCTTGCCGGTGACCGGGTGCCGGTAATGGAATGGCAGCGTGGTCGTATCCGGCCACAGCCGCGGCGCGTTTGCGAGCAGCTCGTCGGGGCCGTACGGGTCGTCGGGATACGCGACGAGCGCGTTGGGCACGTAGTCCACCGGGGTGTGCGCCCATCCCTCGTCCATTGTCCCGTGCCAGAACGCCCGGTAGAACAGCTTGCTGATCTTCCACACGCCGTCTGTTCGTACGTAGCTGTTCTCGTAGAGGCCGCCCTCCATCCACTGCCTGACCGGAGCGTCGACCGAGGCCGCCAGCTCGTGCGTGCCGGCCTGCATCAGCGTCCGGAAGCGGGCCCTGGCGGTGCGCCGGTCCGCCTCGACGTGGATGACGTCCTGCAGGACGGGGTGGTCGAGCAGCCGGCCGAACTGGGGCCCGTTGCGCCCGTCGGTGAACCGGGAGCGGAAGCGCCCCGTGTACAGCCGCGCGATGCCGGCCCGCTTCCGGTACACGCCGCCGATGAAGATGACCTCGCCGTCCGGTTCGAACAAGTCGACCACCTCGTCGTAGTAGCACTTGTCGAGGTAGTAGCCGTATGCGTGCTGCAGCCGCCTGATGGCGAGCTCGTCTTCGACCAGTCCGAGCCGGTGCTCGAGCTCGGCCACCTTGTCCTGCGCCGTCATTCCGGCCTCCTTGTCGTGCGGCTCACTGTGCCCGGCTCGTCTCGCTCGGCCCCTATCCGGCTCGCTGCGCCAGCTGCTTGTCCGTCACCCAGTTGCCGTGCAGTCCGCCCGGCATCCTGACCGGGATCCGCAGCGTGGCGACGGCGGGCTCGTCGATCCGCTGGGCGTCGAGGATGAGCAGGTCCGTCGTCCCCGTCTCGTGCTGGTCGACCAGCTGCATCAGGTAGCCCTCGCCGTTCGCCGTCGCCACCCCGGGCGGTGGCACGAAGACCGCCTCCTGCACGGTGGAGTTCCTGCCAGCGAACCGGGTCTTCATTGCCCCGGTGGCGGGATCGATCTGACCGAGCCAGCGGAAGCCGGGCAGCCCGTCGTCCGGCCGCTCACCGGGCACGCTGGTGAGGTTCATGACGCCGAACCGGTAGCCGCGGGTCGCCCAGCGCTCGTCGGTGCGCGGGAACTCGCCGGAGCAGCCGGTAAGCCGCCGCTGCCCGAAGGCCGTCTGGCCGTCGCCGAGGTCGGGCGGCGCCGACGTGTCGATCGTCAACCGGGTGAGCTGCGCGCTCGCCTGCCCGGGGTCGAACGGAGCGCCGGCGATGTCGGGAAACCAGGGGAACGCGGACTTCGCGCCCACCGGGGTGTCGATGTAGATGTGCCGCCCGTCGTCGTAGGCGTTCATGATGTGCGACGCGAACCGGTTGGTGCCCCGGTACCAGCGGACGGTGCGGCCGCGACGCGGGACGACGCCCAGGTAGACGTCCTGCGACCCGTCCCACACGTACAGCGGGCCGCCCGCCGCGAGCCGCTCGGGGCTGGCGGTGAGCGGGATAACCGGAAAGATCACGAAGTTCTCGGTCACGGCCCAGTCGTGCACCATCGAGGAGTACGGCGCCTCGAACCAGGCCTCGTGCACGATCCGCCCGGCCACGTCGGCCTCGTAGTACGCGATGTCCCTGGTCGCTTCCCCCCTGGCCATGTAGCCGAAGAACACCAGCTCGCCCGTGCGCGGATCGATCTTCGGGTGGGCGGTGGCGGTCTTCGAGGACAGGCCGCCGTCCCAGCTGAACTCGCCAACCGTGTCCAGCGTGTCCGGGTCGACCTGAACCGGCGGGCTGTCCTCCTTGGACGCCAGCAGCCGCCCGGCGTGCCAGTAGACGTTTGTGTTGGCCAGCCCGCGGCTCAGCCCGCGCACGGACGGGTCGTCGGTGAACGGGTTGCGGTAGGCGCCGAACAGCGACCGGCGGGCCGCCCGCTCGGCGGTGAACCGCGGTGTCCGCACGTACCGCGACCGGAAGTCGCAGTACCCGTTCTCGAAGCGGAACATCGCGACCATGCCGTCGGCGTTGAAGTAGAAGTCGCGTTCGACGAACGGCGGCCAGGCCGGGTCCGCGCCCACCCGGTAGAACGTGCCGTGTAGCGACGCCGGAATCTCCCCCTGCGTCACCTCGACCCCGCGGATCTCGCCCTCAAGCCGCACCGGCGCGAACCGTCCCTGGAAGCCGGGTTCGTCAGGGAAACGCACCGTCACCACGCACCGCCCCTCGCCGGCTGGCGCCCCTCCGCTGGACCGCCGCACCACTGGGTCGCGCTGATAGTAACCCGCCCGCCGGGCCGGGAGAATCGCGGAAACCGCCCGATTCCCACCACCCGGCTTGTGCCGCAAAAACAAAACCGCTCATCCCGAACGGGCCCCGGCCTACTCCCCCCTCCCCCCGGTTCTCCAGGACCCGCCCCCGGCCGGCCGGCGGACTCTGCGCCCCCGCCAGCCCGCTTCACTTTCTATCGGTTAGAACCTTTTCCGCGACTTTCTATCAGTTGGAGTCATTATCTGTCCGTTTTGCCCCGATATTAATGTTCCTAAGTGATAGAAAGTCGCGCGGACGAGCGCCAACCGATAGAAAGTGGGAGCCCGACAGGCCGAAGTGCCGTGGCGGGGGTGGCTTCCCCGGCTGGGGTGGCTTCCCCGGCTGGGGTGTCTTCCCCGGCTGGGGTGGCTTCCCCGGCGCGGGCTTAGGCGGCGGGGAGGACGACCTCGACTCGGACGGTCGCGCCGGCAGCGGCGAGCGGGAGCAGGGTGCCGACGACCTGGGTGCCGTCGACGCGGACGCCCGCGCCTTCGGCCATGCCCGAGTCGAGGGTGCCCGCGCGGCGGACGGTGATCTCGTAGGTCGCGCCGCGGAAACGCCTGGTCGCCGTGAAACCCGGCCAGGCGGACGGGATGACCGGGTCGATCCTGAGGCCGTCGAGTTCCGGCCTGATGCCGAGAATCCACTGGGTGACGGCGACGTAGTTCCACGCGGCGGTGCCGGTCAGCCAGGAGTTCTTCGCCTCGCCGTGGGTCGGCGCGTCCCGGCCGGCGATCATCTGGGCGTAGACGTAGGGCTCGCAGCGGTGCAGGTCGCCGATCGCCTCACGGGCGGAGGGGTTGATCCGCCGGTAGTAGTCGAAGGCGGCGTCGCCGTCTCCGGTCATCGCGGCGGCGATCATCACCCAGGGGTTGGTGTGGCAGAAGACGCTCGCGTTCTCCTTGTAGCCCGGCGGGTAGGTGGAGATCTCGCCGAGTTCCACGTGGTACGTGGTGAACGCGGGCTGCAGCAACATGATGCCGTGCGGAGTCGCGAGCCGGTCCCTGACGCTCGCCAGTGCCCGGTCAGCCGTGCTGACGGGACCGGGGTCGTCGGTGCCGATGCCCGCCATGACGCACATGCCCTGCGGCTCGAGGAAGATCTGGCCCTCGGCGTTCCTGGCCGAGCCGACCGGGTTGCCGAAGTGATCGTAGGCGCGCAGGAACCACTCGCCGTCCCAGCCGTGCTCGGCGGTCGCGACGGCCATCTTCTCGGCGTCGGCCCGGTAGGCGTCGGCCTCGCTGGCCCGGCCGGTGCACGCCGCGATACCCGCGAGCTCCCGGGCCGCCAGGGTAAAGAGGCCGGCGATGAACACCGACTCGGCCTGGCCGCCGGACTGGTTCTCGGTCGTCTGGAAGGACTCGCCAGGGGTCCCTGAGAAGCAGTTGAGGTTCAGGCAGTCGTTCCAGTCGGCGCGGCCGATGAGCGGCAGGCCGTGCGGGCCGATCCGGTCCAGCGTGTACTGAACGGAGCGCTCCAGGTGACCGTAGAGGGTGGCTTCGCCCGCGTCGCTGAACGGAACCGTGACGTCCAGGATCGTGGCGTCGCCGGTCTCCTTGAGGTAGGCGGCGACGCCGAGCACGAGCCAGAGCGGGTCGTCGTTGAAGCCGGATCCGATCGCGTCGTTGCCCGTCTTGGTCAGCGGCTGGTACTGGTGGTAGGCCCCGCCGCTGGCGAACTGGGTCGCGGCGAGGTCGATGATCCGCTGCCGGGCGCGCGGGCCGTCGAGCTGCACGGCGCCGAGCAGGTCCTGGCACGAGTCGCGGAATCCCATGCCGCGGGAGATCCCCGTCTCGTAGGAGGAGACCGAGCGGCTCAGGTTGAAGGTCACCAGGCACTGGTAGGTGTTCCAGATGCTGGCCATCCGGTTGGTGTCGGTGTCAGGAGTGTCCGCGTGCAGCACGCTGAGCAGGCCGTCCCAGTACGCGCGGAGCTCGGCCAGGCCGTCGCGCACCGTCTCCGGCCGCAGCCAGCGCTCGATGACCGGGCGGACCCGGGACTTGTCGATGACGCCCGGCGATGAGAACTTGGCGTCGCGCGGGTTCTCCCAGTAGCCGAGCAGGAAGATGACCTCCTTGCTCTCGCCGGGCTCGAGCGTGAGCCGCACGTGCTGCGCGCCGTGCGGCGACCAGCCGTGCGCGACCGAGTCGGTGAGCTCGCCGCGCTCCACGCCGAGCGGCTCGTCGAAGCCGCGGTAGGGCCCGAGGAACGCCTCCCGCTGGGTGTCGAAGCCCGCGAGCGGCTCGGAGCAGGCGAAGTAGGCGAAGTGGTCGCGGCGCTCGCGGTACTCGGTCTTGTGGTAGATCACCCCGTCGACGACCTCGACCTCGCCGGTGGAGTAGTTGCGCTGGTAGTTGGTCGCGTCGTCCTGGGCGTCCCAGAGGGCGAACTCGACCGAGGAGAACAGCGACAGGGTCGCCGCGGTGTCCCGGTCGTTGGTCACGGCGACCCGCCAGACCTCGAGGTTCTCACCGCGGGGGACGAAGTACACGGTCTTGGCCGCGATGCCCGCCCTGGCCGAGCTGATCGTCGTGTAGGACAGTCCGTGCCGGCATTCGTAGGCGTCGAGCGCGGTCCTGACCGGCTGCCAGGACGGCGACCAGTACTCACCGGTCACGTCGTCCCGCACGTAGAGGTAGCGGCCGCCGGCGTCGCCGGGCACGTTGTTGTAGCGGTACCTGGTCAGCCGGCGCAGCCGGGCGTCCTGGTGCCAGGAGAAGCCGCCGGCCGTGTTCGAGACGGTGCCGAAGTGGGATTCCGTGCCGAGGTAGTTGATCCACGGCAGCGGGGTGTCCGGCTGGGTGATCACGTACTCGCGGCGGTCGTCGTCGAAGTAGCCGTAGCGCATGACCGCAACTTTACCGGTTTAGTTGCGGTGAGGTAACCCCGTCCTGCTTACCCGCTTAAGTAATGATTCGCACAGTCACCCGTTCGCCGCAACCGCCGGCGCGGTATCCACGACGGCCAGCGCGGCAGGCGGCAGCGTGATCGCGCCGCCCCGCACCGCGGTACCCGGGTCGCTGGCCAGCAGCAGGGCCGGCGGCGCGGCGCCGGCGAGCGGCAGCTCGACCGGCGCCCGGCCGAAGTTGGCCACCACCCGAAGCGCACCCCGGTGGATCACCAGCCAGCCCGCGTCCTCGTCGTAGTCGGCCCTGACCTGGTCAAGCCGCGGGTCGGCGAGCTCGGCCCGCGACCGGCGCAGCGCAATCAGCGCCCGGTACCAATCGAGCACCGGCTTGTAAGGCTCAGCGGACAGCTGGGCCCAGTCGAGCTTGGAACGCAGGAACGTCTGCTTGTCCTGCGGGTCCGGTACGTCAGAGAATCCCCAGCCGTGGGCGGCGAACTCCGACCGGCGCCCGTTGCTGACCGCGTCGGCGAAGAAGGGGTCGGTGTGATCGGTGAAGAACTGCCACGGCGTGTCCGCCCCCCACTCCTCGCCCATGAACAGCATCGGCGTGAACGGGCTGGTGAGGACTAGCCCGGCGGCCACCAGGAGCAGTCCCGCGGCCCGGTCGGGCTGGCCGTCGCGCGGCGGGTAGGCGGTGCGGAGGCTCGCGCTGATCCGGTCGCCGACGGCCCGGTTGCCGATCTGGTCGTGATCTTGAATGAACACCACGAAGCGGTACCCGGGCACCTGCCTGGTGTCCGCCGGCCGGCCGTGACTGCGCTGGCGGAACGAGGACCAGGTGCCGTCGTGGAAGTACGCCCCGGTAAGCGTCTTGGCCAGGCCGGCGATCGTGCCGAAGTCGTCGTAGTACCCCTGCCGCTCGCCGGTGACCAGCGCGTGCAGGCTGTGGTGGAAGTCGTCGTCCCACTGGGCCGACAGCCCGTAACCGCCGGCCTGGCGCGCGGTGACCAGCCGCGGGTTGTTCATGTCGGACTCGGCGACCAGGACGACCGACCGTCCCGCGGCGGCGGCAAACGCGTCCACCGCGGCGGTGAGCTCTTCGAGGATGTGCACCGCGCGGTGGTCCTGGAAGGCGTGCACCGCGTCGAGCCGCAGCCCGTCCAGGTGGTAGTCGCGCAGCCACATCAGCGCGTTGCCGGTGATGAACGAGCGCACCTCGTCAGATCCCGGCTGGTCGAGGTTGACGGCCGGCCCCCAGGGGGTCGCGTAGACGTCGGTGAAGTACGGCCCGAACGACGCGAGGTGGTTGCCAGGTCCGACGTGGTTGTAAACGACGTCGAGGAAGACGGCGAGTCCGCGGCCGTGGCAGGCGTCCACGAACCGCTTCAGCGCGTCCGGCCCGCCGTAGGGCTCGTACACCGCCCACAGGCCGATCCCGTCGTAGCCCCAGCCGTGCCCGCCGGGGAACGCGGCGACCGGCATCAGCTCCACGACGGTGACGCCGAGCGACAGCAAGTGGTCGAGCCGCCCGATCGCGGCGTCCAGCGTCCCCTCCGGTGTGAACGTACCGATGTGCAGCTCGTAGATGACCGCGCCGCCTTCAGGCACACCGCGCCAGCTCGCGTCGGACCAGTCGAAGGCTCCCTGGTCGTAGGTCTGGCTCGCGGCCTGCGGGCCGTCCGGCTGCCGCGGCGAGCGCGGGTCGGCCAGCGGCTCGCCCCCGTCGAGCACGAACGCGTAGCGGGTCCCGGCGGCGGCCGGCGCCTCGGCCGCCCACCAGCCGGGCCGGCCGTCCACGGGGGACATCGGCAGACGGCGCCCCGCCACCTCGGCGTCGACCCGCTCCGCGGCAGGCGCCCATACGCTGAACTCGGTCACATGCCCTCCGGAACCTCGGTCACTCGCCATCGGGAACAAGCAGGGCGACCGGCAGCCGTCCCGTCAGCTCGGTCAGCGGCACGGCCCCGCCGCGGTAAACCCGCCCGGTCAGCACGTCCGTCCAGGAGGGGCCTGGCAGTTCCGTGCTGGTCAGTGCCACCCCGGAAGGCGCCAGCGCCGGCAGCGCCAGCACGGTCTCCTGCCAGCCGCCGCGGCGGCGCAGCCCGGCCGGCAGCCGGGTGACGACCGTGACCGCGCGTCCGCCGCGCTGGAAGGCGGCGACGTGCCCGGCCGCGGGCCCGTCCGCCGCCAGCGGCTGGTAACCGCCGGCGAACCACGCCGGGTGATCCCGCCGCAGCCGCAGCGCCCGGGCCGTGACCAGCAATTTCGCTCGGTCCAGTACATCCAGGTCACCGTCGGCAAGGTCGCCGCCAAGGCTCGCGTCGCCCTCGTCGTCAAGAGCCGCTAGGCCTGAACGGAGGCGGGCGAACTCTACCGGCCGCCGGTTGTCCGGATCGACCAGGGACAGCGCCGCATGCTCGCACCCCTGGTAGACGTCAGGGACTCCGGGCATGGTGAGCTGCACGAGCTTGGCCCCGAGGGTGTTGACGGCCGCGTCGCCCGCGATGCCCGCGACGAAGGCGGCGACGGAACCGGCCAGGCCCGCGTCCTCCAGCGCCCCGGACGCCAGGCCGAGCACCGCTGCCTCGTACTCCTGGTCGGGCGCGACCCACGAGGTCCGCCGCTTGGCCTCGCGGATCGCCTTGGTCAGGTAGCCGGCCAGCCGCTCGCCGCTGATCGGCCACGCGCCGACCAGGGTCTGCCACAGCAGGTACTCGGTGTCCGGGTCGACCGCGGGGGCGGCCGGGCCGGCCAGGCCGAGCTTCACCGCTCGCTCATGCCACTGCCGTACCTCGGTGCCCCACTCCCGCGGCAGCTCGGCCAGCACGGCCAGCCTGGCCCTGACGTCCTCCTGCCGCTTAGTGTCGTGAGTGGACAGGGTGGTCATGGTGGCGGGCCAGTCGGCCGCCAGGCGCCCGGCCTCCGCGTGGAACTCGGCCGGGTCGACGCCGAGCCGGTCAGGCTCGCAGCCGACCTCGTTCAGCGAGACCAGCCGCGACCAGCGGTAGCAGGCGGTGTCCTCGACACCCTTGGCCACCACGGGCCCGGTCGTCTGCTGGAAGCGCACGGCGAACTCGCCGGCCGCGCCCGCGGCGCCGTTCGCCGGCGCGCGCAGCCCGAGCGCGGCGGCGCGCAGGTCGTCGGCCAGCCCGTGCAGCCGCGGCGGCAGCACCCGCTTGGCGCCGTCTACCGCCTCGCCAAGCGCGGCCCGCGCCGCAGCGTTCACCGGCTCTCCGGGCTGCACGTAGGCGCGGTACACGGGGAAGGCGGTGAGCACCTCGGTCAGCACTGTCCGGGCATCGTCGTAGTTCGCCCCGGCGGAAACGGGGACGAGCAGCCGGGCCAGCCGGGTCACCTCGGCCGACAGCGAGCCCTCGGCGATTTCCCGCTTCGCCTGCTCGGCGACGGGGACGAACCGCTTGGCCACGCAGTCCTCGCCCGCCATGAGGCAGAACCGGGCGTACGCGGTGCTGAGCGCGTCGCCGCCCGCCGCGTCGAGGAACAGCCCGTCGACCACCCGCAGCGCGTCGTACCCGGTCGTTCCCGCGCAGTCCCAGTCCGCGGGCAGCGCCTCGTCAGGTCCCAGGATCTTCTCGGTCACCACCCAGGCGCCCCCGGTCACGTCCGCGAGCCTGCTCAGGTAGCCGCGCGGGTCCGCGAGTCCGTCGGGGTGGTCTACCCGCAGCCCGTCCACCAGGCCCTCGGCCACCAGCCCGGTGATGACCTGGTGGGTGGCGTCGAACACGGCCGGGTCCTCGACCCTGATCCCGATCAGCGTGGCGATGTCGAAGAACCGGCGCCAGTTGAGGCTGGTGGCGGCGTCCTGCCACCAGCTGAGCCGGTAGTGCTGTGATTCGAGCAGGCCGCGCAGCGGCAGCCGCGCCGTCCCCGGCCACAGCGGAAGCACATGGTCGTAGTACCTGAGAACGGGCTCGCCGTCAGGACCGCCGTCCGGCTCGACCCGCAGGTCGTTGAGGCAGGATTCGAGCGGGCGGCCGAGGATCGGCAGCAGCATCCGGTCGTCCTGCGCCGCCCAGTCGATGTCGAACCAGCTGGCGTCGGGCGATTCCCTGCCATCGCGCAGCACCGACCAGAGCTGCCGGTTCAGCGTGAGGTCGGCCGGGACCGCCATGTGGTTAGGCACGATGTCGAGGATGATCCGCAGTCCCCGGTCGTGCAGCCGGGCGGCCAGCGCGCGGAATCCGTCCTCGCCGCCGAGCTCGGGGCGGATCCGGGAGTGGTCGGTGACGTCGTAGCCGTGCTGCGAGCCGGGGACCGCGTCAAGTACCGGCGACAGGTAGGCGTGCGTAACACCGAGATCGGCCAGGTAGTCAGCCGTTTCGGCCGCCTCGGCAAAGCCGAATTCCGGTGTCAGCTGGAGCCGGTACGTAGAGCCAGGCCCGCGAGGAACCCTGCCAGCCGCCACTTTCCCCCCGTTAGTCGCTACTTCTTCCAGAGGTTCCCCGTTGGGGACTTCCGAACGCATCGGGCCGACTGCCCAAAACCCCGCCTTGTAGTCCAGACATCCTCATCCTGCCGTGCCGTGCCTGACGGCCGGGACCGGGCTCGCCAGAAGGAAACCAGCCTGCTTTCGGCCTGCCGCTCCGGCAGATTACGACGCCGTGTAGTCTCGTTACGGTGCCCGGCCTCCCGCGCGGGCCGGAAGGTGGTCTTATCCCAGGTGAGCGCGGTAAACGTCCGTCAGCCGGCTAGCCCGGTCAGCCCTGCCGCCGACGGCGAACGGCAGCTGGCCGGAGTTCGCGCTACCGTCGGCGCGTACGTCGCGCTGTGCAAGCCCCGGATCGTGGAGCTACTGCTTATTACCGCGGTGCCCACGCTCTTCCTGGCCTACAAGGGCCTGCCCTCGCTGCTCGTCACCGTGGTGGTCGTGCTCGGCGGGGCCCTGGCCGCGGGCAGCGCCAACGCGCTGAACTGCTACATCGACCGCGACATCGACGAAATCATGCGGCGGACGAGCAGCAGGCCGCTGGTGAAGAACACCGTGTCGCCCCGCTCCGCGCTGATCTTCGGGCTGGTGCTCGGAGTGGTCTCGGTCACGTTGTTCGCCGTCACCACCAACTTGCTCGCGGCCGGCCTGACGCTCGCCGCGATCCTCTACTACGTGGTGATCTACACCATGCTGCTCAAGCGGCACACCTCGCAGTCGACACTGTGGGGCGGCGCGTGCGGCGCCGCGCCGGTGGTGATCGCCTGGGCGGCCGCTACCGGCTCGCTCTCCTGGCCTGCCTGGCTTTTGTTCGGGGTGGTGTTCTTCTGGCAGCCGCCGCACTTCTGGGCGCTGGCCATCAAGTACCGCGAGGACTACCGCCGCGCGGGCATCCCGATGCTGCCGGTGGTCGCCTCCGTGCGCCGGGTCCTCACCGAGTCGGTGATCTACAGCTGGCTGATGGTGGCGGTGTCGCTGGCGGCCTGGCCGTGGGCGGGCCCGCTCTACGGCGCGGTCGCCATCGTGGCCGGCGCGGCGTTCCTGTACGAGGTGCACCGGCTGCTGCGGCAGTCCCGGCGGCTAGACGCGGCCGGCGCGGACGAGGCGAGCGGCGAAGGCCTGGTCACGATGCGCCTGTTCCACCTGTCGATCCTCTACCTGACGCTGGTGTTCGCGGGCGTCGCGGCGGGCGCGTTCATCCACTAGCCGGTATCCGCTAGCCCGGCCGTCAGCCCGCGAGCATATCGTTGCCGGTGTGATCCTGATCGTCGCCGGCGTGTCCGGGTGCGGCAAGTCGACCGTTGGCGCCCTGCTCGCCGGGCAGCTGGGCTGGAAGTTCGCTGACGCCGACGCGTTCCACCCGGATGTCAACGTCGCCAAGATGCACGCGGGCATCGCGCTCACCGACGACGACCGCGAGCCCTGGCTGCGGCTGCTCGCCGCCTGGATGGACACCGAGATCGCCGCCGGGCGGTCGGCGGTGCTGGCCTGCTCGGTGCTGAAGCGCGCCTACCGTGACCTGCTGCTCGAGGGACACCCTGACGCGGCCGTGGTGTTCCTGATGGTGCCCAGGGAAGAACTCGACCGGAGGCTCTTGACCAGGACCGGGCATTTCTTCCCCGAGAAGCTGCTCGACAGCCAGCTGGAGGCGCTTGAGCCGCCCGCACCGGACGAGGAGCGGGTGCTGACGGTGGTCGAGGAGGGCGACGCCCACGACACGGTCGCCAAGATCATCGCCGGGCTGTGGCCGCAGGGGAAGCCCGGCGAGGAGGGCGCGCCAGTTCCCGGCGTCAACTGAGTGGTCTTAACCTGAGTGCATGAAGGTATCGCTCGACCTGCACGACATTTACAACCAGGGCTCGAAGATCGAGCAGGCGCTCGAGCAGAAGTTCAACGAGGCGGTGGCCAAGAAGTCGCCGCTGCTCGAGATCATCCCTGGCAAAGGGTCGGGCCAGCTGAAGAAGCACGTGCTGCGGTTCCTCGAGACCAAGCGCTCGTCGATGAAGAACATGCGGATCGAGAAGCCATCGCAGAACTTCGGCACGATCAAGGTGCACTTCAACTGGAATAAGTGAGCTGACGGCTACGCCCGGCCGGGGTCCGCGGGCCGGCCGGCCCGGGCGGCGATGCCGTCGAGGACGCAGCCGAGGCCGAAGGCGAAGCGCTCGTCCCGTGACTCGGGAGCGTCCGGGTCGACGGCCGCGTCGAAGATCTTGGCGAGGTGCGGGTACTCGCCGGAACCGATGAGCTGCCGCGCGAACTCGTCCTTGGCCGCCTCGACCTCGTCCTCGGTCATCCGCGCGGTCGCCGCGGCCGCGGCCTTGTGCCAGCGGTCTTCCTGGATCTCGCGGAAGGTGGCCCCGGTCACGTAGGTACCAAACGTCATCAGCGCCCACATGGTGGTCGTGGCATCGAGAGCAAGGCCCTCAATCGCCGCGAGAAGCCGGTCCAGGTTGCGGGTGTCGTTCGGCCCCGTCGGCGGCCCGGCGCCGAGGTAGTCGATGGCCCACGGATGGCGGTGCAGCGCGGCCCTGGTGCCGCGGGCGTAGGCGGTCAGGTCGGCCCGCCAGTCACCGGAGGGCTCGGGCGCTTCGATCTGCGCCTGAACCTCTTCAAGCATGAGGCGGTGCAGTTCCTCGGTCGAGTTGACGTGCCAGTACAGCGACATCGGTCCCACCCGCAGGTCGCGGGCGATCCGCCGCATGCTCACGGCGTCCGTTCCCTCAGCGTCGGCGATGGACACGGCGGCCTGCACGATGTCTGCCTGGCTGAGCCCGCGTGCCCGGGGCGCCGGCCGGCCGCCGTGCGCCCGCCGCCGGTCGACCTGCCCCGCGATCCACTGGTCGCGCTCCCGCTGGCGCCCGTCGTCAGCGCCCTTCGCCAGGAACTGCGCAGGCGAGAAGACTCCCTCGCCTTCGCGTTCTTCCGTCACGAGCCCTCCCGGCCGCCAGCGGTTCGTAACGTACACCGTACGATACGCCGGCCAGGACCCGGGCCGCCGCGCGAGCGCGGCGGGGCCTCGCGGCTACCCGTGCGCGCTGAAGAAACTGGCCAGGATCGGCGCGATCACCTCGGAGGGCGCGTTGTGCTCATAGCCGTCGAGCATCATCAGCTGGGCGCCGGGGACGGCCGCGGCCTGCTCGGCGACCGAGCGGCGGAACCAGGCGGGGCTGCTGCCGCCGCCGATGACCAGGACCGGAGCGGTGATCTGGCCGAGTTCCGCGGTCGGCACGCCGCCGGCGGTGACGGCGAGATCGTAGGGCAGCGTGCGGGCGAGCGGCTCCAGCCCGGTGACCCAGGGAGCGTCCTCGAGTCCGGCCACCGCCTCCGGGGGCATCGCGACCACGTCCCGCATCCAGAAAATCACCGCGTCCCGGTTGCGGCCGGAGGCCACGAGGTCGCGAATGCGTTCCGCGGGATCGACACCGGGCCGCGGCGCGTCGTCGTTCTGGAACGGCGCCTCGTAAGCGACCAGGGCGGCAGCCGGCAGCCCGGCCGCGACGGCGCGCAGCGCGATCGCCGCGCCCGACGAGTGGCCGAACACGAACGGCGGCGCTGTCCCGGTGGCGGACGCGACGGCGGCCAGGTCCTCGTACTCGCGTTCAGCGGTGAACGCCTCGGCGTCACCGCTGTCGCCCCGGCCGCGGCGGTCGTAGGTGACGACGGTGAACTGCCGCGTCAACTCGGCCGGGGCGAAAAACGTGCGCCGGGTGCAGAACGCGCCCACGCTGACGATGAGCACCGGCCCGTCCCCGGCCCGGTCAAATGCGATCACGGTGCCGTCGGCCGACTTCGCGCTTTCCATGCGCCTCCCCCTCGTCGCGTAGCTACTGACCGGGCAGACGAGCCGGGCGGCAGAAACTAATCGGCTTGGCGGGCGCAGGCGCGGGCCGGTGCGGGATAAATAGCTCGCCCTGACGGCCGGCCATTGTTACGATATATCTTGTTGACCCACGCCGCGCCTTATTGCTATCGTACGTCGTACGATAACTAGTACACCGTACGAGAATTGTTGCGGAGGCGCCATGACGGATACGCCCGCCATTGAGGCGGAAGGACTGGTCAAGCACTACGGCAAGACCAAGGCACTGGACGGGCTTGACCTGACGGTGGCGCAGGGCACCGTTTACGGGCTGCTCGGTCCCAACGGCGCGGGCAAGACCACCGCCGTGCGGGTGCTGGCGACGCTGCTGCGCGCGGACGGCGGGCGGGCCCGGGTCCTCGGTCACGATGTGGCCGCCGACGCCCCCGCGGTGCGCCGGACGATCGGGCTGACCGGCCAGTACGCGGCGCTGGACGAGTACCTCACCGGCCGGTCGAACCTGATCATGATCGGGGAGCTGAGCCGGCTGACGGCCAGGGCGGCCAAACGCCGCGCGGACGAGCTGCTTGAGCGCTTCGACCTGACCGACGCCGGGGGCCGGGCGGTGAAGACCTACTCGGGCGGCATGCGGCGCAGGCTCGACCTGGCCGCCAGCCTCATCGGCCACCCGGCGGTGCTGTTCCTTGACGAGCCGACCACCGGCCTCGACCCGAGCGCCCGCGCGCTGATGTGGGACATCGTGCGCCAGCTGGTCGCCGACGGCACCACGCTGCTGCTGACCACCCAGTACCTGGACGAGGCGGACCACCTGGCCAGCCGGGTCGCCGTCATCGACGGCGGCAAGGTCATCGCCGAGGGCACGCCCGCCGACCTCAAGGCCTCGGTCGGCGGCCAGCAGATGGTGATCACCTTGGCCGAGGGATCGAGCGCGACCGCCGCCGCGGCGGCGCTGCGCCCGTTCGCTACGTCCCCGCTCAGCCCGAACGAGTGGGACCGTCTGCTCGAGGTCCCGGTCGCCGCCTCCGACGGGCTTGTCACCGAGGTGGTGCGCGCCCTGGACGGGGCCGGGGTCAAGGTGAACGACATCGCGGTACGGGGCTCGTCGCTCGACGACGTGTTCCTCACTCTCACCGGCCACACGGCCGAGGAAATTGTCGCGGAAGAAGACAAGGCGCAAGAGAAAGAGGGGGCGACCGCATGACCGCGGCCACGCTGTCCGCTGCGGACCTGACCACCGGCCGCAGCGCGTTCATGCAGTTCCTTGGTGACGTCTGGGTGCTGACCAGGCGCTCGCTGGCCCGGATCAGGCGCGAGCCGGAGACGCTGTCCGACGTGACGATCCAGCCGGTGATGTTCGTGCTGATGTTCGCCTACGTGTTCGGCGGCGCGATCGGCATCCCCGGCGGCGGTGACTACCACTCCTACCTCATCGGCGGCATGCTCGGCATGGGCCTGGCCCAGACCGCGCCAGGCACCGCGGTGGCGGTCGTCAGCGACATGGAGACCGGGCTCATCGACCGGTTCAGGTCGCTGCCGATGTCCCGCGCGGCCGTGCTGACGGCCAGGACCCTGGCGGACCTGGTGACCCAGGTGATCGGCGCCGCCGTGGTGGCGGGGGTCGGGCTGGCGATCGGCTGGCGGATCACCGGCAGCGCCGGCGACGCGGTCGAGGCGTTCGCGCTCGCGCTGCTCTTCGGCTACGCGTTCACCTGGGCAGGCGTCTGCCTCGGGATGGTGCTGCGCAGCGCCGAGACCGCGCAGCAGGCCGGGTTCATCATCTTCCTGCCGCTGACGTTCATCTCCAGCGCGTTCGTGCCGACCCAGGGCATGCCCGGCTGGCTGCAGCCCATCGCCGAGTGGAACCCGATGTCGTCGCTGGCCGCTGCCTGCCGGCAGCTGTGGGGCAACCCCAACCCGGCGGGTCAGGTGCACGCCTGGCCGGCTCAGCACCCGGAGCTGGCCGTTGTCTGCTGGTCGATCGGGATGCTGCTGGTGTTCGCGCCGCTAGCGGTGCACCTGTACCGCACCAAGGCGCACTGACGTACCGGCCAAGAGGCGCCGGCCGGAGTTTCACGTGAATCACCGAGGCTGACACGGGCGTCGGCGATCTCCGGCCGGCCCCGGGCAGTCCGATACAGAATGGTCCCTAAGGAATCTTTCGGCGATTACTCAACTAGCAACGCCGACCCAAAGGGGCGCGTAACGATGCGGTTCAACCTTACGGCGCGCCGGGTGTACCTGGCCCCCGCGCTCGGAATAGTGCTCGTCACAGCGATGTCAGCCTGCTCAAGCGGCTCAAGTTCTTCCTCGTCGACGCCTGGATCGTCCGCTTCTGACGTCCAGGCGTCGACGGCACAGCCAAGCGCTCCGTCGGCCGCGGCGACGTCCCCGGCCACGAGCGGACAGTCCAGCGCGGTCGCGGAGATCACCGCCAACTGGAACACGTTCTTCAACTCCTCCACCCCGAACAGCAAGCGTGAGCAGCTGCTGGAGAACGGCTCGCAGTTCGCGGCCTCGCTCAGCGCGTTCTCGTCGAGCCCGCTCGCCGCGGCGGTCACCTCCAAGGTGGACTCGGTGACGGTCACCTCGGCCACCAAAGCCAAGGTCAAGTACGACCTGTCGGCACTCGGGGCGACGGTGGCAAGCGGTGCCACCGGTGACTCGGTGCTGCAGGACGGCACGTGGAAGGTCGGCGACGACGTGTTCTGCGGTCTGCTGAGCCAGGCCAAGAGCGCTGGCCTGTCGATCCCGGTCCCCGCGACATGCAGCTCAGCCAGCTAGCGGGGCGGACAGGCAGCGGGCGCGCCGCCGCCAACTCAGTCGCGCTCGCCGCGCTCTGCCTGCTCCTGTTCCTCACGTTCCTCGACAACACGGTGGTCAGCGTCGGGCTCGGCAGCCTGCAGACCGACCTGCAGGCGTCGATCGCGGAACTGCAGTGGGTGATCGGCGCCTACGCCCTGACGTTCGCCTCGATCATGCTGGCCTGCGGGATGATCGGTGACGAGCTCGGCCGCAAGAAGGTCATGCTGGCCGGCGCGGGCGTGTTCTGCGCCGGCTCGGTGCTCTGCGCCCTCGCCCCGAATCCGCAGACGCTGATCGCCGGGCGGGCCGTGATGGGCCTGGGCGCGGCCGCGAGCGAGCCGGGCACCCTGTCGATCATCAGGCACATGTACACCGACACCCGCGAGCGGTCCTGGGCGCTCGGCGTCTGGGCGGCGGTCTCCGGGCTCGCGCTCGCGCTCGGCCCGGTGATCGGCGGCGCGATCGTGGGCGCCTGGAGCTGGCGCGGCATCTTCTGGTTCAACCTCGTGTTCGGCCTGATCGCACTGATCGCCGCCGCCGTGACCGTGCCGGAGAGCTCCGACCCGACCGCCGCCAGGGTCGACGTCCTCGGCACGTTCCTCGGCGCGGGCGCGCTGGCGGCGCTGATGTTCGCGATCATCGACGCCGAGACGTCGAGCTTCAGCTCGGCCGAGGTCATCATCCTGCTGTGCGCGGCCGCGGTCCTCGCCGCCGCGTTCGTCTACTGGGAGCGACGGGCCGCACATCCGCTGCTCGACCTGCGGTTCTTCCGTTTGCCCGGCTTTACCGTGCCGAACATCGTCGCGTTCTGCACCTACCTGGCGACGTTCGCGATCTTCTTCTTCACCGCCCTGTACCTGGTGGAAGTCCCCGACGACTCGGGCTACAAGATCGCGGTGGTCTTCGCGCCGATGACGGCGGCGATGATCGCCGGGTCGCTCGCCGCGGGCTACTGGACCGGCCGGGCAGGGCCGCGCTGGCCGATCACGGCCGGCTGCGCGGCGTTCGCGGCAGGCCTGCTGATCGCGAGCCCGCTGATCACCCAGCACCCGAGCTACGTTCCGCTGTCGCTCGCGCTCGCGCTGGCCGGCGCCGGCATCGGTATCACGGTCGTCCCGGTCACGGCGGCGGTGCTCAACGCGGTGCCGCCCGAGCGGTCGGGCATGGCCGCGTCGGCCGCCAACACCAGCCGCGAGATCGGCGCGGTGGCCGGCACTTCCATCCTCGGCGCGCTGGTTTTCTCCCGGCTCAGCGCCACGCTGAACAGCCACATCGCGGTACTCAACGTGCCCGCGGCCGAGAAGACGACGATCCTGGCGCTCAAGCCGCTCATCATCCAGGTCATCGAAACGGGCCAGGTCAACGTCTACCTCGGCAAGTACAGCAGCCAGGGCGGCCTGATCACCCAGGTGGAGAGCGCTGCCTACTCGGCCTTCGGCGACGGCCTGCACGCGGCCTTCTACCTGTCGGCCGCCCTCGTCATCGCAGCCGGCCTGCTGGCGGCCGTGACCCTCGGAAAGACCCCGGCGGGCGCACCTGGACTGGAAGGAACCAGCCCGCTTAAGTAAAATAAAAGTGCGGCCGGTGCGGGCCCGCGTCCGTAGTCACCCTTGTCGGGGGGCCATTGAGCCTTTGCCCGAGCGAGACGCGGTACGCGGGTGGCACCGGCCGTACTTATCGTGGAGCAGGGCCGCGGACGCTAGCTCTCCGCCCGCGGCGCGCGCAGCACCTGCACCGAGCGCGGCCGGGCGGTCACGGTGTCGCCGGTGTGCCGCGGGAAGACCTTGGCCGCCGAGACGGCCGGGTCGTAGCTGTCGATCTCCACGAACCAGGTCTGCGCTTCCTCCCGCACCCGCGGGATCGTGACCGTGAGCTCTTCCCAGTAGGCGTTGACGATGATGAAGAAGTCGTCGTCGAGCTGGGGCGTGCCGTCGTCGGCGTTGTCGGGCGCGTCCGCGCCGTCCAGGTAGACGGCGATCGTGTGCATGGTCGGGTCGGCCCACTGCTCGTGGGTCACCGGCGTGCCGGCGTAGCTGAACCAGCTCAGCTCGGCCGCCTCGGCGCCGGCCAGGAACTTCTTGCGGCGGAACACCGGGTGTTCCCGGCGCAGCGCGAGCAGCCGCTTGACGTAGTCCCGCAGGCCGTTGTCGGCCGTCTCCCAGTCGAACCAGGAGATCTCGTTGTCCTGGCAGTAGGCGTTGTTGTTGCCGCCCTGGGTGCGCCCGATCTCGTCGCCGCCGAGCAGCATCGGCAGGCCGAAGGACAGCAGCAGGGTGGACAGCATCGCCCGCGCCTGCCGGCCGCGCAGCGCGCTGATGTCCTGGTCGTCGGTTGGTCCTTCGGCGCCGCAGTTCCAGGACCGGTTGTCGTCGGTGCCGTCCCGGTTGCTCTCGCCGTTCGCCTCGTTGTGCTTGCCGTCGTAGGTCACCAGGTCGCGCAGGGTGAACCCGTCGTGCGTGGTGATCAGGTTGACCGAGGCGGTCGGGCCGCGGCGGGCCGAGCCGTAGAGGTCCGACGAGCCGGCGAACCGGGTGGCGAACTCGGCCACGCCGGTGTCCCTGCTGCGCCAGAAGTCGCGCATCAGGTCGCGGTAGCGGCCGTTCCATTCCCGCCACTGAGGCGGGAACCGGCCCAGGTCGTAGCTGTCGGCCTGGCCCACGTCCCACGGCTCCGCGATCAGTTTGGCGGTGGAGACGACCGGGTCCTGTGCCGCCATTTCGAAGAACGCCGCGTAGCGGTCGAAGTGGTTGTCTCCCTCCCGGCCGAGGGTGGCCGCCAGGTCGAACCTGAAGCCGTCGACGTGCATCTCCGAGACCCAGTAGCGCAGGCTGTCCATGATCAGCCGGAGCGCGAACGGGTTGCCCGCGTCAATCGAGTTGCCGGTGCCTGTGGTGTCGTAGTAGGCGCTCTCGTCGCCGGGCACCAGCCGGTAGTACATGGCGTTGTCGAAACCGCGGAAGCTCAGCGTCGGGCCGTTCTGGTTGCCCTCGGCGGTGTGGTTGTAGACGACGTCGAGAATGACCTCGAGGTCGGCCCGGTGCAGCGCCTTGACCAGGTCCCTGAACTCGCTGACCTGGCCGCCGGGCTGCTGCCTGGCCTGCGTCGAGTAGCGCTGGTCGGGCGCGAAGAACCCGATCGTGTTGTAGCCCCAGTAGTTGGTCAGCCCGCGGCCGGCCAGGACACCCTCAGGCACGTGCTCGTGGACCGGCAGCAGTTCCACCGCCGTCACGCCGAGGTCGCGCAGGTACCCGGTGGCGGCCGGGTGCGCGAGGCCCGCGTAGCTGCCGCGGATCTCCTCGGGAACGTCCGGGTGACGGGCGGTGAAGCCCTTGACGTGGGCCTCGTAGATGACCGACTCGGCGTAGTGGTGCCCGAGCGGCGCGTCTCCCTCCCAGTCGTAGCCCGACCCGTCGATCACCAGCGACCTGGGCACGAACGGGGCGGAGTCCGCGCCGTTCGGCTTGCCCAGGTCGTCCGGGTCGTGCCCGACCAGCGCCTGGTCCCAGGTCACGTCGCCGTGCACGGCCCGCGCGTAGGGATCGACGAGCAGCTTGGCCGGGTTGCAGCGGCGGCCGCTGCCTGGGTCGAACGGCCCCTTCACCCGGTAGCCGTAGGCCTGGCCGTGCTGGATGCCGGGCACGAAGCCGTGCCACACCCCGGCGGTGTACTCCGGCAGCTCGACCCTGGTCTCCGCGCCGCCGGCGTCGAAGAGGCAAAGGGTGACGCTCTCCGCGACGGTCGAGGCGACCGCGAAGTTGACCCCGCCGTCGCCTGGGATCGCGCCCAGCTGCGCGCCCGTGCCTGGCAGGACCTTCAGTCCCGCGGATCCCCCGGTCGTGGTCACTCGGGGCGTCCGTTCGCGAGCAGGTCGGCCAGCGCGTCCCCCGTCTCGGGCACCGCCGCGTGACGGCGCCTGATGACGTCCGCGATCAGCCCGGTCCATCCGGTCTGGTGGCTGGCGCCGAGCCCGGCCGCGTTGTCGCCGTGGTAGTACTCGTTGAAGTAGATGTTGTCGCGCCACTTCGGGTCGTGCTGCAGCCGGTCGACCCAGCCGTAGCAGGGCCGTCGTCCGTCCTCGCCGCGCACGAAGATGGAGACCATCCGCTGCCGCAGGTCGGCCGCGATCTCGGCCAGCGTGAACTGCGTGCCTGACCCGGTCGGGTACTCCACCGTGAAGTCGTCGCCGAAGAACCGGTGGTACTTCAGCAGCGAGTTGATCATCAGGTAGTTCAGCGGGAACCAGATCGGCCCGCGCCAGTTGGAGTTGCCGCCGAACATGCCGGTGGTCGACTCGGCAGGCTCGTAGTCGATCGTCGCGGTGGTGCCTTCCAGGTGCAGCACGTACGGCTGGTCCTTGTGCACCGCGCTGAGCGACCGCAGCCCGTAAGGTGACAGGAACCGCGACTCGTCGAGCAGCGACGCCAGCAGCGTCGCCAGTCTCTCCTTACCGACGACGCTGAGCAGCAGCTTGTCGCTGTGCCCGTCGCCGTCGCGCAGCATCCCGTGCTCGCGCATCTTGGTCTCGTCGGCCATGCCCTGGCGGGCGAGGAAGTCGGCGAACTGCTTGCCGAACTTCATCGCGTTGCGCACCATCGCCTCGTCCACCACGGCCACCGCCAGCAGCGGGATCATGCCGACCATGGACCGGGCCTTGATCGGGATCGTCACCCCGCTCGGCAGGCTGAGGTGGTCGTAATACATCCCGTCCTCGCCGTCCCACATGCCCATGTTGTCCATCGCCTCGGCGATCGACGCGTAGTGCTCGAGGAACTTCAGCACCAGGTCGGCACCCTGACGACGGCCCTGGCGCCACAGGACAGACGCGATCTGCGCCATGGACAGCGCGTAGAAGGCCATCCACCCGGTCGCGTCGGACTGCTCGAGGACCGCGCCTGACGGCAGGTGGGACCGGTCGATCGGGCCGATGTTGTCAAGCCCGAGGAAACCCCCCTCGAACAGGTTGTTGCCGTACATGTCTTCCCTGTTGACCCACCAGGTGAAGTTGACCAGCAGCTTGTCGAAGATCCTGGCGAGGAAGTCGAGGTCCTTCGAGCCGTCGAGTACGAACACCTCGAGCGCCGCCCAGGCCTGCACGGGCGGGTTCACGTCGGAGAAGTCCCACTCATACGCGGGCAGCGCGCCGTTAGGGTGCTGCATCCACTCCCGGCACAGCAGTACGAGCTGGTACTTGGCGAACGCGGGGTCGACGTGGGCCAGCGACACGCAGTGGAACGCCAGGTCCCAGGCCGCGAACCAGGGGTACTCCCACTTGTCGGGCATCGACATGATGTCGCGGGCGCTGAAGTTCCGCCAGCGCGCGTTGCGGTTGAACTCGCGTTCCGGTGGCGGGGCCGGCTGGGTGGGATCGCCGTCCAGCCAGGCCTTCACCTCGTAGTTGTAGAACTGCTTGGACCAGAGCATCCCGGCGAACGCCTGCCGCATGACGTTGGCCTCGTCGGCGCCGGCCGCGGCCGGCGTGAGCGCCTGGTAGAACTCGTCGGCCTCGGCCTCGCGCCGGCCGATGACAAGATCAAAGGTCTTCCCGAACGAGGCGATGGTGGCACTCTCCGGCTTAGGCCTGAGCCTGAGCCGGATGACGGCCGTTTCCTCGGGTCGCACGGTCAGCGTGTACCAGAACGCGCACTTGGTGCCGGCCTGCTCGGGACTGACCGTCGCGGCGCCGCTGACCACGTGGTCGTTGATGCCGTCCTTCGGGTACTTGCTGACCGAGACGCAGTTGAACAGGCGCTCGTTGTTGGTCTCGTTCTCGCAGAACAGCGGCTTGGGCGCGGTCCCGTCAGAGGCGGTGTCCGCGAGCAGCTCGAGGTCGCCGAGGAACGGGTGCCCGATGTCGACCCCGCTGGCCGCGTCGCCCGCGCTTCCGGTGCCGTTCGCCGCGATCTTGATCGACGGCTTGACGGGGGACTCTTCCCAGGACCAGGTGTTGCGGAACCACGCCGTCGGCAGCACGTGGATCGTGTCGGCTTCGTCGCCCGCGTTCGTCACCCGGATCTCGACCAGCAGCTCGGCCGCGTCGTCGCTCTTGGCGTAGGTGACCTCGGTGACCCAGTAGCGGTCCTGGTCGAACACGCCGGTGTCGAGGATCTCGTACTCGGGCGCGCGCCGGTCCCGGCGCCCGTTCTCCCAGCGCAGCTGGTCGTAGGGGAAGGAGGCCTGCGGGTAGTGGTAACGCCAGCGGTTCCAGGCGTGGCTTGGCACGGCGTCCATGTACCACCAGTGCTCCTTGACGTCCTCCCCGTGGTTGCCCTCGGGGCCGGTCAGCCCGAACGGCCGTTCCTTGAGGAACGCGTCCCTGCCGTTCCACAGAGCCAGGCCGATGCACAGGTTCTGGTGGATGTCGCTGAACCCGGCCAGCCCGTCCTCGCCCCACCGGTAGGCCCGCGACCTGGCGTGGTCGAACGGCAGGTAGTTCCACGCGTCGCCGTCTTCGCTGTAGTCCTCTCGGACCGTTCCCCACTGGCGCTCGCTGACGTAGGGGCCCCACATGTACCACGGGCTCGCCTGTCGCAGACCGTCCTCGAGCCTGCCGAATCCGGCGACCCGATCCCCTTCGGTAGTCATAGGGGCACGCTATCGCCCCCGTCGTTAACGGACGGGGGCGAGGGCGCAACAGTTCAGGTGGAGTAGGGATTTCAGGTCGTGATGTCGGGATAAGGAAGCGTGAAGTGCGACAGCGCCCGGGCGTACTCCAGCTGGAACCCGAGCGGTTCGGGGTAGTCGCGTTCGAACATGGCGATGAACAGCGTCAGGCACAGAAACGTGTGCACCCCGAGCTCGAACAGCTTCGGGTAGTCGTGGGTCGCGAGCGCCTCGCGCTCCACGTCGTCGAACCGCAGCCAGGTGGACTGCTCGCTGACAGGCACGTTGAGGATGACGTTGGCCTGCCCGGCCTCCCACCACCCGACCGTGTCCCTGGGGTTCTCCCGGTACCGTTCGACCAGCTCGGGGTCCCGGTCGACGGTATACAGGAACTTGTTCAAGAGGTACTTAGACATCAGGAGTTACCCCCCTTCGGGTACCAGGTGAAATACGCCTCCATCGTGTGGAACAGGTCGAGGGTGTCGACGTAGTCGGCCTTCTCGCCCGCGCCCGCGACGCCCATCATCAGCATGAAGTCGAGGAACCCGTGGGTGGCGTTGCCCGGCTCCCACAGCGAGTCGAGCGAGACCTCGCCCAGTGCCTTCTCGATGTCGCCGGACGCGATCCACTCGACCGCCTTGCGGTCGAACTCGGGGTCGGGACCGTGCGGGCCGAACTGGCGGGGGCCGCCGAGCTCGAGCGACAGGTGGCCGGTGCCGATGACCGCCACCCGCAAGTTGGCCGGCCAGGACTCCACCACGTCCCTGATCATCTGGCCGAGCTGCACGTACCGCTTCGGCTGTGGCAGCGGCGGCGCGAAGATGTTCGTGTAGATCGGCACGATCGGCAGGTCGCACTCCGGGCGCAGGGTGATCATCGGGCAGGTCACGCTGTGGTCGATGCGCAGCTCGTTGCTGAACGCGAGGTCGAATCCGGCGTCGAGGCCGCTGCGCAGGACGTGCGCCGACAGGTTCTCCTCGCCCTTGAAGAACATCTTCGGCAGGCCGAACTCGCGTTCCTCGTTGTACCAGTTGGCGTCGTAGAACGGCGCCTTACCCACCAGGAACTGCGGCATGTTGTCCAGCCAGAGCTGGTGGAAGTGGTCGCTGCCGACCAGCACCAGCACATCGGGGCTGGCCCGGGTGAGCGTCTCGCGGAACGAGGTGATCTTGCTGACCCACTCGTCGGCGAACGGCGGGCGGTCCGCGCCCGTCGAGGTGCTCGCACGGTAATAGAAGGGATGGTGGGTGGAGGCGATGACCGCTGCGATGGTCGCCATTGCGGCTCCCTTGCCGTGAAAGGACGTGCAGTGCTTAAGGGATTCGGTTACTCGGGTTACTCGTTACTGAGACTTCGGTACCACGTACTTCGCGTTGCGGTCTACGTGCATGTAGATGTCGTTCGCGATCGGCATCTGCTGCTCCTCGGCTAGCTGGCCGAGCAGCCCGGCGGTCCGCGCCAGCAGCGCGAAGCCGCGCAGCATGGCCAGCGGCAGCCCGAGGTCGGCCAGCACCGCGCCGCAGACGCCGGCCCCGTTGAGCGGCAGCGTCCGCCCGAGTACCTGCGGGTGGACCCGGCCGATGGCCTCGAACAGCCGCAGGTGCGGGCCGCGCAGGCCCTCTTCCGTGGCGATCTCGATCAGCCGCGGCGTGCGCGGGTCGCGGACCTTGTGCACCGGGTGGCCGAGGCCGGGGACGAACTTCTTCGCTGCTTTCGCGTCCTTCACCGCGGCGAGCGCGAGCGCGTCGAATCCCGCGTCGTCGGCGGGGACCGCGTCCGCCGCCGCCAGCACGGCCGCCAGGTACTGGCCGCAGTCCTCGGTCACCCCGAGGAACCGCGACCCGCCGCCGAGGATGCCCGCCGCGATCGCGCCCTGCAGCGAGTCGGGGGCCGACAGGTAGGTCACCCGGGCGGCGATCGCCGTCGGCGTGAACCCGTGGTCGGCCAGCGCCACAAGCACCGACTCGAACACGCGGACCTCGGACTGCGAAGGCCGCCGCTTGGTCACCATCCACAGCGTCAGCTCGCCGAAGCCGACCTTGCCCATCAGGTCCTCGGCCAGGTTCTGCCCGAGCAGGCTGATCGTGTCGGCATCCGAGGTGCCGAGCGACGTCGGGTATTCCGCCATCAGGATTCCGCACTCGAATGTGTGTCCGATATAATTGGTTCTTCATCGGCCGCACCCCGGGGGGTACGGGGGATCGTCCCCCCGGGAGATGAATGTGCGTCCGATATAATTGGTTCTTCATCGGACGCACCCCGGGGGGTACGGGGGATCGTCCCCCCGGGAGATGAATGTGTGTCCGATATAATTGGTTCTTCATCGGACGCACCCCGGGGGGTACGGGGGGTCGTCCCCCCGGGAGATGAGAGCCACGCGCGGATGTCGTCGCCGTGCTCGTCAAGCTCGGGCGGCGCCAGCGGGTAGCTGGCCGGGGTCTTCGAGAACGTCACCGGGTGCCGCATCGCGGGCCGGGTCTTGTCGCCGGTCCCGGCGGTGACGATCGGCTCGAGGCCGATCTTCTCCGCGAACTCGATGCCCTTGTCGACCGTGTTGATCGGCCCGCACGGCACCCCGACGGCGATGAGCTGGTCGAACCACTCGCCCGCGGACTTGGCGGCCAGCTTGTCGGCCAGCAGCGGCTTGAGGATGTCCCGGTTGGCGGTGCGCCCGGGGTTGTTAGCGAAGCGGGGGTCGTCGGCCAGCTCAGGCGCGCCGATCGCCGTGCACAGCCTGCGGAACTGAGTGTCGTTGCCTGCCGTGACGATCAGGTCGCCGTCTCCGGTGGGCAGCGGCTCGTACGGGAACAGGCTCGGGTGGGAGTTGCCCATACGGAAGGGCACCACCCCGCCCGCGGCGTACGCGCTGGTCTGGTTGACCATGCCGGACATGGCCGACGCCATCAGCGAGGCGTCCAGGTGCTGGCCTTCCCCGGTCGCGTTCCGGTGGTTGAGCGCGGCCAGGATCGCGATCGTGGTGTGCAGGCCTGCGATCACGTCGAACGCGGAGATGCCGGCCCGGTAGGGCGGCCCGGCCGGGTCCCCGGTGAGTGACATCAGTCCGGACATCGCCTGCACCATCAGGTCGTAGCCGGGCAGGTTCTTGCCGCCGGCGGTGCCGAAGCCGCTGATCGACGCGTAGATGACCGACGGGTTCACCGCGGCGACCGCGTCGTAGTCGAGGCCGTACCTGGTCAGTCCGCCGGGCTTGAAGTTCTGTACGAAGATGTCCGCGCGCCGGGCGAGCTCCTGCGCCAGCGCACGGTCGCCGTCGTCTTTCAGGTCGAGCGCGACCGACCGCTTGTTCCTGTTGATCGCCAGGAAGTAGGTCGAGAGGCCGTCCTCGGTGACCGGCGGCATCCAGGACCTGGTGTCGTCGCCGCCCGGTGACTCGACCTTGATCACGTCCGCGCCCAGGTCGGCCAGCAGCATCGTGGCGTACGGCCCGGCCAGCACGCGGGAGAAGTCCGCCACCAGCAGCCCGGAGAGCGGCCCGGGTGCGGTCGCGTCGTCAGGAGTCGGCTCAGTCAAGAGAAAACCTTTCTGTCCGTACAGCGGACATAAGTCCGTTTGCCGATTCTAGCGTGGCCTGCGGCGCCGCCTGGCAGGCGGCCCAGTCCGCGCTGATCGCCCCGGCCGCCTGCAGCAGCAGCGGCAGGTGCCGGCCGGTCAGCACGTCGAGCGGCGTCTCGGCCGCGTGCGAGTTGACGTTGAGCGCCGCGATCACCTGGCCGTCGCCGTTACGCAGCGGTACCGCGACCGAGCGGATGCCGGGGGCAAGCTGCTCGTCAGTGAGTGCCCAGCCCCTCGCCCTGACCTCGCGGAGGACCGCCGCGCGCTCGGCGGCGTCCGGCTGCCACCTGGTGGTGATCCCCGACCTGGACGGCTCGGCCAGCACCCGTTCCGCCTCGGCCGGAGGCAGCGCGGCCAGCAGTACCTTGCCGAGCGAGGTGGCCATCGCGGGGAAGCGGGTGCCGATCGTCACCGCCAGCGTGACGATCTTCGGCACCGCGACCCGCGCCACGTAGACGATGTCGGAGCCGTCAAGCTGCGCGATCGACGAGGATTCCCTGGTCCGCGCGACCAGCGCCGCCATGTGGGGCCTGGCCACCTCCCACAGGCCGCGGGACAGCACGTAGGACATCCCGAGGTCGAGAACCCGCGGCGTCAGCTCGTAGCTGCCGGTCTCCGGCTCGTGGCGCACGTAACCGAGCTGTTCCAGGGTCTTCAGAATGCGGCGGACGGTCGGCCGGGGCAGCCCGGTGACGTCGGCCACCGCGGCCATCGACATGGCCGGCCGCCCGGGCCCGAAGGCGCGGATCACGTCGAGGCCACGGGCGATCGCCTCGATGAAATCCGGGCTGTCATCCCGCCGGGCCACTGTCAGCCTCCCCCTGCCTTAGCAAGCGCTGGACTGTCGCATAGTGTCCATCCAACGCACTCTAGCGCCTTGACATGGGCACGAATAAGAGGAAGTCTTCCGGTCAGGCCTGTCGTGACCGAGTATCGGACGACCGTCCGTACTTGCGCTCGAGATCTAGCGCCTCACTGTGGAGGTTCCCCCAATGACTGCACCGCAGCCGGGCCAGCCGGTTGTGTTCAGGAACGCGACCGTGCTGACGATGGACGACGCCCACACCGTCCTCAGCAACGCGGACGTGCTCGTCTCCGGCGAGACGATCGCCGCGGTCGGCCAGGGACTCGGTGTCCCCGAGGGCACGGCGGAGATCGACGCGGCCGGCGGCATCGTGATGCCGGGCATGATCGACACCCACCGGCACATGTGGCAGACCGCCATGCGCGGTTACGGCGCGGACTGGACGCTCACCCAGTACTTCGTCTACTACTACCTCAACTGGGGCAAGGTCTTCCGCCCGGAGGACGTCTACGCGGGCAACCTGCTGGCCGCGATCGAGTCGATCGACGCCGGCGTGACCACCACCGTGGACTGGTCGCACGGCCTGCGGACGACCGACCACGCTGAGGCGGCCACGGACGCGCTCGAGGCAGTGCCCGGCCGCTTCGTCCTCGCCTACGGGAACATCTACGCGGGCGCGTGGGAGTGGACCGCGACCCCTGAGTTCCGGGACTTCTACACCCGCCGTTTCGACGGCAAGGGCGACATGCTGACCTTCCAGATCGCCTTCGACCTGCCCGGCATCGAGGGGTTCCCGGAAAAGGCGGCCTTCGAGGTCGCCCGCGACCTCGGCGTCCCGGTGACCACGCACGCCGGCGTCTGGGCGGTGACCGGCGACACCGGCATCAACCAGATGTACGCAGGAGGGTTCATGACCCCGGGCACGACGTACGTGCACGCCGCCTCGCTGTCGCCCGACAGCTACCACAAGATCGCCGCCACCGGCGGGTTCGCCTCGGTCTCGACCGAGAGCGAGTGTCCCGCCGGCCAGGGTTACTCGCCGACCTGGCGGCTGCGCAAGTACGGCATCCCGATCTCGCTGTCCCAGGACACCAGCGTGTGGTGGAGCGGCGACATCTTCAGCGCGATGCGGGCCACCCTCAACGCTGACCGGGCCAAGGAGCACGACGAGGCGCACGAGAAGGGCGAGACGCTCATCAACCACATCGCCCGGGCCGAGGACGTCGTCGACTGGGGCACCCGCGGCGGCGCCAAGACGATCGGGCTCGACTCGGTCATCGGCAGCGTCGAGGCCGGCAAGAAGGCCGACCTGGTGCTGATCAAGAACGACAACTCGCCGGTCAGCTTCCCCATTCTGCACCCCTACGGCCACGTGGTCTACCAGGCCAACCGGGGCGACGTGCACACCGTGCTCGTCAACGGCAAGGTCGTCAAGTTCGATCACAAGCTCGTCGGGGTCGACCTCGCGGCGGCCAAGTCGGCGATCGAGTCCACCATCGACTTCCTCAAGTCCGAACACGGGCCCGAGGAGTGGAACAACGGCATGCACCCGGAGATCCCCGCGCACGAGACGCTCAACAACCCGTACACGTACCGGGACGACGTCTCCGCCTGGAAGGAAACCGACTAGTAAAACCAAGACCCGCAGCACGCCGAACGGGGGCGCGGTTACCGTGACTTGGTAACCGCGCCCCCGTTCGGGCTGTGCTGGCTTTGAGCCTGGCTATTACTACTCGTCGCCCCAGATCTCCTGGGCCGTCTCGACGATGAAGCGCAGCTTGTCCCACTGCTGCTGCTCGGTGAGGTCGTTGCCCTCGCTGGTCGAGGAGAAGCCGCACTGCGCGGACAGGCAGAGCTGGCCGATGTCGGTGTACTTGGCGGCTTCCTCGACGCGGCGCTTGATGAAGTCCTTCGACTCAAGCTCGCCGCGCTTGCTGGTGACGACGCCGAGCACGACCCGCTTGCCCTTCGGCAGGTAGCGCAGCGGCTCGAAACCGCCGGACCGCTCGTCGTCCCACTCGCAGAAGAACCCGTCGACGTTGAGCTGGTTGAACAGGGTGTCGGCGACGAAGTCGTAACCGCCCTCGGCCGCCCACATCGACTGGTTGTTGCCGCGGCACATGTGGGTGGTGATCGTCAGATCGTCCGGGCGGCCCGCCAGGGCCTTGTTGATCGTGGCGATGTACGTCTCATGCTGGTGCAGCGGGTCGCCGCCGATGCTGGCGACGTGCTCGCGCTGAGCCGGGTCGTTGACGTAGGCCAGGCTGGTGTCGTCGAGCTGCAGGTAGCGGCAGCCGAGCGCGTGGATCTGCTTGATCTCCTGCGCGTAGGCGGTACCGAGGTCATCCCAGAACTGGTCCAGGTCCGGGTAGACGCCGGCTGAGATCGCGTCGCGGCCGCCGCGGTAGTGCACCATGGACGGCGACGGGATCGTCAGCTTCGGCGTCTGGCCGGGCGACACGTTGTCCCTGACGAAGGTGAACGCGTCGGCGAAGATCGTCTGCGGCAGCGAGACGCGGCCGGTCACGTGGGCCGACGGCGGCGCCCACTCGTAGTTCTTGTCCTTGTTGTGAAACGCGACCTTGATGGTCTCGTCCTGCACCTTCTCGACCCCGCCGAGCTGGTAGATGAAGTCCATGTGCCACGACTGGCGGCGCTGCTCGCCGTCGGTGGCGGTCTTCAGGCCGACCTCGCCCTGCTTCTTGATGATGTCGCGGATCGCGGCGTCCTCGACCTGCGCGAGCTGCTCGGCGCCGATCTGGCCGGCCGCGAATTCCCCGCGGGCCGCGAGCACTTCCTTGGGCCGCAGCAGGCTGCCCACGTGGTCGGCACGGAAGGGCGGACGGGCGTTGTCTGCCATGCGGCATGCTCCTTGGGTCTGTCCAGGCTGGTGGGACAATCCTAGGCAACTGCGGCAGAGCGACGGTAATCATCGACGGATCTCGTGGTCTTCCCCATACCGAGGGTCTTGTCATAGACAGTTCGGCGATATATACCGGCCTTATGAGTATCCGTCCGATGCAAGAGGCGACCTTCCTGATCCTCACCGCGCTGGCCGACGGGAACCAGCACGGCTACGGGATCATCAGCGAGGTCACCGACATCTCAGAAGGGCGGGTCCGGCTCAAGGCCGGCACCCTCTACACCGCCCTTGACCGCCTCAAGGCGGACGGGCTGATCGGCGTGGACCGGGAAGAGATCGTGGACAACCGCCTGCGGCGCTACTACCGGCTCACACCTGAAGGCGGCCGCCGCCTCGCCGCCGAGGCGGCCAGGCTGCAGGCCAACGCGCACGCCGCGATGCGGCGCCTCAACCGCGCACCGAACCCTGTCCTAGGGGTGATTTAGATGACTGACTGGTCCCCCGCCGGCGCCCCCTACGCGATCTCCGAGCGGGCCTCGGCCTCAGCCGACCTCGAGCGCGCCTACCGGCGCCTCGTCAGGTTCTACCCGCGGTCCTTCCGGCGGGAGAACACCGAGGAGATCATCGCGGTGCTGCTCGCCACCGCCCGCGAGGACCAGCGGCGGCCGTCGCTGCCCGAGGCCGCCGACCTGCTGCGCGGCGCGGCGCTGATGCGGCTGGGACTGTCCGGCTGCCCGCGCACCGTGCTCTACGCCGTGCGGCTGATGTACCTGGGCGCCCTGGCCGAGGTCGCACTGCTGGCCGGCGTCGTGCTCCCGGCCGGCCGGGTCGAGGCCTACGCCCGCGGCGTCGCGCTCCGCCCGCTCGGGCCGCACCCGGCGCCCGCCGCCGTCCACCAGGCGCTCGCGACGGCATCCTCGGTGGTTGGCGCCGATCTCACCGCGGACGTCACGATCACCGTGTTCGCGATCGCGGCCTGGCTGTTCCTCGCATGGGCGAACGGCAAGGGCTCGCCTTACGCCCGGGTCGGCGCGCTCATCAGCTTCGCCTTCTACGCCACGGTGTCGCTCTTCGGCATCGCCAACGGCGACCTGGCGGTCGCACCCGTCGCGGTCGCCATCTCCTGCGCGGTCATCGCGCTTGGCCTCGCCGTCAACATCCTGCTCATCGCCAAGCCGTCCTGGCCGTACTACGAGCGGCAGGCCGTCGCCCGCTAGCCCGCGTCCGGCCCCCGCCGGCCAGCCCGCCTCCGCCGCGGCCCGGGCCGTACCCGCCTTCGACCTGGCCGCACACGGTGACCTGACACTGAATGTTAGTGTCAGGTCACACGCAGTTACGGAGGATCAGCGGTCGACACGGGGGCTGACGGCGGCTTGGACACAGATGTTGACAGGCTGCTCAGCGGCCTGACCCGGTTTCTGCTGCGGCACAGCGCGGAGGGCGCGTTCGAGCTGCGCGACACCATCCAGGCCGTCGGGCGCACCTACGGGGTACAGGCCGAGATTCTCGCGATCGCCGAGGGCGCGGTGCTGACCGTCAGGCACCCCAGTGCCGTGGACTTCCACGACACCGTCCGCGTCGGCCCCGAGCTCGCACGGCTCGACCTTGTGTCTAAGGCGAAGTTCCTGGTCAACCGGATCCTGGCAGGCGAGCTCGCTGCTGCCGCGGCCGACCGGGAGCTGGCCCGCCTGCAGGCGACCCGCGACCCGTACCCCTGGTGGCTGCGGATCATCGGCGCGGCCATGTTCGCCATCGGCTTCGCTCCCGGCGTGCAGCAGACCTGGGGCGAGGTGGCGGCCTCGGCCCTGCTCGGGGGCGTCATGGGGGTGATGTTCGTCGCGGCCGAGCTGCTGGCCGGGCTGCGCGTGCTGCTGCCGGTCATCGGCACGCTGGTGGTCGCCGTCATCGCCTTCGAGGTGCTCAACGCGCAGCACGCGCCCGGCGGCCCGGTGCTGCTGATGATTCCCGGGCTGTTCATCCTGATCCCCGGTGACCTGCTGTGCGCCGCGTCGGCCGAGATCGCTGTCGGCCAGTTCACCCCCGGCGCCGTGCGACTGGCCCAGGCCGCCGTCATCCTGGTCCAGCTGGCGGCGGGGGTGGTGATCGCGGCCGAGCTGACCGGCGTCGGCCTGCGGGCACTGTCGCAGGGCACCGACGGCGGCCAGACGCTGCCGACCTGGGTGATCGCGGTGGCCTGGATCCCGTTCACCGTCGGCCTGGCGCTGACGTTCAACGCGCGGATGCGCGACGTGCCGTGGATGCTGCTGCTCGTCTACCTCGCCTGGGGAGTCCAGGAGCTGGTGCTCGCGCACTCTCTGGTGGTCCCGCAGGAAGGCGAAACGGGCGCCACCGGCGCGGTGTTCCTCGCGGCGGCGGCGCTGGCGTTCGGCGCCGGGGTACTCGAGCTGTTCCCCGGCCTGCCGCCGCGCGGCGTGACGATCCTGGCCGGCTTCTTCGCGCTCACCGTCGGCGCGGTCGCGCTGCGCGGGCTCACCTTGCTAGCCGGCAGCCCCACCGCCCAGGGCTACGGCGACATCAGGGACGCGGTCGAGGAGACCGTCGGGCTGACCCTCGGCCTGATCGCGGGCGCCGTCCCGGCCGCCGCCATCGGCGCCTGCCGCCGCCGCCTGCGGGCGCCTGGCCCGTCGCAGAGCCCGGCTGGCTGATGCTCGTCCACCCGCTCCAGGTCCCGCTGTGGACCGACCTGGCCGCCGTGGTCGTCGGGGCCCTGGCCGGCTCGGTGATCGCGGCGCGGGAGCGGTACGACGTCTTCGGCACGCTGCTGCTCGCGGTGGTCATGGGGCTGGGCGGCGGTATCGCCCGTGACCTGCTGCTCGGACTGCGCCCGGTCGCGATCACCAGCCGGTACTACATCCCCACGGTCGCCGTCGCGGCCGTCGCCGGGTTGCTGTTCACCAGCCTGGTGCGGCGCCTGAGGATCGTCTTCACCCTGCTCGAAGCCCTGTCAGACGGGCTGTTCACGATCGCGGGAGTGGAGAAGGCCCTGCTCTACAGCCTGCCCTACGCGTCGGCGGCCTTCGTCGGCGTCGCCGCCGCCATCACCGGCGGCCTGCTGGCCGACGTACTCGGCGGGCGCACCGTCGAAGCGGTCAAGCGCGGCCCGTGGAATGCCACCGCCGCGCTGGGCGGCGCCGTCGTCTACATCGTGACGGCCGAGGTGCACTCGCCCGACTGGGTGAGCAGGCTCGCCGCCTTCGTCGTGGTGGTCGGCATGCGGCTGGCCTCCGCGCACTGGGGCCTGCAAACTCCGGCGGTCCCCGACGTGGGGGAGAAGATCGCGCCGCGCGCGGGCGTGCTCCCTTCGGCCGGGCGGCGCGCCGACAGGCCGCCTGGCGACGGCGACGGCGACGGCGAGGCGGCCGGCGACAGTCCGCCGGCTGGCACCGACCCCAGGTCAGGCGACGAGCCGGGCGGGTAACGGTACCGGCCCGGCTCGTTCTGTACGTATCTGACTTTACGAGGCCAGGATCCTGGCCTTCTCGGCCGCGAACTCCTCCTCGGTCAGCACGCCCTGCGACTTCAGCTCGCCCAGCTCCTTGAGCTTGGCGATGCGGTCCACCGGCGGTGCGGCCTGCTGCGGCACCGCCTGCTGGGCCGCTGCCTGCTGCGCTTGCTGCTGCTGGTACGCGGCCGCCTGCTCCTGCTCTTCGGCCCGCTGCTGGCCGCGCCGCGACACGCTGCCCGACACCGCGGTGGCCGTTCCGGCGACGACCGCGGTCCGGGCCATGGTGCCGATCAGGCCCGGCCGTCCCATCCTTCTCCCGCGCATGACTACTCCTATTCCCCGTCGTACTCTTCAGTGCGTTCCAGGTCGGCGATGGCGCGCAGCACGTTCTGGCGCGGGATCCGGTCCTCGGAGATCATCTGGCCGTGCGAGTCGCGGATGGCCGCCGAGATGCGGGCCGCCCAGGTGTTCTCCCACACGATGACCAGCGCGGACGAGCCCGGCTCGAGCTCGTCGGTGATCTCGTCAAGGTCCTCGTCCGACAGCAGGTCGAACTGCGTGTCGTAGACGCGCTCGAACGCGCCCGCGACCTCCGCGTCGTCGGCTTCGACGACGACGGTCGTTCCGTCGATGTCCTTGCGCACGAACGCCAGGTCGATGATCCGAACGGTCCCGTTGCCGTTCAGTTCGGCCAGGGCCGGCGCCACGTCTCCGTTGAACTTGTTTCCCTCGAACAGGATCACGGCCACGTCGACCGGGCCGATCTTGTCCACGTCCAAGCCTGCAGGCACGACACGGCCTCCCTCGATTAAGGCTGATGCGCGACAAAACTACGATGGGCCGCCGCTTCCTCGTATCACCCCTGACGGGTGAGGTCGGGCGGCGGGCAGGCACGTATGTTCCCTACGTTTCGGCGTCTTGTCAGAAGCCGCGCACCACCGACCGATATGAGGTGTTTTCGTGATCGGAGCGATCCTGCTCGGCCTGTTCTGCGGAATCGTGGCCCGCATCCTCGTGCCGGGCGATGTATTCAGGCACATGAGCGGCTGGCGGTCCTGGCTCGTCTCGCTGATTCTCGGCCTGGCCGGAGCCCTCGTCGGCTACCTCATCTTCACCGTCGCCCTCGGCATCGGCGACACCAACATCTTCGACTGGGGCGGCGTGCTGAGCGCCCTCATCGGAACGGTCATCGTCTTGCTGGTCGCCGGATTCGTCATCCGCCGGGTCGAACGCAACCGAGCTGGCGCCCCGGTCCAGCGATGACCGCCGAGCTCGGGATCAGCGAGGAAGAACTGACCGACGCCTATATCTACGTGCTCGGCCGCTACCTCGTCATCAGGCAGGAGCACCTCGACCTGGCCAGGAGCGGCGCCGAGTACAACCTCATCAAACACAACCCGCCCGTCCGCACTGGCTCGGGCACCTCGGCCGCGCCGTCGTTCGTGAACCCCAACCTCGACGTCGTCTACTCGGAGGCGTGGATCGCCGTCGACGAGCACACCCCGGCGTTCCTCGACGTCCCCGCGGTGCCGGCGGGCCTGTACTACACCGCCCAGATCGTCGACGAGTGGGCCGAGATCCTGCACAACGTCAACGAGCGCAACTTCCCCGCGCACCCGTCAGGCCGGTTCGCGATCTGCCTCGCGGGCTCAAGCCCGGACCTGCCCGGTGACTGCGTCCGCCTCGACATCCCCACGGCCAAGGCCAAGCTCCTCGCCCGGGTCGAAATCGGCGACGACGCCGACCGGGCGGTCAGCCTGCAGCACGGCTTCGCGGTCACGTCCGCGGGTCACCCCTCGATCAGCCGCCCGGTCGACATCGAGCCGTTCACCAACAACGACCTGCCAGGGGTCTGGGTATTCAGCCAGCCGCGGCTGGACGAGGCCCTCGCGGCGACGGACTCCTGCCCAAGGGCCGGCGACGTGCGCCCGCTGGCCGATGCCGCCGCCGCGTACGCCGACGGCAGCACGGAGAACGCCGCCGCCCTCGACCGGCTGGTCCACGAGGTCGCCATCCCCGGCTTCTTCCAGCGGCTGGCGGCCTTCGGCCTTCCGGTCAACGGCTGGGGGTCGACAGGAAACCGGCCCGACTTCGGCGCCGACTGGGCGTTCCGCACGCTGGCGAACTACGCCGGCATCTGGTGGAACTCCGCCCTGGAAGCCCTCTACATCCTGCTGACGCCCGATGACGACGGCCACTGGCCGAGCGGCGACGGCAGCTACACGGTCCGTTTCGAAGACGGCGATGACCCGGCCAAGCACGCGTGCGCCTTCTGGTCGCTCACCCTGTACTCCCACCCGGACATGCGCCTGGTCCCCAACCCGGCCGGCCGCTACTCACTGGGACGGCACAGCGGCATCACCCGCGACGCCGACGGCGGCTTCACCGTCTACGTGGGGCGGGAACTCCCCGCGGGCGCACCGGAAACCAACTGGCTGCCCACGCCGGAAGGCCGCGAGTTCACCCTGTGCCTGCGCCTGTACCAGCCCGCCGCCGACGCCCTCGCCGGCACCTGGAACCCGCCGCCGCTCACCCCGGCCAAGTCGACGCGGCTCGGCCAGCTTCTGCACCTGGCGCGGCGCTGACCGGCAGGCCGAGCTTGCGCAGCGGGCCCGTTCAGCGGCCGCCCGCTACGCAGGCCCGCTCTGGAACGCCAGCTGCTGCCCCGTTTCGAGCAGGGTCTTGAGCCCGTCGAGGACCTCGTTCCAGCCGCCGCCCGCGCCGTTCGCCTCGTGGTCACCCCGGAGTACCGCGGCCCACATCGGTGCCCCGGTGACGTCGTGGGTAACCGTCACGCGGGTGACTCCGCCGCGCACAGGATCGAGCTCGAACGTGAGACGCGTGAAGGCCTCGGCCGCCAGCTCCGGCGTCATGGTCATCCGCCAGGTCTGGACCAGCTTGCGCGGCGGGTCCGCCTCGATCACTTCACCGTCGCTGATCACGTCCGGGCAGCCGAGGGCCTTCATGCCCTCGTTCGCGTAGGCCCGGAACGCGCCGCCTGACTTCAGCTCGTAGTCCACGAGCATGGCGTAGCCGTATTTGCCCGTCCACTCGGGCGTGGTGATCGCCTCCCAGACCGCCTCAGGAGTCGCCTTGATGTAGGTGCGGTAGATCTGGATGGTCTCCGCCACTGCTTCCGCTGCCGTCATTTCGTGCCTCCAGGTCGATCTTGAGGTCGGCGAGAGCCGATACCCGCCGCTCGTACTTGCCGATCCACCGGTCGTGGATCAGCTTGATCGGGACGGGATTGAGAAAGTGACGCTTCTCCCGGCCTGACCGCTGCGTGATGACAAGCCCCGCCTCTTCCAGCAGGCGCAGGTGCTTCATAACCCCGATGCGCGACATGTCAACCTGGCCCTCGAGCTCGCTCAGGGTGCGGCCCTCGCGTTCGAACAGCAGGTCAAGCAGGAAGCGCCTGGTGGGATCGGCGAGCGCCTTGAACACCAGGTTGTCGTCGTCCACGTCTCCAAGATAGGTAACCATATGGTTACCTGTCAAGGCCAAGCAGAATTGGTTCGCGTCTATGCATCGACCGGAGTACGGTCCGTCTCGCAACGACGACGCTTTCCCACCTGAAAAGGAACGACGGATGACCACCCCGCCCGCCTTCCCGTTCGAGCCCGCCCCGATCCGTGTGCCCGACGAGGTTCTCGACGACCTGCGCGCGCGACTCGCACTGACCCGCCCGCCGCTGGACGAGGGAAATGAGGACTGGTCCTACGGCGTGCCGGACAGCTACCTCCGCGGGCTGGTGGCGTACTGGCGGGACGGCTACGACTGGCGCAAGGCCGAGGCCGCCATCAACGCCTACGACCACTACCAGGTGGACGTCGCCGGTGTCCCGGTGCACTTCATGCGCAAGCCTGGCCGCGGCCCCCGCCCGGTCCCGTTGATCCTCACCCACGGCTGGCCGTGGACCTTCTGGCACTGGTCGAAGGTCATCGACCCGCTCGCCGACCCGGCCGCGTTCGGCGGCGACCCCGCCGACGCCTTCGACGTCATCGTGCCGTCGCTGCCCGGCTTCGGTTTCCCCGGCCCGCTCACCGGCTTTCCCGACGTCAACTTCTGGAAGGTCGCCGACCTCTGGCACACGCTGATGACCGAGACCCTCGGATACGAGAAGTACGCCGCCGGCGGCTGCGACATCGGCGCGATCGTCACCAGCCAGCTCGGCCACAAGTACGCCGGCGAGCTGTACGGCATCCACATCGGCTCCGGGCTGCCGCTCAACTTCTTCACCGGCCCGCGCGCCTGGGACCTGGCCAGGAACCGGCCCCTCACCGACGACCAGCCCGCGGATATCCGCGCCCGCATCATCGAGATGGACCACCGTTCCGCGTCGCACCTCGCCGTGCACATGCTCGACGGCGCCACCCTGGCCCACGGGCTCGCTGACTCACCCGCCGGACTGCTCGCCTGGCTGCTTGAGCGCTGGAACGCCTGGAGCGACAACGTCGGCGACCTCGAGTCCGTCTTCACCAAAGACGACCTGCTCACCCACGCCACGATCTACTGGGTGAACAACTCCATCGCCACGTCGATGCGCTACTACGCCAACGCGAACCGCTACCCCTGGACACCCGCCCACGACCGCACCCCGGTGGTGGAGGCGCCGGCCGGCCTCACGTTCGTCACGTACGAGAACCCGCCAGGCATCCACACCGCCGACGAGCGCGTCCGCGCGTTCAAAACCGGCCCGCAGGGTGACTGGTTCAACCACGTGAACGTCAACGCCCACGACCACGGCGGCCACTTCATCCCCTGGGAGAACCCCGACGCCTGGGTAAGCGACCTGCGCCGCACCTTCCACAGCCGCCGCCGTTGAGTCCGGGGTCAGGCACGACGCGCGGCCTCGCACCAGCCCCTCGCGGCTGCCGGGACACAGCAAATCGACCGCCAGATAGCATAGCGACTGGCCCCGGAACATATAATGGAAACTTTCCGCGTCATAGTACATAAGAGTTTCCGATTAGATAAAAATCTCCAAAACGTTGGCACTACCAGTCACATTAGCCGCTTGGGAAGCTCGGTAAGCCCGCCTCGTTCATCGCGCGGTGATCAGTCGGCTTGCAGGACGAAGAACATGAAGCACAGGAAGGCGGCCGGCGGCTGGTCCAGCGGAGAATCGGGGATCAGCTCGCGCGGGGTGTCTGGCGCGGGGGCCGGCTCGCTGATCGCAGCGATCCGGAAGCCGGCCGCGGTAAACGCCTCGATCATCGCGGGCAGCGGCCGGTGCCAGTTGGCCAGCGCGAACTTCTCGCCGCTGGCGGTGGTGTACTCCTCGGACCACTCGTAAGTCGCCCAGTAGTCCGCGCCCGGGCGCACAATCGGGTGGCCAGTGAGGGGATGGTTCACCGACGCGATCAGCCGGCCGCCGGGCCGCAGTACGCGGCGCACCTCGGCCAGCGGCGCCGTCCAGTCCGCAAAGTAGTGCAGCACCAGCGACGCGATGACGTCGTCGAACGCCCCGTCGGCGTACGGCAGCGGGCTCCGCAGGTCCGCCACCCGCAGGTCCGCGCCGGGGCCGAGCCGCCGCCTGGCCAGCTCCAGCATCCCGGCGCTTTTGTCGAATCCGCTCACGACGCCACCCCGGTCCCGCAGCGCCGCGAACAGCGGCCCCGAGCCGCAGCCAGCGTCGAGGATCCGCCGCCCGGTCACGTCCCCGGCCAGGCCGAGGGTGGCGGGCCGCTCGTAGTAGGCGTTGAGCAGGTTGCCATCGTTCTCGGCCGAGTACACCTCGGCGAAACCGTCATAGTCGTTGGGCACCGGCGAGGCGACAGACACAGCGGACGTCGCGGCGAGGCCGGCGGGGGAATTGTCGTCGTTGGGCATGCGGACCATGCTGGCATCGACCGCCATGGAAACCGTGAGAGTTTGCGAGAGACAAGGCCTCACACAAGCGAGAAGGCCACCTCTCAGTACCGAGAAGACGGTCCTCGTACCCTGGTCCCCGACAACGAGCAAGACCCTGGCCAGCCGGTAAGCCGATCAGGGTCTTGGTCGTCGCTGTCTCAAACGAGCGCGCTCGGAGGGACTCGAACCCCCAACCTTTTGATCCGTAGTCCCGTGCCGAGCGTCCGGTGAGTCCACCGGGGTCCGGATGCGCAGGTCAGGGTCCATAGCCAGTCCGGTGAACGTATCCGGGTCCACTGCTGACTCCCCAGTCTGTGAGAGGATTGTGAGAGGCGGACGGGTGCACGCTCCGAGTGATCTGCTCGTCGGGGCGGTTCAAACAGAATGGGGTTCCCACTCACTGCCATATCCGCGCAGTGTTGTCGGCGCTGGTGGTGGCCAGCAGTGCTCCGTCTGGGCTGAACGCCACGCTCCACACCCAGCCGCTGTGGCCGATGATTGCCCGGATCTGCTTGCCGGTCGCGACG
>DASYAD010000334.1:0-6239 GCA_036501515.1 Trebonia sp. | reverse complement strand
TGCAGGTTGCCGACGATGCGCTCTGGGTCGCTGCGGCCGGCGTACGGGCCCAGGCCGTTGTCGCGGGCGGTCTCGAACGGAGACAGCCCGGCGTCCTTGCCGCGCCGCGCCAGGTTGAGGACGAAGCGCAGGTAGCCGAGCACGTCGTCGATCGCCTCCGGGCCGCAGACCTCGCCGTGGCCCGGGACGATGGTCTTCGGAGCCAGCGGCTTGACGACGTTTTCCAGGACGTCGATCGCGCCGGTGATCGAGCCCATCAGCATGAACGGCGTGCCGCCGTTGAAAATGAGGTCGCCGGTGAAAAGGACGGAGCGTTCTGGCAGCCAGACGACGGAGTCGTTGGTGGTGTGCGCCGGCGTGCCCACGTAGCGGACCTCGCAGCGCAGGTCATCGCTGTAGAGGGTGACGCGGTCGGAGTAGGTGAGGAACGGCGGGGTTACTTTGATGTCGCCCCAGTCCACGTCCTGGAAGACGCCGGGGAAGTACGGCAGGCCGGCGGCGAGCACCTCGTCCCTGCAGCGGTCGTGCGCCACGATCGTCGCGCCGCCGAACAGGTAGTTGCCGTGCGTGTGGTCGCCATGGTGGTGGGTGTTGATCAGCGTGCGGACCGGCTGCGGGCTCGTTTCCGCGATCGCCGCCAGGTAGGCGCGGGTCCGCCGCTCGGTCGAGCAGGCGTCCACGCTGGTCACGCCCGCGGCGCCGACCAGGAACCCGGTGTTGTTGATGAACCAGGTGCCGTCGGGCTGAATGTAGGCGAAGACGCCGTCGCTGACTTCCTGCACGCGCGGCGGATCCAGCTTCGCGTCGTGGTGGTGCCCCGGCGTGGAACTCATGGCGTCCTCCCTGTGCGGTCTACCTGTGCTGTCTGAAGGCCAGCTTGCGGAAATATAACCGCTACCTCGAGGCCGCCGTCTGGGCGGGCGGTCGCGGTCAGTGAGGCGCCGTGCGCGTCGGCGATGGCGCGGACGATCGCCAGGCCGAGGCCGTGGCCGGCATGGTGATGGGCGCGTTCCGCGCCCATGCGCTGAAACGGGAGGAACAGGCGGTTCAGTTCCGCCGGCGGGATCTCCTGGCCGGTGTTGCGCACCGATACGATCGCTCGGCCGTCGCGGGTCGCGGTGGATACCTCCGCCCAGCCGTCTGGGACGTTGTACCTGAGGGCGTTGTCCGTCAGGTTCGCGATCAGGCTCTCCGTCAGCCTGGGGTCGCCCACGGCCGGCGCGAGGTCCAGCTTGGCGTCGAGGCGCACGCCGCGCTCGCTGGCCGCCTCGGCGCGGGTCTCGACGACTCGGGCGGCGAGCCCGGACAGGTCGAGGGGCACCATCCGCTCGATCCCCCGCTCCCCCGTCGCGAGGGTGAGCAGGGCGTCGATGAGGTGCTCGGTCCGGGTGCCAAGCGCCAGGACCTGCTCGCAGGCGTCGCGCAGGGCCGCCGCGTTGGCGCCTGGATCGGCGAGCGCCACCTGCAGCAGGGTCCGCTCCGCGGTGAGCGGCGTACGGAGCTCGTGGGAGGCGTTGGCGACGAAGTGCCGTTGCGCCTGGAACGACGCCTCCAGCCGCGCGAACAGCTCGTTCAGCGTCTCGCCGAGCCTGGTGAACTCGTCGTCGCGGCGGCCGGTTCGCAGCCGCCTGCTCAGGTTGCTGGCGGAGATGTCCCGCGCGGTCGCGGTGATCACCCGGACCGGGCGGAGCAGCCGGCCCGCGAGCAGCCAGCCGACCGCCACCGACAGCAGCACGAGCACGGCCAGGCTCGCGACGACGTCGGCGATCGGCCCGAAGGACTCGGCGAACGGGTGCCTGACCACCGGCGATCCCGAGGCGCCGACCTGCGTGGTGGAACTCACGGCGAAGAACACGAGCCCGATGATCAGCAGGCCCGAGATAAGGAACGCCCCCGCGTACAGCAGCGCGAACCGCAGCCGGACGCTCATGGACATCCGACCCGGTAACCGCCCTCCCGGACGGTGTGGATGACCGGCGGGTCGCCCAGCTTCAGCCGCAGCCGCCTGATGGTGGTCTTCACCGCGGTGGTGAACGGATCAGCCGCCGAGTCCCAGACCCGCTCGAGCAGTTCCTCGGCGGACACGATCCGGTCGCCGGCCGCGAGCAGGCATTCGAGGACGGCGAACTCCTTCGGGCTGAGGTCGAGCCGGCGCCCTGCCCTGACCGCCACTCGGCGTGCCGGGTCCACGGTGAGGTCACCGGCCTTCAGCACCGGCGGCACCGCGACCGGCGGCCGCCGGGCCAGCGCCCGGATCCTGGCCACGAGCTCCGCGAAGTCGAAGGGCTTGGGCAGGTAGTCGTCGGCCCCGAGCCCCAGCCCGTCCACCCGGTCGGCGACCGTGCTCGCGGCGGTCAGCATCAGCACCCGGCTGCCGCAGCCGCCGGCCACGATCTGGCGGCACACCTCGTCGCCATGCGCCCCCGGCAGATCCCGGTCGAGCACGACCACGTCGTACCTGGTCACCGCCAGCGACTCCAGCGCGCCGTCGCCGTCGAGCACCACGTCGACGGCCATGCCCTCGCGCCGCAGCCCGGTTGCGATGGCCCGCGCGAGGACCTCGAAGTCCTCGGCGACCAGTACCCGCATGCCTCCAACGATGCCATAGCCCACGGTGTCAGCCAGGTGTCAGCGGCAGGCACGGTGCTGACACCGGCGTCCGCGTACAACGGTCCGCATGATCGAAGTTCACGAGCTCAGAAAGCGGTACGGGCCGGTGCGCGCGCTGGACGGGATGACGTTCACCGTGCTGCCCGGCCACGTCACGGGCTTCGCAGGGCCGAACGGCGCGGGCAAATCCACCACGATGCGCATGATCCTCGGGCTGGACCGGCCCGATTCAGGGACGGCCCTCGTCGAGGGCCGTCCGTACCGGTCGCTCGAGCATCCGCTGCTCCATGTCGGGTCGCTGCTCGACGCCGGCGCCCTGCAACCCAGCCGCCGCGCCCGCAACCACCTGCGCTGGCTGGCACTATCGCAGCAGCTGCCGACGCGGCGGGTCGGCGAGGTACTCCAGCTCACCGGGCTGGCGGCCGTCGCAGGGCGCCGGGCGGGCGGCTACTCCCTCGGCATGCGGCAGCGGCTCGGCGTCGCCGCGGCGCTGCTCGGCGACCCGCCGGTGCTGATGTTCGACGAGCCGTTCAACGGCATGGACCCGGAAGGTATCGTCTGGCTCCGCGGCTTCCTGCGGTCGCTCGCCGCCCAAGGCCGCACGGTGCTGGTCGCCAGCCACCTGATGCGCGAACTGCAGGACGTGGCCGACCACGTGATCGTCGTGGGCCACGGGCGGGTCATCGCCGACAGCCCTGTTGCCGGGCTGGTGGGGCGCTGGGGGTCGCTTGAGGACGCCTATCTTTCGCTGACCAGCGACGCAGTCGACTACCGGGGACAGCTGTGATCCGGGCCGAGTGGGTGAAGTTCCGTTCGGTACGGGGCTGGGTGGTCGCCGTGGTTCTCGCGGCGGTCGCCATCGCGGGGCTCGGGCTGGGCGGCGGGGACCAGGGCACCTGTTACGGGAACTCGTGCGCGCAGCTGACCGGGCCCGGCGGCGAGGCCGTGTCGGACAGCTTCTACTTCGTGCACCAGGCGCTGACGGGAAACGGGAGCCTCACCGTCCGGTTGACGTCGCTGGCGAGCGCGGTGCGTGTGCCGCACGGGGGCACTCGGCGGGCCCTCGTGCCGTGGGCGAAGGCCGGGATCATCCTCAAGGCCGGCCTCACGCCGGGGTCCGCGTACGCGGCGATCATGGTCACCGGCAGCCACGGCGTGCGGATGCAGGACGACTTCACCGGGGACATCGCGGGCCCGGCCGTCCACGCGGGCTGGCTGCGGCTGACCCGGTCCGGCTCGACGGTCACCGGTTACGCGTCCGCCGACGGGGCGCGCTGGACACGAGTCGGCGACGTGGCCCTGCCGGGGCTGCCGGCGACCGTGCAGGGCGGGCTGTTCACCACGTCGCCGCAGTGGACGCAGACCTCGCTCGGGGTCGCGGCGATCACGGGCAGCCCCAGCCAGTCCACGGCGGTCTTCGATCATGCGGCGCTGACCTGGCGCGGCGGCATGTGGACCGGGACCGACGTGGGCGGCTCGTCCGGTCCCGCGGCCGGGCCCGCGACCGGATACTCGCGGGCAGACGGCCAGTTCACGGTGATGGGGTCCGGCGACATCGGGCCCGTCACCTACGGGCCGTCGGGAATCGGCACGACACCCGCGCAGACCCTGGCGGGCGCGTTCATCGCGCTGATCATCCTGGTGGTCGTCGGGGCGATGTTCATCACCGCCGAGTACCGCCGCGGGCTGATCAGGGTCACGCTCGCCGCGTGCCCGCGGCGCGGCCGGGTGCTGGCCGCCAAGGCCGCGGTGACCGGGCTGGTGGCGTTCGCCGCGGCGCTGGCCGGGACGGCGGTCGCGGTGCCGGCCGGGCAGCGGGTGCTGCGGTCCCACGGCGTGTACCTGCCGCCGACGACGGCGGTGACCGAACTGCGGGTGATCGTCGGGACCGCGGCGGCGCTCGCCGTCTGCGCCGTGCTCGCGGTCGCGATCGGCACCATCGCGCGGCGCGGCGCCGCCGCGGTCGCCGCTGTCATCGCGCTGATCGCCGCGCCGTACGTGCTGGCCGTCTCGATCCCCGTCCTGCCGCTCGGCGCCGCCGACTGGCTGATGCGGGTCACGCCGGCGGCGGCGTTCGCGGTCGAGCAGACCGTCGTCCAGTATCCGCAGGTTGACGACGTGTACGCGCCCGCCTACGGCTACTTCCCGCTGCCAGCGTGGACCGGCTTCGCGGTGCTGTGCGCGTGGACCGCCGTCTTCCTGGCTCTGGCCGCTCTGGCACTGAACCGGAGGGACGCGTGAGGCGGGCGATCCGCGCCGAGTGGGCGAAGGCGTGCTCCGACCCCGCCGTGCCCTGGCTACTCGCCGCCTTGGTCGTGCTCAGCGTGGCGGTCAGCGGCGTCACGGTCGCCGCGGCGCGGTGCCCGGCAGCGGCCTGCGGCCAGGATCCGGCGAGGATCAGCCTGGCCGGCGTGTACCTCGGCCAGGCGGTCGCCGCCCTCGCCGGCGTGCTCGCCCTCGGCGGCGAGTACAGCACCGGCATGATCCGGGTGACGCTGACCGCGATACCACGGCGGCGGCGGCTGCTGGCCGCCAAGGCGCTGGTGCTCGGCGGCCCGGTTCTGCTCGCGTCCGCGCTCGCCCTGGGGGCCGCCACGCTAGCCGGCGTCATCGTCCTGCCGGGCCACGGGTTCACCGCCGGCCACGGCTTCGACCTGGCCAGCTGGGCGACGGCGCGAGCCTGGTGCTGCGCGACGGCGTACCTCACGCTGGTGGCGCTGCTCGGCCTTGGCGTTACCGCGATCGTGCGCGACTCCGCCGTCGCGACCGGGGTCGTGCTCGGGCTGCTCTACCTGTTCCCTGTCGCGGCCCTGGCGGTCGGCGACCAGGCCCTGAAGCGGCGACTGGAGCAGATCGGCCCGATGTCCGCGGGCCTGGACAGCCAGGCAACGATTGACCCGCACAGCCTGCCGCTGGCCCCGTGGGCGGGTCTCGGGGTCGTGGCCCTGTGGGCCGCCGGCGCGCTGGCCCTCGGTGGCGCGCTGCTCCGGCTGCGCGACGCGTGACAGCCGGGAGTCACCACTAGTCCGTTCAGAAAAATGAATATCCCGTCGTTTGGCGGGTAGGCGATGTCTGCAGAGACCCAAATCACAAGGATTGGGAAGTGATAGGCATGACTGGGATGCTGCGGATGCGGCGCAGTCGCGGAGTCCTGAGCGGGTTCGTGTTGTCCCTGCTAGGACTCTGGGGCGGCCTCATCGCCTTCGTCGGTCCATATTTCCACTACGCCTACACGCCGGACATCGCCTGGACTTACACCTTGGCGCGGCTGTGGCTGGAGATTCTGCCGGGTGCCGCGGTGTTCGTCGGCGGCATCCTGCTCATGGTGGCGGCTGGCCGTCACATCGCGTTGTTCGGCGCGGTACTGGCTGCCGCGGGAGGCGCATGGTTCACCCTGGGCACCGTGTTCAGCCCGCTGTGGAACAACAATGTTCCGCTCGGCGGCTCGCCGGCTAGCCTCACCGTAACGATGCGGATCGCGGAGCAGGTCGGGTTCTTCACCGGTCTCGGCATCGTGATCGTAGCCATCGCCTCGGCGGCCTTCGGCCGGATCATTTCCCTTCCTGCCGAGGTCGTGGCGGAGGCCGCCCCGACCGTACCCGTCGAAACAACCGAAACAACAGAGCCGG